>CALKXD010000086.1 GCA_938003855.1 uncultured Granulosicoccaceae bacterium | reverse complement strand
CATATGTCTACGAACAACAGTGAAAGTGATCTACAGAATTCTGTGTTTGCCACACTTCTCCAAGATATTCATATCCACGAATCTGAGATTGCGTATTGGTGCAATAATGGTTGGCTGATATCAGAAAACTTCGTTTCGTATCAGAAAAATGTCCTGTAAATAGTCGGCTCTGGGCACTTTGCTGACACTAAATGTTGTACGGATTAAGCCCGAAATATTATATCTAAGGAAGGAATCCGCTGCTGCGGTATTGATTCAGTATCTGCATGAATCTTTCTTCACTGTTGTCCCAGTCGTGAAAGCCCAGTGAGCGTACTTTGTTGTGACAAAAGATCTCATCCCAGGTTCTAATCAGGGTAGCGTCGAGGTAGCCCCAGTTCGCTATTTGGCCGAGGTTTGTCTGCTTCAGACTGTGTTGTTCGCAGATCTGTCGCCACAATGACTGCCGTTCTGCCAGCACATCGCCGAGTTGCATTGGTCTGACGGTTCCGGCTGGCATGTCAAAGGCGTTGGCGATCTTTGGCCATAGAGAGCTCCAGCGGAATAGATCAGTATTGGTGATGTTAAATCCCTGATTCGCACAGTGCTCTGTGGTGCTCATCCATGCAATTCCGCGCGCCAGCAGATCGAGTGACGTGGCCTGTGTGATGCTGTGGTAGGCCTGATCTGGTCCGGGAAAATCCAGTGCCGCGCCCATGGCTTTGCACAGCGCGGCATATGCGCCAATGGAGCTGACCAGATTTCGGGCGTTTGCCGGTGAATAGTGAATCAGCGTATTGGGCCGTGATGCCGACCACGTCCATCCGCCTTGTCGTGATGCGGCACTGAGGAAGTCTTGTTGATCGTAGTTAAAGTTCCGGATTGGTGCTCTTGTCTGCTGTTCCTTTGCCGGAGTTGGGAAAGGCCCGACATGCACGCCGTAGTATTTGCCGCCTTGTACCAGGTGGACATGCGCCAGTCGGGTGGCGTTGCCAACAGCATGCAAAAGATTACTCAATAACTGCAGGTTTGATTCGGTATCTTCCAGTACTTGCTCGGCGTGGGTGGCACGCCCGCAGTAATAGACATGGGTAATGTTTTTCAGTGACGCGAGATCGTCGGTGCATTGCCTGCGGTTTGACAAGTCTGTGTTTATATAGTGTACGTTTGGTAAAGGGCTGGCTGGTGCATTGCGAGACAAGCCATACACGGACCATTGTCGGTTGCGGCTGAGTTCGCTTGCCACAGCTGCGCCAATGGCACCGGTAGCACCGGCAATCAAGGCCGTTTTATTATCCACTGTAGGAGGCTCGATAGTAGGCCACAGACTGGGCGGCCGGTTAGAAAGAAAGCACGGTTTTGTATCGCTGTGAATCCTTAGTTATCAGGCTGCTGGATAAGCTATTGTGGAGCAGTAGCGATACCGGGTTGCTGTAACCCGTACAAGATAAAACGGCTCCAAACCCTGTGACTACCCCGGCTTATAAATATTCAACGTTACCGCAGATACTGATCGGCTGCCCGGATATCCCGCTCCCCAGCGGCGAGCACAGAAACAGCGCCTGATTAGCGACATCCTGCGCGGTGACCATTTTTTTCAGAGAGATTTTTTCAATGTACTCCTGCTCCATTGCTTCGTAGGCGACGCCCATTGCCTCTGCGCGAGCGGAAATGACCTGTTCTATACGTGGCCCTTCAACGATGCCGGGCAGGAGCGCGTTAACCCGGATACCGTCCGGACCCAGTTCAATGGCGAGGCTTTTTACCAGACCGATTATTGCCCACTTGGTCGCCGCATAGGGCGTGCGAAACGCATAGCCGAGGCGACCGGCGACTGATGACAGGCAGATGATAGAGGCATTGTCAGATTGCTTTAACATAGGCACGGCAAGGCGTGCGCAGTAAAACTGCCCGGTGAGATTGACGTTGATGGTCTGTCGCCAGTCGTCACTGGATAGTTCGTCGATGCCACCCGTGGGTCCGGCGATACCTGCGTTATTAATAAGTACATCCAGCCCGCCCAGTTGATTGCTGATATCGTTAAATAACTGTGCAACCTGATCCTCCTGAGACACGTCGCAAAGGGTGGTGCCCCAGTCCGGGTGTGCCGAGCGACAATCGCCCAGTGTCTGCTCTGAGTTATCGCAGACATGAATCCGTGCGCCTTGGCTGGCAAATGTCTCAGCGATGGCCAGGCCAATGCCGCTGGCCCCTGCGGTAACCAGTACGCGTAAATCGGTAACCTTGTTTGTTGTCTCTGTCATCGTTATGGTTTTCTTTGTCTGGTGAAATTATCAAGGGTGACGGGTTAACTAAAACGCCACCTGATCAGCGCCTTTCAGGTGCAGCATAGCGCGCGCCTCGTCCGGTGTTGCCACATCGAACGATAATCCCTCTATCACCTGACGGATCTTGCTGACCTGATCAGCATTGGATTGTGCCAGTGCACCCGGTGCTATCCACAGGGAGTCTTCAAGACCGACACGCACGTTAGAGCCCTGTGCCAGTCCCTGTGATGCCAGTGGTATCTGATTGCGCCCGGCTCCTAGAATCGACCATTGGTAGGCATCGCCGAACAAGCGGTCAGCGGTGCGCCTCATGTGCATCAGATCTTCCGGATGGGCACCAATGCCACCCAGTAAGCCGAAAACAGACTGAATAAAAAGCGGCGTTTTCGCCAACCCGCGGTCGACAAAATGCGCCAGGTTATACAGGTGAGAGATGTCATAGCATTCGAATTCAAAGCGGGTGTCGTTGTCATTGCCGATGCGCAAAATGGTTTCAATGTCGGCGAAGGTGTTTTTAAACACAAGATCGCGTGAATTTTCCAGATGCTGGCGTTCCCAGTCGTGTTTAAACTCCGAGAACCGATTTAGCATCGGGTATAAACCGAAGTTCATCGAGCCCATGTTCAGAGATGCGACTTCCGGCTTGAATACCGCGGCAGGTTGCATGCGTTCTTCCACTGTCATGTGCGGGCTGCCGCCGGTGGTGATATTGACAACAGCATTGGTCGATTGCTTGATGCGCGGTAGAAATTTGCCAAATACCTCCGGGTCTTGAGTCGGCTGGCCGGTTTCAGGGTCGCGGGCGTGCAAGTGCAGAATGGCGGCACCGGCATTGGCTGCGGCGATTGCCGCATCTGCGATTTCATCGGGTGTGACCGGTAAATGCGGCGACATACTCGGGGTATGAATTGCGCCGGTTACAGCGCAGGTAATAATCACTTTGCGTTTAGGCTTGGCCACTGTCTGGTTTCCTGAGTTTGCTTGTGTGCAGCGGGAGCCGTCATTAGTACTACTGCCCGCAGAGATCGCGAAAAGTAAGTGGGTTAATTAGTGCCCATCCAGAAACAAGCGCTACTGCGTACCACTCAGGCAACCAATCTTTTGCCGACCACAGGTAGTTACTTAAGAACAACTAAGCGCCTCCATGTGGTAGGCAAAATCTCACGCACCTGAATGATCCTCGCGACACCCTGTTTCTGCATAGGCACTAATCAGTGTTTTAGCGTGCTTGTCAGACGCCCAGCCCAAATAAAGAGCTGAGCGTTGATTCAGTTTGCAGGTTGTCCATTTGCGCGTTGGTCGGTGCCTGGCTGGTGTATCTGCTTGCCGCGTCTAGCACCTTTGGCAGCAGCTTGACATCACCGACAGTATTCATGAAAACCCCGTCAAATGACTGCACCCAGTGTACTGCTCGATCGATATCGGCCTGTGCTTCAAGTGGTTGGTACCAGGTGTTGTAATTTTCTGTGCGGCCCGCCCAGGGGCCTCTGGCGATAGCTTTGATGGTCTGCACTGCAACGTTTTTGCGGCGGCAGTATTCCAGTACTTCGTCAAACTCTTCACGGTAGGTTTCGTTGTTGTAGAAAACCCAGTTTAAAGGCAGCAGAACAGAGTCGAAATCAAAATGTGCCAGACTGCGTTTGTGCATGGCGGCGATGGTCCAGCCATGGCCGGTCACCCCGATGTGCTTTACTAATCCCTCGTCTTTTGCCTGGACCAAAGCGGCTAGTGCGCCATTGTCGCTCATGGCGGTGTCCCATTGATCGGGATGGTACAGTGCATGAAGCTGGATCAGATCGATCTGGTCAACCCGTAGCCGTTCCAGTGAGCGGTGAAGCTCCTCACGGGCAGCCGGACCTTCGCGCAGGGCGGTTTTGGTCGCAAGGAAAAAATCACCGCGGTGCTTATCCATCCACGGTCCGATGCGTTCTTCGGCAAGCCCGTAGCCGGGTGCGGTATCAATATGGTTGACGCCGTATTCAAGCAGTACGTCAAGCGTTTTGTCTGCCACCGATTGATCAACGTTTTTTAACGCTGCTGCACCAAAAAGCGTAAAGCTGCTAAGGTGACCGGTGCGGCCAAACGGTCTTTTTTCAATAGCGTCTGTCATTGCGTTTCCCCACAGTGATTTACTTAACTCGATGGCTGGCCCGTGTGTTGGCAGAGACAGCATCGGCGTGTAGTGAATCCATTATGGCCTGACGCCTCTGGTATTAAAACAGAATTTTAGTTACTTTCAATCTGTCGATGTCAGGGTGAAAACCGGCCGGGTGGCTACACCGCGTAATGCCCGGTTGCTGATGCGCTGTTCACAAAGGATCTGCCAGTGGCTGAATATGACAGCTATATTCTATGTACCTCGCCGCGCAGTGGTAGTACGTTACTGTGCAGTCTGCTGGCTTCCAGCGGGGTCGCCGGGAAACCCGAGTCGTACTTTCACAAGCCTTCAGTGACTGCGTGGCTCAGGGCGCTTAACCTGACCGTTCCCGCACCGTTGTCAGAGCAGGAATCGTTACAAAAAATAGTAGATGCGGCGATTACTGCAGGGACAAACGGCACCGGCGTCTTTGGCCTTCGCATGCAAGGGCACAGCTTTGCGTTCTTTATCAGTAAAATGGCGGTATTGCATCCACAGCAACGTGGCGATACGCAATTGCTGACCGCCGCGTTTGGTCGTATCTGCTTTGTGCATTTGACCCGACTCGACAAAGTTGAACAAGCAGTGTCACTGGTGATGGCCGGGCAAACCGGCTTGTGGCACAGAGGGGCCGACGGCCGCGAGCTAGAGCGCCTGTCTGCACCGCAGGCCCCTGTATACAACCGCGATAGAATCGACGCTGCCTTCAAGGAGGTGTCCGGGTATGATCTGCAATGGCAGGCGTGGTTTGCCGAACAGAAAATTGATCCGCTGCGCATCACCTATGAATCGCTCTCAGCTAACCCGGCCAGGGAGTTGGGGCGGATACTGGCATGCCTTGGGGTTGATACTGCAGCAGCAGGTGTTGCCAGGCCCGGTGTTAGCAAGCTGGCCGATGCCACCAGTCGCGAATGGATAGCCCGCTACAGGAAAGCGTCAGGCGATAATCCACCTTAGGCATTACCACACAAGGTAGTTCAGGCAACATCCGGCTGTAAAAAAGCCTACCTCTGGCTCTTTGTCAGCGCTGGCGAGCGGGGTCGTGCTGTGGTTTCAGCGTTATTGTCAGAGCTTGCAGTAGTGTTGCGTCTGTCCACAGACCGGTGCGCGTATAGATCAACGCAGTGCAAGCGGGCCGGGTTCTGATACACTGATAAATGTCTACAGATCTGTAAAAAGGGGGGAGAATGGCGACGATAGTGTTGGTTCATGGGGCGTGGAGTGGCGCGCACGGTTTTCGGAAAATACGGCCGCTGCTGCGTGGTGCGGGTCACGACGTATACTCTCCCAGTCTCACTGGCATCGGTGAGCGTTCGCATCTGGCCAGTCCGCAAATTAACCTGACCACACATATTCAGGATGTCGTCAACACAATCCTCTACGAAGATTTGAACGATATCGTTCTGGTGGGTTTTTCCTATGGGGGTATGGTGATCAGCGGTGCGCTGAAACATATCGCAGAGCGGGTCAGTCACCTGGTTTTCCTTGATGCGTTTGTGCCAGCCGATGGCAACAGCGCAAATGATCTGCGTGGTTCCGGCCGTGTCAGGACAATGCAAATCGGTCAGCAGTGGGTGATGAATCCAGTCAGTCGTGCGATGGATGATCCGGCCGACGATGAATGGTTCACTCCAAGAAGATCAAGTCAGCCGGCGGCTACTTTTTCAGAGCCGGTCAGTATGTTGTTGCCACTTGAAGCGCACGACTGCACGCTCACCTACATTAAGGCAGTCGCTGATGCCACAGAGCCGGACGACTCGGCTTTCTGGCGTGCGGCACGTGCTGCGCAGGCGTCTTCCAGGTGGAGCTATCACGAAGTAGAAACCAATCACATGGTTGCGATCAATCGCCCGGGGGAACTCGCAGCGATACTACTGACGATATCCGGCTGAGTCACCCCGATGATATAGCGTTGCGCAGACGGTTTGTTGGTCAATGACTTTTCAGTGAAGCAGACTGACCTGCGTTGTAACGACCGGTTCCGCATTGGGGGTTGTGCGAGTCGTGATAAGACCGGTGTGGTGTTGTTGTTCTGCCGCCGCTGGATGAGTCCCCTCCGCCATCAGCGGTTGCTGCGGATTCGCAGTAACTGGGCTTCGAGATGGTCGGGCTGAATCTGCTCCAGCAGTAGCCCGATGCCGTTTAGCGAGGCGGCAGCATCGCCATTGTCTGGCGCAAGCCAGGCGGAGTG
>CALKXD010000085.1 GCA_938003855.1 uncultured Granulosicoccaceae bacterium | reverse complement strand
TGGCAAAAATGCCAACGGTAAACCCAAGCTCAACAATCTCAGCCTGAAAAACCACCAAATCAATTTTGTTTCCATCGATGTCAAACCCATCGAGTTGGATTCGATCGGTAACAGCAACCCGCCCATCCACTATCACGACTTTGGTATGAGTGCCATCGCTTTCAAACGCACCTGATTGAGCGCCGGGCAGGATCTCTACCATCAAATAATCTGCAAATACATCGTGCTCACCAGAACGCGGTGATTCAAATCCGAGCGCATAGCCTGGCTCTGCAGCCTCTTCATCCCGCTCGTCTTCCGCAGCGTAGATGCGCGACCAGTTTTCCGGTATGGCTAATTGAAAGCCGTAGTCTTGATCGTGGTACGGCACGATACGTTCGATCGGTGCCAGCGATGCAGCGTTCAGCGAGCTACTGATGCCAGCAAACACAAGGCATAGCGTGATGTGGAAAAGTCTCATGGACGCAGTCTTGCGCATTTGAACGTCTTGCGTCGAGCACCGGTGCGCAAAGCGTGTGAGGAGCCCATCAAGAATTGATGGGCTTGGCTAAAAACTTTGAAGTAAGTCGCCTAATCGCGTGGGTTACGGCGTGAGATCGCAAGCGTCACCAATGTCATCGCCATCACCGTCATCCTGGTCTGGATTGGCAATCAATGGACAATTATCAGTGGTATCCGGCTCGCCATCGTCGTCGTCATCAAGGTCACACTCGTCGCCATCGCCGTCCATATCGGTGTCGTCCTGATCTGGATTGGCATCTATCGGGCAGTTATCAGTGGTATCTGGCTCACCGTCGTCATCGTCGTCAAGGTCACACACATCCCCGTCGCCATCGCCGTCAAGGTCATCCTGTAACGGGTTGGCCATTAATGGGCAGTTATCAGACGCATCCGGCGCGCCGTCACCATCGTTGTCCAGATCACATGCGTCACCGTCACCGTCGCCATCGCTGTCATCCTGGTCTGGATTGGCAATCAGTGGACAATTGTCGGCACCGTCCAATTCACCATCACCATCATCGTCTGTGTCACACGCATTGCCATCACCATCAGAATCGGTGTCCAGTTGAGTTGGGTTGGCAATTAACGGGCAGTTATCGGCGTTATCGTTAAAGCCATCGTTATCGTTATCCAAATCACAAGCATCGCCATCGCCGTCGCCGTCGGCATCGTCCTGATCGGGGTTAGCGATGAACTCACAGTTGTCGGCAGCGTTAGGTTCGCCGTCGCCGTCGACATCGGGATCACACACATCACCAACGTCATCACCATCAAGATCAGCCTGATCGGTGTTGGGGTCAGCCGGGCAATTGTCGGTAACATCAGGGCGAGTATCGCCGTCACTGTCCACCGTTGCCTGACAACTGGCGTTAGCGGTTGATGGAACACACGCATCGTCATTGTCGATGTCTTCTTCGTCAAAGAGACCGTCAGAATCTGTATCGAAAGTGGCAGATTCGCGGTAGTCCTCAATGCCATCGCCATCAGAATCCAAAGTCAGTGTTTCTTCAACGTCGGTTTTACCGTCACCGTCGGTATCGTTTTGAAGCTCGGCGCACTTAGTGTTACTGGTGGACGGTATGCACGGGTCATCGTCGTCCGGGTCGGCCTCATCGACTCGGTTATCACCGTCGTTATCCAACAGCACTGATTCCTGATAATCGGGCTTGCCATCGCCATCGCTGTCGAGTGTCAGGGTTTCCTGCTGATCGGTTTTGCCGTCACCATCAAAATCGTTCGTGGTAACCAGACACGCCTGGGCGCTCGATTGCGGTATGCATGGGTCGTTGTTGGCCGGATCAAATTCATCGGTCTCTGCGTCGCCATCGGCATCGTCTTCCGATGATTCACGAAAGTCCGGAATACCATCGCCATCACGATCACCAGTGCCCTCTTCTACATCAGTCTTACCATCACCATCAGTATCCAGTTGCAGGTTCTGGCAACGCACATTGTTGGTCGATGGAATGCAAGGATCTTCATCATTGATGTCGCGCTCTTCGCTGCGCCCATCTTCGTCTCGGTCTATGTCGGAGGACTCGAGGTAATTAGGTATGTTGTCCCCATCGGTATCAGCAGTTTCAGTCTCCTGACTGTCGGCATCACCATCGCCATCGGTATCAATGGTGCAGCCAATAGCAAACTGGCTTGTTTCACAAGGGTCTGGTGCAGGGTCGCTTGAATCAAGCGGGTTAAATCCTTGCAAAACTTCCTCAAGGTTTGATAAACCATCACCATCTTCGTCGATGTTGGACGTTTCGTAGTTCTCTGCCAGAAAATTAAACTCAGCTGAATCACCGATGTCCTGATTGCGCTGCGCCCGTGCTAATTCGATTCTGCGACTGGCGCTGCGATAAACGCTGACAGACGCAAAGCCGCTGCTGTTTTGTGGTGCTGTGGTATTGCCAATCCAGGTATTGCCCTCACGCGCTAGCGGTAACACTTCACCGTTAAACGAGGCAACAAAAGTCAGGCTTTGTAGCAGGTCGGCGTTGTCTAAAATAGCTGGGTCGGGCAATTGAAAACGCACCACCACAGGCACTTGCACAACGGGTGTACCGGGACTTAGCTCGTCATAGGGGTCGGTATTCTCGTTACGTTCTTGCAGATTGGAGCGATCATCCTGATCGTCGTCGATATTAAAATTAAAATCGCTTTGCGTGAATAATACTTGCGCGGTGTTATCCGGAGTGGCAGCGATGTCAACGGTACGAGTTGCTGTGGCTAAATCGAGTATTGTGCCTACAAAAGATTCAGACCAAGTCACGTCTATCGTGTTACTGGTGCCAGCATCCAGTGTTATGCGCCCGGCACGTAAACCGGTATCTGGATCAAAGCTGTCCATTGGCACGTCAACACCATTAACGCTCACCTTTAAAACCAGAGAATTTTGATCCACCGCTCTGGATTGCGTGATGGGCTGCGGCGGCCCCATTTGAATGTTTGGACCAGTACCAATACTGCCACTGATCGTGCCGACACTTTCAGATTCGCAAGATGCCACGCTCAACATCAGGGCTGCGATACAGCCAGCAAGTGATGTACGTTTAAGCGCCGAATAAAAACGGTTTGTCTGTTCTGGCAAAGCGAACATGTTTTTCTCCTTACTGAAACTGATCAACCAAAATGGTCAGGTTGACTTGTTCATCACCGCCGCTGCTTGATGAGCCACCACCCAAGGAGCTGGCCAGACCACCAACAACCAAAACACCCAGCGCTCCGTAAATCAGTTTTCGTCTGGTGGACATGCGCGGTGCGGCAACCGGTACAACTGGGGCAGCGGCCACAACCGACTCGGAGGCAACTGCCGTTTCTTCATTTAATGCGCGCTCGAACGGGTCAAAAGCGAAGCCCTGCACGGTTCGATTGCCGCCCGCGTCCCGCGCTTCCATGTAATATTGAATCAGCGTCGCACCCGTGTTTGAAGTATCGATAGACGCTGTGTAAATGTCCGTGCCTTGAATTGCCGACATCGGTACAGCTGTGTAGGTGGCAGTGCTGCCTAAGCGATAAAAAAAAGTCACTGACGACACCAACTCATTGTCACTGACCGTAGCCGAGAACACTTGGGTTTCACCGCTAACGCCCTCTTCTACGAGCTCTAATTCAATGAATGGCGGATCAACATCATTCGACTGGGCTTGTACTAAACCAGGAGATACCATTAGCACGCTAAACACCAAGTGAGTAATAGCAACTAGGCTTGAAGTCAGCTTGGACTGGATTGTTCGACGCATAATTTTCTCCGCGCTACCATTGAATGGCGGACCAGCCTGCTGGTCCTCGTTTACTTGATATTGCTATTGACGAAAGGTTTGAAGGTGCGTTAACCACTGCACCGGATGCCTTGGTTAGCTTCTCAATTTTCAAGGTGCCCACAACCACACCATCCGCTACTCGCGAGCTTGTATTGACAATTCTTGCTTTAACGCCAGCATTGTTTTCGAACAGCTGCAGCATCTGATGGATTCGACTGCCTGAGCGATCAGTCAATGCAATAACCTTGGCAATGTCACGCTGTTCAATCGCTGTTTTCAGGCCATGGAACTGCTCGGTCACATAGTCAAAGTCTGCATCGCTGATGGTGTTCGGCTTGGGCACAATGATGAGCTGCTCTTGCGCCTGCTGCGCTTCACGGTTAGCCGCCTGACTACGCGCAAATTCGGCTGCCCGAGCACGTTCGTTACTCAGTCGATTACGTTCAGCAATGCGTCTCTGGGTTTCGGCCTGCTCTGCAGCCAGCTCCTGCGCTCGGCGTTCTTCAGCTTTGGCCGTAGCTAACGCCAGTGAGCGCTCAGCGGCCGCGGCCAACTCAGCTTGTCTGGCCTGCTCTGCGGCCAGGGCTGACGTCGCGGCTTGCTCTGCTCTGCGCTGTTCAGCGGCACGTTGTGCGGCCTGAATGCGTTCACGTTCGGCTGCCTGACGCTGGGCTTGCACCAATGCCTCTGCTGCTGCGCGATCAGCTTCGGCCTGACGCTGGGCTTCTTGTTCACGAAGCTGTTCAGCTTGCCGTTGCTGCGCTGCCAGCTCTATGGCTGCTTGTCTGTCGGCTTCCGCCTGACGCTGTTGCTCTGCCACCCTGGCAAGCTCGGCTTGTCTTTCCTGCTCAGCTGCACGAGCCAGTTCGGCTTGTCGTTGTTCTTCGGCAAGACGCGCAGCTTCGGCGGCTTGTCTTTCCTGCTCAGCTGCACGAGCCAGCTCGGCTTGTCTTTGTTCTTCGGCAAGACGCGCAGCTTCGGCGGCTTGTCTTTCCTGTTCAGCTGCACGTGCCAGTTCAGCTTGTCTTTGTTCTTCGGCAAGACGCGCGGCTTCTGCGGCTTGTTTTTCCTGTTCAGCTGCACGAGCCAGTTCAGCTTGTCGTTGTTCTTCGGCAAGACGCGCAGCTTCTGCGGCTTGTTTTTCTTGCTCGGCCGCAAGTGCAAGTTCGGCTTGTCGTTGTTCTT
>CALKXD010000084.1 GCA_938003855.1 uncultured Granulosicoccaceae bacterium | reverse complement strand
AAAGCATGCAACCCTTGCAATCCCTGCGCGGCTAAAGCATGCAACCCTTGCAATCCCTGCGCGGCTAAAGCATGCAACCCTTGCAATCCTTGCGCGGCTAAAGCATGCAACCCTTGCAATCCATGTGCAGCCAATGCCTGCAACCCTTGCAACCCCTGTGGTGCTGGCGGTATCAAGGCATCACAATTTGTAAGACCGGCAAGCATCCAAATAGATACTGACTCAATCGCAAGCCAGGCAGCGCTCGGCAAGCGCCTCTGGAATGACACAAGTCTGAGCACCAATGGCTTGTCCTGTAACTCCTGCCACAATGGTGGTGCGTTGCTGAATGCGACATTCGCAGAACCCTACCCGCATGAAGTAGCCATGCCCAAGCAAATGGCTGGCGTCGGCTCAGTGGACGTCGACGAAATGGTTAATTTCTGCATGGTCGCTCCAATGCAGGCAGCACCACTGGGCTGGAACTCGCAGGAACTGCTGGCACTTTCAGCTTACACTCTTGAGCTGCAAGCCGGCTTCAACCCGTGTGCTGCCGGCAACCCCTGTGCGGCCAAAAACGCCTGCAATCCTTGCGCTGCCAAGGCTTGCAACCCTTGTGCGGCCGGTGCCTGTAACCCCTGCGCGGCCAAAGCATGCAACCCTTGTGCGGCCAGTGCCTGCAACCCTTGCGCGGCTAAAGCATGCAACCCTTGTGCGGCCAGTGCCTGCAACCCTTGCGCGGCTAAAGCATGCAACCCTTGCGCGGCCAGTGCCTGTAACCCTTGCGCGGCAAAGGCGTGTAATCCTTGCAACCCCTGCAATCCCTGCAACCCTTGCGCAGCTAAAAACTAGCAGGCACACCCTCTAGTGGCACGGTCTGGAATGGGCTCCGTTCGCGGAGCCCACTCATGCTGGCTTATTGGCCTCCTGGCCGTGGCCACGACGGCCTGCTCCGCCACAACGCTGAAACCGCTTGAATCACCGTTCCATGCGCCGGCCACTGTCGAAGTTGCAGCCGGTGAGTTCATTCGTGGTTCGGATCAACGCGAGCGTGACTACGCCTACCAACTTGATGAGCAAGCGTATGGTCACAGCCGGACCCGTGACGCCGGCTGGTATGATCGGGAAGCTCCACGCAGCGCCGCTAGCACCGATGCCTTTCGCATCACTACAACACCAATCACCAATCAGCAGTACCAGCGGTTCGTTGCCGCCACTGCGCATCCAGCACCGGACGTCGATCCTGACACCTGGGTATCCTACGGCCTCGTCCATCCCTTCCAGAGAACCCGTCGCCATGCCTGGGTAGATCAGCGCCCACCTGTTGGCCGTGAGTTTCACCCGGTAGTACTGGTGAGCTATCACGACGCGAACGCTTATGCAAAATGGCTGTCGAAACAAACAGGCACAGTATGGCACCTGCCAACGGAAAACGAGTGGACCAAAGCCGCACGTGGAAACGACGGCAGGACTTTTCCGTGGGGGGACGAATTTAACGCCCGACACCTAAACAGCCACGACTCCGGCCCCTTTGATACCGTGCCTGTCGGGTCTATATCTACACCAAGCCCCTATGGCTTGCTTGATGCCGCCGGGCAGGTTTTTGAATGGATCGATACACCGAACGCCGGGCGCGCCTGGGTTAAGGGCGGTTCCTGGGATGACAGCGGTTGCGGGGTTTGCCGGCCAGCCGCCCGACATGCCCGCCCCAAAGATTTGAAACATATCCTTGTTGGATTTAGACTGGTTACCCGATGAGCACAAACAATAAATTTAACAGATCACACCTGTCCGTTCTGCCTGAACAGCAACTGCGCGACATGCTAACTGCCGGCACTGATATCCACCGCTGTTATCGATTACTCCAAAAACACGAAAACTATGGCAACGTCGTTCGGGAGGTGCTGCGCGATCAGGGTCAATTTGTCGAGTATGACCACTACCCCAAGGGCGATGTTCACGACGGGGACTCCTACTCGCAGTATTTTTACCATGCGCACCGGGGACTCAACGGTGAAAACGGTCACTTTCACACGTTCCTAAGGTCAAAAGGCATGCCCTCAGGTGTATCACCAGCACCCTATACCGGCGATGCCGACTGGCCGAAAGGCGACGACGCGCTAAGCCATATTATTGCCATCTCGATGGACCCCAAAGGCTATCCCATTGGTTTGTTTTCCACTAACCGATGGGTCACAGGAGAGACCTTTTACAGCGCTGAGCACGTTATCCAAATGCTGGACAATTTCGAAATGGACTTGCTGTATCCGTCGTGGCCGGTCAACATATGGATCACCGCAACCATGAAGCTTTTCAGACCACAGGTTGAATGGCTGCTGAAGGTCCGTGACCAGACCATCGATCAATGGGCACAGTCACACCAGGGCACTGATGTCTACGAAGATCGCAACCTCGAAATAACCAGCCAGTTGACGATTGACGTCGATCGCCAGCTGAAGTGGGTCAATGAAGAACTTGCCAGCCGGAATCTGCACTGAGCAGACACGTTGGTGCTTGTAATTCGATCAGCCACGCCCCCGATAGGTGGGCACCCCTTGATCGGCCACCCAGACTCCGTCTGGCAACTCACCCGACTGGAAAAACACATCAATCGGGATACCACCACGCGGATACCAGTACCCCCCAAGTCGCAGCCACTTTGGGCTGAGTTCAGCCACCAGCCTGAGTGCGATACCCACGGTGCAGGCCTCATGGAATGCACCATGGTTTCGAAACGAACCAAGATACATTTTTAACGACTTGCTCTCGACCATCAGCGCATCCGGTACGTAATCCAGCACCAGGTGTGCGAAGTCGGGCTGACCTGTGAGAGGACAAAGCGAGGTAAATTCCGGTGCCGTGAATCGAACACAAAAATCCACGTCGGGGTGCGGGTTCGAGACTGTTTCCAGCACCGCCTCTTCCGGTGATTCCGGGGGCTTGACATGCTGACCAAGCTGCTTCAGGTCACTGTATATAGATTTACTTTCACTCACTATGTAATGCACCGTAACGAATTGCCTGCCAGTATAACGCTTCCTCTACTCGCACCGTCAGGCACAAGTTACAATAGTCGTCAAAATTGATGCCCTGCGAAGCTGACCGCACTGCAGGCAACTCGATAACTCATACAGGGGTAGCGCTCCATGAACGCAGACGAATTACGATCACGGCAGGACCGCGAAATCGCCAGACAGTTGATGGAGGTTTCCGACGTCCGGAAAATTAACGAGGCGATTGAAAAGCGTGAAGAAAAAGGCCCCATGGGCACGCGTCGCCGGCTACTGGCCACTTCAGTTCGTCTCAGCCGCTCAATGGCACCATGGCTGCACGAGATGGCCGACGATTGCATCGAAAAACTGGGTGTCACCATACCGCTCGAACTCTACGTCTACGCCAGTCCTTCCTTTAACGCCGCCTGCGTCAAACCCGAAGACGGCCGTCTGTTTATTATGTTTTCGTCCAGCCTGCTGGAAGCCTTCGAAGGTCCGGAACTGCGCTTTGTACTCGGCCACGAACTAGGCCACTACCTGTACGGCCATCACGATATTCCGATTGGCTACCTGCTCAACGGCAAGGCACGCCCCAGCCCCAAACTGGCGCTTCAGCTCACTACCTGGTCACGCTACGCGGAAATCTCGGCTGATCGCGCAGGAGCACATTGCGCCCGCGATCCAATCGGCGTGGCAAGAGCCTTGTTCAAGCTCGCGTCGGGGTTAAGTGGCAAACTGGTAGAGTTCAACATCGACGAATTCATGCAGCAGGTCGACGAAATGCAAGTCGCCGATGCCGAGCCTGGACAGGGAGCCCCCACCGAAGACTGGTTCATGACACACCCGTTCAGCCCCTTGCGAGTACGAGCGCTCAACCACTACAACGCCTCAGTACTGGCAACCGAAAACGGCTGCAGTGTCGATGATCTCGAAACCCGCGTTCAAGTACTGATGACCATGATGGAACCAAGCTACCTTGAAGGTCGAACCGACACCGCCGAGAGCATGCGCCGGCTGCTGTTTGCCTCTGCCATTGCGGTGGCCAATGCCAGCGGCGGAATCTCCGAACAAGAGATTGCCGTGTTTGAAAAATTCTTTGGCGAGCGGTCTTTCAATGACGACCTCAACATCGATAAACTGGCCGCTACACTGGCTGACCGTATCAGCCAGACCAAGGCCGTTACCACGATTGCCCAGCGCAATCAGGTGATAAACGATCTGTGCACCATCGCCCGGGCAGACCACACCGTGCAGGCAGCAGAATTAAAAACCATCGAAGATATCGCCGCCGAACTGGATGTACCGGCTCACTTCGCCGCACAGGCACTGGCCATGACAACAGACCTGGACTGAGAACCGGCCGCACACACAAAAAGCCGATAAATTCGGGTACCATAAACGGCGACTGGCTTTCTCTCGCCGATAACCCCTTTCCCGGCACATACCTTTGGAATCGATATGCCCGAGCGCCCCACTATTACGCCCTACCTGACGGTAAACCGTGCCGAAGAGGCAATTACATTCTACGAAGCAGCATTTGGTTTTGAAGAAATCGGGCCACGACTGGAAGATGGCCAGGGCAATATCATTCACACTGAGCTGAAACTCGCCGACAGCACCATCATGCTTGCCGAAGAGATGCCAAAGTTCGGCAACAAAGGGCCGAAATCACTGCGCGGCACCAGTGTGCGTATTAACCTTCAGGTCACAGATGCCCACGGCACTGCCAGTCGTGCGCAAACCGCCGGAGCCAAACTGGAAGCCCCGATTGTTGATCAATTCTATGGCCATCGGTCCGGCCGATTGGTTGACCCCTACGGTCACATCTGGATTATCTCGCAGGAAATCGAAAAACTCAGTAACGAAGAAATCAAACGCCGCACTGACGCCTACTTCGAAAGTCAGGAAAGTAATTCCTGACCGGATAACCCCTGGATTGGGTTGATTTTACAATTAGACAAAAACCATCCCGGTACCCGGTTGTCTACTGATGGGGCATGGATATCTCTAAATGCAAATGCATCGCGAGATCTGTACCCACCCTGAAATCATCCCACTTAACTGATCCAGAGGAACACCCCGTTATGTCAGTAGCTAAAGTTACGGAAATAATCGCCTCATCGAACAAGAGCTTTGATGATGCAGTGAATCAAGGCATCAGCCGGGCCGGTAAAACGCTTAAAAATATAAGCTCGGCCTGGGTAAAAGATCAAAAGGTGCTGGTCAGCGACGGCAAGGTTACGGAGTATCGGGTCGTGATGAAAGTGACGTTTATACTCAACGACTAAAACCTTACGAGGCAGAGCGGTCATAGAGGTCGCCTGCCGACCGTAGAATTCCGCTGCACGACGCAGGATTTCTACAAAGCAATAACGTTGCAGTGCCCGCCTGGCAGGCACTGCATTTAGATCCGAATCAGCTACCGGCTCAGCCGCCGCCGGAATATTCCCTGGTACAACACCAGCGCTGCAAGCACGACACACAGCCAGGCAAACCAATCAGACAATCTGCTGTATAACGCGGTGCGTCCACCCTGCCTGACAGACGCGACAATCGACTGCGACGAGTCGGGCTCATAATCCGTCTGTGCCAGAACTCGACCGAGCTCGTCACTGACCATCAGGCGACCGGATTCAACAACCCGTAACAACGACGCACCATTTTCAACTCCGCGGAACATCGCCATGGTGCTCAAATGGGGTGCACTGGTTTTCCAGTCCCTCGCTTGTGCCACAATCAGATCAATCGTGTTTCCTGCCTGCCGCATTGCCCGGGCAGAGTGCAAATCCAGTCCGCTGGCAAAGACAACATTACCGTACCCGGTCTCTATGGATTCAAGTGGCTTCTGACCTTTCAAGCCAAGCAGGCCTGTTTGCCGGTCAGCTCTACGCCGATCAACAATCACATTGCCGTCGGGGTCAAACACCAATTGCCTGAACTCACCCGACGCCAGCACCGCAAGGTCGGTTGCCAGATAGATGTCCTGTTGGTCAGCGAGTGCTTTAGCACGATCAATAAATCCTGCGGTATCTGCCTCAAGCACAATACCACTGGCCTCGGCCCACGAGATAATCCGTGCACCGGCAACGGCTTCTTTTCGGGTTAGAGCAAACAACTCGTGCTGATAATTATGGATTGCACTGCGTAATGCCTCGTCGGGCGTGCCGCTACCGCCAGCGTCGGCTACATCCGCCGCCGCTAGCGATTGCCACAGAGCCGACTGATTAGCCACCACACCAGCGACTCGCACAGAGCCTGATTCGTTGTCCGCAAAGATAATCCGGTAGCCACCGCCGACAAAAACGATCATCAGCACCACTGACATCGGTAAAAATTGCTTACGGCAGCGACGCCAGGCAAACCCCGAATCCCACAATGACGCCATCGTCGAGGCAAACCAGAAGATCAAAAAGGTGATGCCGTGGATTCCCGTGGAGGATGCCAATTGCAATAGTTCTTTGTTGTCGGACTGGGTGTAGGCCGCGCCATTGGCTACCCCGAATGGCAGTGCCACCGAGACGATGTAACCCAGACTAACCACCACCACCGGCAACACAAACGGCACCACTGCAGTCGGCAGTTTTTGCGATACCTTGCGATCAATCAGATACGGCAGTGTTTCGATGGCAGCAAAGCACGCGACCATTGTCAGGAAGATCGGCTTTGGCTCCGGCACATAGCCGTGCAACCGCACCAGTAGACTCAGGAACAGCAAGGCGTACAACACCATCGCACCATGCCTGAGACCCGTGTTACGAGTGAACATCAGCAGGAACACCGGCGCTAGAAATGCCGCTGCAGGCGTGACAAAGCGCCCCCCTGCCAGAATGATCAGGAACACGCCCATCAGCAGCATGCCATATTTCTCGAGGCTGCTGGGTTTGCCTCCCTGGGTTGTCATCGCTTGCACCTGTGTTACAACGCTGTCGATAGGAATTGCCAAAGCAGCCGGATTCCCCTGACCGCAATAATACCGGAATATCCAGTGCAGTTTACAATCGACTTGGCGATCTCGATCCGACAATGACACTGTCCGCTGACACGCAATTCGGGATCACAGCGGCAATTTCTCAAACCGGTGAGAAACATTGCTTCCACAACAACGCAATTTCTGCAGGCGATAGCGCTGCACCAACCACGCTGTAAAAATTGCGGCACCCTGACGACTTGGTTAACATCCACCGACGCCCTACAACAATGCGAGGAAATCATGCCGGTCATCGATAAGATCTCTGCCAACACAGAAGAACTCATAGCCATTCGCCGCGACCTTCACGAGCACCCCGAGCTTGGCATGGAAGAAGTGCGAACATCCGGTGTTGTCGCAGAGCATCTGAACCGCTGGGGCATTGAAACGCATCGAGACATCGGCAACACCGGTGTCGTTGGAATTCTAAAGGGCAATGGCGACGGCCGCACTATCGGTCTGCGCGCTGATATGGACGCGCTGCCAATCGATGAAAAAACTAATTTACCATTTGCTTCAAAAAACCCCGGCGTCATGCACGCCTGCGGGCACGATGCTCACACCACCATGTTGCTCGGCGCAGCGCGCTACCTGTCAGAGACACGCAACTTTTCCGGCACCGCTGTGTTTATTTTTCAGCCGGCCGAAGAAGGCCTTGGTGGAGCCAGGGCGATGCTGGCCGACGGGTTGTTTAAGCGCTTCCCCTGCGATGAAATATACGGCATGCACAACAGCCCGACCGGTAAGCCCGGCAAGGTGGCTGTAAAACCCGGGCAGGCAATGGCCGGTGCAGATTTTTTCGACATCCACATTCGTGCCGCAGGGTCACACGCCGCAATGCCACATCAGTCGATAGACCCGATCGTTATCGCTACCTCGCTGGTTCAGCAACTGCAGACAGTTGTCAGTCGCAACACACCACCAACACAGCCGCTGGTGCTGTCAGTCACGCAGATCCACGCCGGGTCAGCCTATAACGTGATTCCGTCTGACTGCACAATTTCCGGCACTATGCGTTACTTCGACACCACGCTTGCCAACAAGGTACGTGATCGGATGCGCAGCTTGTGTGCAGGGATGGCAAGTGGATACGGTATCGAGATCGACATCGAAATTCGCGAGATCTTTGATGTGCTGGTAAACGATGAGGCGTTGTCACAAGTGCTACTTGATGTTGCCGCCGATGTTGTCGGAAAAGACAATGTCGCAGTGACTGCGGATGTGGTCACTGGCTCAGAGGATTTTGCCGACATGTTGAGAGTGATCCCCGGTGCCTACTGTACCGTCGGTCATGAAGGCACCCTGCCGCTGCACAATGACGGTTTCTTTCTAGGCGAAGAAATACTACCGGTCGGTGCCTCAATCTACGCAAAACTGATCGAACAACGCACCGCACTTACTGGATAACGCTATGGACTTCAATCAACTGCCGTTCGACGAAGAGCAAATGCTGGCCGGCCTGCGTCCCTGGATAGAATGCGAAAGCCCTACCTTCGACGCCGCGGCAGTTAACAGAATGATGGATCTCGCCGCCTACGATCTTATCGCGATGGGCGCGCGCGTTGAGCGCATTGCCGGTCGAATGGGTTTCGCAGACAGCATCAGGGCGCAGTTTCCGCACACAAACGCCGGGCAACCGGGAATTCTGATTTCCGGCCACATGGACACCGTACATCCGCTGGGCACACTCGACAAACTCCCCTTCAAACGCGAGAGCAATAAGTGCTGGGGGCCCGGCATACAGGACATGAAAGGCGGTAACTACCTGTCACTGGAAGCAATTCGGCAACTGACACAAAGCGGCATAGAGACACCACTGCCTATAACCGTGTTGTTTACTCCCGATGAAGAAGTCGGCACACCATCCACCCGCGAGCTAATCGAAGCGACTGCTCGAGTCAATAAATATGTCCTGGTACCGGAGCCCGCCTGTGCCGATGGCGGTGTCACCTGGGGACGCTATGCAATAGCACGCTTTAACCTCGATGCTATCGGTGTGCCGATACACGCCGGTGTCGACCCGCGACTGGGTAAATCAGCTATCCGGGAAATGGCAAAACGGATTCTCGAAATCGAAGAGATGACCAGCGACGACTGCACATTTTCTGTGGGAGTTGTGCACGCAGGCCAATGGGTTAACTGTGTTGCCGACCTCTGCACCGCAGAAGCACTGTCAATGGCAAAGCGACAGCAGGATCTAGACGCCGGGGTACGCAAAATGCTGGCACTGAATTCTCCTAGCCCCGACGCCGGATTTCACGTGACCCGCGGTGTTACTCGGCCGGTCTGGGAGCCCAATGAGCAAACCAAAGCACTGCACAAACACGCCGCCGCAATCGCCACAGACCTGGGCTTTGATATACCACCTGCCATGTCAGGCGGCGGCTCTGATGGCAACTTCACCGGCGCGATGGGCATACCGACGCTGGATTCACTCGGCGTTCGTGGTGCAGGCTTGCACACCCTAACCGAACATATAGAAATAGACAGCCTGATCGAGCGTGGCAAACTCATGGCCGGTCTACTCGCCACGCTAAGCTGACAAATACCCGCCGCTCGCCCGTGCGTGAGCGCGAAATCACAATGAAAGTATCGGTGGTTTAACGCAACAGGCAATTACCATAGCCGGAACCCGATTGGTAGAATCTACCAACGGTTCCGCGCTATGCGGTCCTGTCACTGGTGACTTTCACAGAGCGTGTAATACCCTCTCTGATGAGTGCCTATCCAGAAACAGGGTGTCGCGAGGATCATTCAGGTGCGTGAGATTTTACCTACCACATGCAGGCGCTTAGTTGTTCTTAAGTCACTGCATGTGTTTGGCAAAAGATTGCGTGCCTGACTGGTACGCAGTGGCGCTTGTTTCTGGATGGGCACTAATAAACCGGCAGGATCTGACGGTTGTCGTCATCACGGGAAGTCAGCGCAATGACGACCATCAGCGTTATAGCCATCGGCGCACACGCTGCCGGTACTCGCGGTACTCATCACCAAATAATTTTGTCAGCGCACGTTCTTCAGGACGTATCTGCAGACGTGTCAGGAAAACCATAAACAGCGGTATCAATAGCCACGGAACAAGGTGGCCAAGATACACTGCCCACGCAGTTAATAGAAACACAAAGCCGAGGTACATCGGATTGCGGGTGTATCGATAAATACCACTGCTGACAACGGCACTGCTGCGCTCCGGGGCTTTCGGGTTTACAGTGGTACGTGCGCGCACAAACGCCAACAGCCCTGACATCGCGACCACAAGTCCGGCGAGCACCAGCATCACAACCAGTACTTTGCGATACGGCAGCACCAGCTCGCCACCAAACGCCAGTCGGGAGCCCAACCAGCCGGCCGCAGCGAATAGCATCGCCACCACTGGCGGATGTATTTTCAATTCGAGATTTTTAATCACGTAGTGCTTCCGGTTACCTGCCTACGCCGATACCGCAGTAAGGCCGCTATTCGCATAACAAGACAATTCTCAACGCTTCAATTTCCATTGTATGATGAGAGCCAAACAGAGTCCTTAAAAGAAATCGAGTAAACCGCCAATGATTGCCAGATTCGACGTACGCACTGCCCTGTTGTTGATCGACGTGCAGCAAGGCGTCAACAACGTTGACTACTACGGCGGCAGGAATGGGCGGCGTAACAACCCGCACGCAGAAGAGCGAATTAAAAACCTGCTGGACGACTGGCGTGCAACCCGCGGTGTGGTCGCATTCACCCGGCACAATTCCCGCGAGGCAGATTCACCACTGAAAATCACCCTGGACAGTGGTCAGCAACTGCCCGGCCTGGAACCGGCGGATCACGATATCGTTGTCGTGAAAGACGTCAACAGCGGCTTTATCGGCACGTCTCTGGAGCTCGATCTGCGCCGCGCCGGTATCCAGCGTTTGATCGTCGCGGGCTTTTTTACCAACGTCTGCGTTGAGACCACCGTGCGCATGGCAGGCAACATGGGATTCGACACCTACCTGGTGCACGATGCCTGCGCCACCATGAACAGCACCGGTATCGATGGCACCGACTACGATCCCGACCTGGTGCACGCACTGTCCATCGCAAGCCTGCACGGTGAATTTTGCACCGCTGTTACCACGCAGGATGCCCTGTCTCTGATGCATCGCGATGCCGACCACCTCGAACGGGTTCAGGGCAACGAATAATGTACGGCGTCTCCTCGATGACAGCTGCGCTTAAGCGCGTTGCTGTACGGCGCCCCGGTGAGTCCCTGCTCACCGCCGATGCTGCCCTCTGGCACTACGGTGCCAGCTTTAATGCTGCTGCAGTACAGACCGAACACGATACCTTTATCGACCTGTTACAACAGCAGCAGATAGAGGTGATCAACATGGACAACGATGATCACGGTATCGCAGATGCGGTATTTACCTACGATGCATCACTGCTGACGCCACAAGGTGCGGTGTTGATGTCGCCAGGCAAAAAGCTTCGACAGGGGGAGCAGCAACTGCATCAGGACTTCTACCAGCAACACACCATACCGGTCATAGGCCGGATCACCGCGCAGGCAACAGCCGAGGCCGGCGACACCCTTTGGATAGATGATTCCACGCTCGCCATCGGCCGCGGCTTTCGAACTAATCAGGCCGGCTGTGACCAGATAAAAGACATCATGAAATCGATCAATATAACCACTCGTCAGTATGACTTGCCGTATTACCAGGGACAGTCAGCCTGCCTTCACCTGATGTCACTGATCAGCCTGGTCGACACACGCAAGGCGCTGATCTGTGCACCACTGCTGCCGGTGGGCCTGTACGAACTACTACAGGAATACGGCTATCAGCTTATCGAAGCAAGCTATGAGGAATTCATCCGCAGCGGCACACTAAGCACCAATGTACTGGCCACAGCCCCCGGGCGCTGTATTATGGTTGACGGATTTACCGACACCAAACGCGCACTTCAGGACGCCGGTATCGATGTGCAGATTTTCTCCGGTGACGCACTATGCATCGGCTGTGAGGGTGGCCCGACCTGCCTGACCCGACCGTTGTATCGCCACAATGGATAACACCTAACGGTCACTGTCCTGAACGGCACATTCAGCTTCGCGGCTACTTACTAACCAGGCAGCTGTCCGTTGTTTTGATTTACGATTCAGGCAGGTGCTGGAGCTGACTTGCGATCTATATTTCAAGACCAAGGTAGCTAGTGTCCATCCAGATACAGGGTGTCGCGAGGATCATTCAGGTGCGTGAGATTTTGCCTACCACAGGTAGGCGCTTAGTCGTTCTTAAGTAACTACCTGTGGTAGGCGCTTAGTTGTTCTTAAGTAACTACATGTGGTCGGCAAAAGATGGCGTGTCTGAGTGGTACGCAGTAGCGCTTGTTTCTGGATGGGCACTAGCTAGCGCGCGAATTCAAAATGTCTACCCGGGGCGGCTTCGAACAGCGCCTGTGTGTATTCATGTTGAGGATTGTTGAACAACTCACGTGCTGGTCCGTACTCAACCACCCGTCCTTTCGACATCACTGCGACGACATCACATACCTGAGCCGCAACACGGAGGTCGTGTGTGATAAACAACATAGCCAGTTGCATGCGGTCACGAATCTCTTCCAGCAGCTTAAGAACCTGTGCCTGTACAGAAACATCCAGCGCAGATACTGCTTCATCCGCCACCAACAGGTCTGGTTTCATCGCCAATGCACGGGCAATACAGATACGCTGCCGCTGCCCCCCTGAAAACTGATGCGGATATCGGTCAAGCCCGTCGGGGTCGAGCTGCACCAATTGCATCAGCTCACGCGCATCGGCAATCGCCTCGCGATGACTGATACCGTAATTCATCGGCCCCTCTATAATTGACTGCCCGACAGTGCGCCTGGGGTTGAGAGATCGGTATGGATCCTGAAACACTATTTGCACCTTACGCCGCAGACTGCGCAATTGCTCTTTTGATAACTCTGCGATGTTGTCACCGGCAAGCCAGATTTTCCCGTCTGACGATTCAATCAACCAGGTGATGCATCGCGCGACAGTAGACTTACCCGAGCCGGACTCACCCACAATACCCAGTGTCTCACCACGACGGATTTCGATGGATACATCTACCGCTGCATCGACCACATTATTAGCACCGGCGAATCCGTATGAGACATAGCGCTTGGCGAGGTTCTCTGTTTGCAGAACCACTGGAGCGTCATCAGCAATGACACGACGCACGGGAGGTTCGTGACGCGGAACCGAAGCGATCAGCATCTTGGTGTAGGCGTGTTGTGGATTGGCCAGTACCTGCTGCGTGGTGCCGAATTCCACCAGCTGTCCCTGCTTTAGCACAGCGACACGGTCTGCCAACTCGGCGACAACGCCAAAGTCGTGCGTGATAAACAATACACCGGTCTGCCGCTCAGCCTGCAACTCACGAATCAGCTGTAGAATCTGCGCCTGGGTTGTGACATCGAGTGCTGTGGTTGGCTCATCAGCGATCAATACCACCGGTTCCAGAATCAGGGCCATGGCAATCATAATGCGCTGACGCTGGCCACCGGACAGCTGATGCGGGTAGGCGCTGTACATGCGCTCCGGATCAGGCAGATGCACTTGCTCGATCATCGCCAGCACTTTGCTTCGACGCTGCGCCGAGGATAGATCAGTGTGTTCCTGCAATACTTCATCGATTTGATCGCCGCAGTTCATCACCGGGTTCAGTGCCGTCATTGGCTCCTGGAAGATCATGCCCATGCGGGTACAACGCAGCGCGCGCATCGCATCGTCGTCGAGTTCGGTAAGCTCGGTTCCCTGCAACTTTATAGAACCACGGGATACCTGAAGCGCTGAGGCCAGCAGCCCCATCACAGAAAACGCAATGACTGACTTGCCGGATCCTGATTCGCCGACCAGGCAAACAACCTCACCCGGTGCAACATCAAAGGAAATATTCTCTACGGCGTGCTTGCGATCTGCGTTACGCGGCAGGTCGATAGTTAAACCGCTCACCGATAACACTGGCTCTTGTTCGGTCGTGGTCATCTAGATTTCTTTCGACATACGTGGATCAATAGTATCTCGCAGCCCGTCACCGAGCATGTTGATTGCCAATACCGTGAGAGTCAGGAATATTCCCGGATAAAATATGCTGTGCGGATAAATCTGGAACAGGTCCCTGCCCTGCGCCATGATATTCCCCCAGGTGGGTATTTCCGGGGGTACCCCAACCCCCAGAAAACTCAAAATCGCTTCGAGCAATATGGCTGAGCCACAAATAAAAGTACCCTGCACGATTAACGGGGCTATGGTGTTTGGCAGCACATGGCGCAGTAGAATTTTCCAGGTCGGTGTTCCCACAGAGATCGCCGCTTCAACATAGGGCTCTTCGCGAATCGTCAGTACGATCGAACGCACCAGCCGAACCACCCGGGGAATCTCCGGGATAACAATCGCTATAATCACCGTCAGCAGTGACGCACCCGACAACGACACCAGTGCTATAGCAAGCAATATAGATGGAATCGCCATGAGCCCATCCATCACCCGCATCACCACCGCATCGATCAGCCGGAAGTACCCGGCAAGCATACCGGTAAACAATCCAATACTGATAGAAATCAGGGCAACAGACACTCCGACGATCAAAGACACTTTAGCGCCATGAATCACGCGTGAATACACATCACGCCCTAGTTTGTCAGTACCCATATGGGCTACGACTGTGTACTTGGTGCCTTCGTCATCACGGTGCACGGTTTCAAAACCGGGGGGCTTGTTGCGATTGCGCGGGCTGATATCGGTGGGGTCGAGTGTGGTGATTAACGGCGCTGCCGGTACCAGCGACACAATCAATGCGATCAGTACGCCACCGATCACAACACTGGGATGCCTGATCAATCGCGACCAGATCGATGGTTGGTCGACTAGCTCAACCGATTCGGCGGATTCCTCGGAAATAATAGTAGCTGACACGTTATTTATCTACGTTCTTGTCAATAGCGAATTCGGGGATCGAGTATCGTATAGATAATGTCGATAATGAGATTGATCAGTACATACACCACCGAAAACAGCAGGATCAACGCCTGCACCGTCGGGTAGTCGCGGCCTTGAATGGCATCGAGCGTTAATAAGCCCAGTCCCGGTATCACAAACACGCTCTCGGTCACCACAACGCCGCTGATAAGTATGGCGATAGCAATGCCAATGACGGTCACAATCGGCACGGCAGCATTGCGCAGCGCGTGCTTCAACAGCACTTTTGACTGGGGCAACCCTTTGGCTCTGGCAGTACGGATGTAGTCTTCATTTAATACCTCCAGCACACTGGTACGTGTCATACGCGCAATCAATGCGATAAAGATGACGGACAAAGCGACTGATGGCAGCACCAGCCGGTAAGCCCACCCTCCGATGCCCTCCTTGATGTGCTGATACCCCTGCACCGGAAACCAGCCCAGCTTCACCGACAGAAAATAGATCAGCAAATAGCCGATAACAAACACCGGCACCGAGAACCCGACCACGGAAAAACCCATGACCATCCGGTCAAGCCAGGTGCCATGACGGTAGGCCGCCAGAGTGCCCAGCGGCACTGCCACCAGGCAGGCGAGTGTTATGGTAAAAAACGCCAACGATAAAGTAGGCTCGATGCCGTCGGCGATCATGCTTATGACCGGGCGCTTGTAGTAAAAAGACTCGCCGAAATCACCCTGTAAAAGATTGCTGACGTAAATACCGAACTGTACCGGCAGCGGTTCTTCGAGGCCAAGCTCGATACGCAACTTGGCAATATCCTCTGAGGTTGCCGCATCTCCTGCGATGTTTGCTGCAGGATCGCCCGGCGTCAGGCGCAGCATCAGAAAGACGATCACCATCACAACCAGCAATACAGGAATGACGGCGAGAACTCGCTTTAACAGGTGTGACCACATGAGTGTTTACGCAGGTAGGTGAGTGACACAACACGGTTGCGGCAGTGACACCGCCGCAACCGTATGGTGTTTTAGAAAATACTACTCGTCTTTCTTATACCCCCAGAATGCAACAACCGGAGATACCGGTGCGCCGGAGATATTCTTGCCCATCGCGGTTGGCTGATACCACTGTCCCAGGTGGACATGCGTAGGTGCTTCAGAGACGCGATTCTGCAGATTCTCGACGATAGATAGCTGCTTGCCGGCATCAGGCTCACGTGCAAACTCATCACGTAACTCCTGAATTTTGTCATCACACGGCCACCCAAACAGCGCTTGATCGCACGCAGCATTCAAAAACGGCGTCGTCAGCGGGCTGGCATTATCAACAGAATTCCACGAGGTGATAAACGCATTCCAGCCGCCATCAGCCGGTGCTTCTTTCTTATTACGACGGCCAACCAGCGTCTGCCAGTCCATCGCCTGCATATCGACTTTCAAACCGATTTTCTCCATGAAGTCTTTGGCTACCGGTGGCAGTGGCTCCAACACAGCCAGATCGGTCGGATGCATCAGGATCAGCGGGGTACCGTCGTAGCTGGACTCAGCGATTAGTTCTTTGGCTTTTTTCAGATTACCTTCGAGCTTATCTTCGAAACCCATTTCACTGGCTATCGGTGTTCCGCAGATGAACATGGCTTTGCAAAGCTTGAAGTATTTTTCATCACCAATGGCAGCTAACAGGAATTCTTCCTGATCAAATGCATACAGCAATGCCTGCCGGACTTTCGGGTCGTCAAACGGAGGGTGAAGCTGGTTGAATCGAAAGGTGTACTGATTGCCAAAGGGGTTGAGGTCGACCAACTGGATATTCGGGTCCTGCTCCATCAGCGGCAGTAAGTCGTGTGCCGGTGATTCAATGACGTCAATCTCGCCTTTCGACAGGGCGTTCATTTTGGTTTGCTGATCGCGAATAACAACCCAGACCACCTTATCGACGTAGACGTTCTTGCCACCGGCCAGACCGTCTGCCGGCTCATCACGCGGGACGTAATTTTCGAATTTGGCGAACTCAGCCTTGTTACCCGGCTTCCATTCGTCTTTTAGGAATACATAGGGCCCACTACCCACGTACTCGGTAATCTGCTCGCCAGGTGGCGTGGCGGCTATTCGAGCAGGCATAATAAAAGGCACGTTAGATGACGGTTTACCGAGTGCTTGAATGATCAGGCCGGTGGGTTCGTTTAATTTGAATTGGAAGGTCTTGTCGTCTGTTGCGGTCATCTCAGCAACAAAGGACATCATCTTCTGACCCATGGCATCCTTTGCGCCCCATCGACCAATAGAGGCCACGACATCTGCGCTGGTAACCGGTTGGTCATCATGAAACAACAAGCCGTCACGCAGAGTGAAATCGTAGGTCAGGCCGTCTTCAGAAACATTGTAGGTGTCTACCATCTGTGGCAGAACTTCACCTTTGGTATTCATCGCAAACAGCGTGTCATAGACCATATAGCCGTAATTCCGCGACATATAAGCGGTAGTCCAGATCGGGTCTACGATCTTTAGATCCGAGTGCATATTCACTCGCAACACTTTTTCGGCGTGGCCGATGCCCGTTGTAAGCAAACCACCAAGCAAGGCGCCGATAATCGCCCCGGCGCGCAGCGTGCGTTTAGATATTGTCACTTTCAATTGCAATGCTCCTGTTGAAGTTGCCCAGCAATGTCCCGCCCGGTACCTTTTCCGCAGACGCGGACAGCCACTGGTTTGTTATCGAGACATTTCGATCGGATTCCGGCACTGAATGTAAACGGCCTTTCCTCATCTGGGACTATATCGCAAAAATTGTCAGCACTGATCATTTTTACGGGAAATTGCCGCTGGCTGGATGCGGATTATGCTCATCCTCGGCATTTCTCCGGCAAAATCACCGACAGCCATGGGAGATCGGCAGAAATCCAGCGATCAGCCTGGCGGAACCGGAGCCCCGCAGTTCCAGGCTCGTGTCTTTCCCGGTTGCTCCTGTGCATTGTGGTTCTGTATTCCCAGCGTCCTGCCGGCACCGTTGTTACGCCCGTTCAATTCGCCGGTAGCCGGTGCAGATAAATTAAAGAAATGCCGCATTGAGACGCCATTTACAACAAATTACGGAATTTTTCACCGGGCTGTTCGCCTGTGGTGGCTGCGTCTGAATGGATCATCGGACCGGAGATTCCAGATCGATCAACAACGCCCTGATCGATCAATCTGTCATTTCGCCCGATGGGTACTACCTGAAATCGCAAAAGGACATTGCAATGGGAAACGGATTCAGCGGACTCTACCGCAAAGCGACCTCTAAGGCTGCTCTCGCCGCCGCGCAGGCTCAAACCGCAGACTACGCTGGCCAGGTAGAGGCAATCAATGCCTCACAGGCAGTGATCGAATTTAATCTCGATGGCACGATCATCACGGCCAATCAAAACTTCCTGAACGTAATGGGGTACTCGCTCGAAGAGGTCGCCGGCCGACACCACAGTATGTTCGTCGACCCTGCAGCTAAAAACAGCCACGAATACAGCCAGTTCTGGGAGCGACTGAACCGTGGTGAATTTGTTGCCCGGGAGTTTAAGCGGATCGCCAAAGGCGGCAAGGAAATATGGATTCAGGCCAGCTATAACCCGATCAAAGACGGCGCCGGGAAAACCATCAAAATCGTTAAATACGCGACTGACATCACCGAGCAAGCCACCAGAAACGCAGATTTCACCGGGCAGATTGACGCGATAAACAAATCACAGGCCGTGATCGAATTCAGCATGGACAGCACTATTCTGTCGGCCAATGAGAATTTTCTCGGTGCCATGGGCTACCGGCTTGACGAGATTCAAGGCCGCCCACACAGTATGTTTGTCGAGGCGGAATATTCTAACAGTGCCGAGTACCGTGATTTTTGGGAGCGCCTGAGAAGAGGCGAGTACCAGGCAGGGGAATTCGAGCGTAGAGGCAAAGGCGGTAACGAAATCTGGATCCAGGCTTCCTACAACCCGATCATGGATAACGACGGCAAACTGATCAAGGTCGTCAAGTATGCCTCGGATATCACCGCACAAAAGCAATTGCAACGTACCATTGAAGATGTCCTTGAGCGCACACTCAACGCCATGACGTCAATGGAAGCCGGCGATCTCACTCATCGCATGAGCGGTAACTTCAGCGGTCAGTTTGCCACGCTTCAAACCGCAGTGAACTCATGCTTCGACCGATTGCAAACGACGCTGTCCGAGATAAAAAACGTTGCTGACAATGTCAGCACCGATTCTGCGGACATTGCCCAGGGCAACATCAACCTGAGTGAGCGCACCGTTGAGCAAGCGGCGAATCTGCAGGAAACTGCATCCAGCATGGAAGAGATGACCACCACCGTGCAACAAAACGCGGCCAACGCCTCCAACGCCAATGAACTGGTGCAATCCGCGTCGGAGCAAGCGCGCAAGGGCGGTGTGATTGTGGAGACGGCAGTTCAGGCAATGAACGGCCTGAATGAATCGAGCAAAAAGATCTCCGACATCATCGGCGTCATCAACGATATCGCGTTTCAAACCAACCTGCTTGCTCTGAATGCGTCGGTTGAGGCCGCGCGTGCCGGTAATCAGGGTCGCGGGTTTGCGGTTGTGGCCAGTGAAGTTCGCGATCTGGCCGGGCGCAGCGCCACCGCCGCAAAGGAGATCAAAGAGTTAATAGAAGACAGCGCCAAGCGCGTCGATGAAAGCAGCGAACTGGTGAATCGCTCTGGCAACTCCCTTGACGAAATTGTCGCCGGCGTTGAGAAGGTGACCGGTATTGTCAGCAATATCGCGACAGCCAGTAAAGATCAGTCTGATGGCATCAGCGGCGTCAACAAAGCAATCAATCAGATCGACACTTTAACCCAGCAAAACGCAGCACTAGTTGAGCAGGCAGCCGCGGCCAGTGCCAACCTCAAAGGCCAGGCGCACGAACTAACCAGTCTGGTCTCATCCTTCAAGCTTGATTCAAGTGATCATTCACAATCAGATTATCTGGCCCGGGCCGCATAGAGACGCGGTGCATTGACATTAGCGGGCAGTGTCAGAGATTCCCTGACACTGCCCATGAGCAGCAACAGCACCTCGTCACGCACAAGACATAACGCAACACACTCATGGGGAGATGATGTTTCTTTTTCCGATCATGAACACCACCGACACTATCACCAGTACCGCAATAGTCGTTGCGGCCAGTGCCGACCAACCAACACCGGCGTACAACACGCCTGCCGACAGTGAACCCAGCGAAGATGCGATCGCCAGCAAGGTGTCATTGATCCCTTGTAGCAGTGGTTTTTCACGCTCATCAAGTGCCGCCTGCAATAGATAGGTTCCGCCGACAAATCCAAAATTCCACCCAACTCCCAACAGCACCAGCGACAGGTAAAAATGCAATAAAGCCACCCCGTAAGTCGCGACTGCTGCCGCAGCAATCAATAGTACAAAACCCGCAGTGATCACTTTCATGCAACCGAATCGCAGAATCAGGCTACCGGTGAAAAATCCGGGAGCAAACATCGCAATAACGTGCCATCGAATAACATCTGCTGCATGCGTCCCCTCATGACCATAGGCTTCCATCGCCAACGGTGTGGGAATCATCAACAACACCATGGCTGCTTGTGCACAGGCCGCTGATAAAATCGCCAGCATCACCGGCGGGCGAGTCAGAATCTGCCACTTTGTCTCCAAAGGCGTTGACGAATCTGACTGCACGGATTCACTCGCCGGCAACATCCGCCCCATGGCCAGCAACGGCAGGCAGCCAACCAGGCCCAGACAGGCTAACGCCAGATAGGCACCAGCAAAAGGTATCGGTAAAAGAGCGTCTTTGAAATGTGTGTAAATCAACGGCCCGATCAAGGCCGCGATCAGTCCCGACGCAAGCATGTACGAAATAGCCTTTGCACGCCAATGCTCTGGTACCGATTCAGCCGCCGCAAAGCGGAAAAAATTGAAACATATGAGCGCCGCCCCGAGGATTAAGTGAGCTATGCACAGTACGACGAAACTCTCCATAAGCAACGCCAGCGCAGCCAGCAAACCACCGGCGACCATCAGCCCCGCACCGACAATAAATCCGTTGCGCCGCCCGCATCGGCCCATATACACCGACATTGGAATCGCCACCGCTATACCGGCAAGAATCTGAATAGACGCTGGCAGTGTCGCTAACGCCGGTATCGGTGTTAAGGCCGCGCCCGCCAGCGCACCCAGCAAAATCAGCATAGGCATGGGCGCCCCAAGCACCACGCTCGACAGCACAATCAACATGAAATTTCGGCTCAACATCAATACTCAATCCTGTTAGACCTCAGACCGTGATACGTTAACCGTGATCAGCTTGTCTGAAATGACATTTTATCGTCAAAAATGGACAAATTATGCGTAAAATTGATCTTCTCCTGTTCGACAACGTGAACCTGCTGGATGTTGCCGGGCCTGCTCAGGCTTTCAGCAGCGCCTACGATAACGGCTCAGCGCTCTATGAGACCCGCTTCGTCTCCCTGGACGGCAACCCGGTAACCGCTTGCTGCGGGCTGCGACTAGGCGCCGACGCCACCGTATCACTAAACAGCGATGCCAGTGATTTGCTGATACCCGGCGGCGACGGAATAGATGTGGCGATGCAAAACGACGGACTGATGCAAGTATTGAAACAATGGACCGATCGACCTGACCGCCGATTAATTTCGGTATGTTCAGGTGCGTTGATACTCGCCAACTCAGGGACATTGAACAATCGCCGTGCAACCACGCACTGGAGCCGAAGGACGCAGGCACAGCAGCAATTCCCCGACGTAAACTGGGCCATTGATCAACTCTATGTCAGCGATGGAAACATCCACTCTTCGGCCGGTGTGTCGACCGGAATTGATCTCAGCCTGGCCATCATCCAAAACGACCACGGCGGTGAATGCGCATTGAGTGTCGCCCGTGAATTAGTGGTTTATATGCAGCGGCCTGGCACCCAAAGTCAATTTGCAGGAATTGTTGACCTGCAAATGCGAAGTAACGATGCCATGTCGCTGTTAGTCAATGCTGTCACCGAGCATCCGACCAGGTCCTGGTCGGTTAAGCATATGGCAGAATTCTGCAACATGACCGAACGCACGCTGACGCGTCGATTTCGTACGCAGCTGCAAACATCACCCAAGCGTTTTGTTGAAAAAACCCGGGTTGCAAAGGCCTGTGAGCTGATTTCAGCGGGTCTACCGTTAGCTTCGGTACTGTCCCGTTGCGGCCTCAGTGATCAACAACAAATGCAACGCGCATTCAAGCGACAGCTCGGTACTTCAGTGGATCACTATGTAAAGCGCTTTACGCCCACAGCCCCATAAAACCGGCGTAAGCACGGATTACTCATGATGCCTGATGAAGCGCTCCGTAGATGCCGGATACTTCGCTAGCAGGCTGGCCGGTCGCACCGGTCTCACGACCAGCCCGCCGGTGCAATTCGGGCACACCAGCTGGAATTTTTCATTCGCGCAGCGCGTGCAGAAGGTGCACTCAAACGTGCATATCATCGCTTCTTCCGAGTTCGCAGGCAGATCCCGGTCACAGCACTCGCAGTTCGGCTTCAGTTGCAGCATAACAAATTACTTCCCTTCACTTAACGCGGCAATCAACCCGGTGAGCTTCATCTCTGTGGCAATATCCAGCGCGCTTCTATTGGCTTTATCACGAATCATCTGATCAGCACCTCGCTTGAGCAATAGTCGCACAGATTCCACATCGCCGGTCAATACAGCAACATGCAGAGCCGTCGAGCCGTTTTCGTTCTGCTTGTTCAGGGAGACATCGGGCAAGCCCAGCAGATAGCGCACAACGTTACGGTGGCGGTTGTCAATCGCACGCATCAGCGGACTCCAGCCATATCCATCAGCGAGCCAGGGATCTGCATTTTGTTCAACCAGTAAACCAAGTACTTGATCAAAGCCTTTTGCGGCGGCGATCATCGCGGCAGTCCAGCCATTGGTGCTTTGGGCATCAATCATGGTGGTACTTTGCTCGACGTCATCCAGCGTAAACAGGTAGCGCACCATCTCAATATTATTGCCGAGCACCGCATACATCAGCACCGTGCCACCGGTTTTGGAACGTCGCTGCAGGGCTGCGCCACGGTGTATCAGGGCATCAAGCATTTTCCGGTCGCCAAGTTTGGCTGCCGCCATCAGCGCTGTCTTGCCTTTCTCGTTGCCAATGGTGATTTCCACCGTCGGCATCAGTGCCCACAGCGACGTTGCATCATCGCGATCAATCGCCCGTGTCCATTGCAGCTCCGGTGCCGCCGGCGCACCGTGCGCGACTAACGCCACCAGTAACATACACCCGAGCACCAGACAACGGATCACCGCTAGCGCAATCCGTAGTTCGAGACAATCTCAGCAAACGCTGTCTGCGCGCTGTATTTGCCGGCCAGCCGGAGAATAGCATCGCGCTTGAATGACTCAGCACGCAGGTCGAGAAATTCCTTGCGCCATTCATCCGACAGTGGCTGTTGTTGCTGATGAATTAAGTTGTATTCCTGATCAGAGCAAAACCAGGTCAGGGTTTCCTGTTCCCCCAGCAAGCCCAGGACTTCGTAGTGGGTTTCAGCGCCACCGGGCGTCAGCAGAACTTCACCAATCAGTGGATCATCCGGTTGGATAAAAAGTTGCAGCCGCAGCATCACCACTGATGCATTCGCGTGCTCAATGATGTCGGTTTCGATCCCGACCGCGTAGGCCTTGGCATTGTTTCGTAACAGCCTGATATCTTTTTGAGACTCACTGCCGCCGAGCCGGAAAAACACCGCACTCTGCCAGCGGTCTCCGTCAAACGCGATTTTCTGCGATGGAGTCTCGCCAAGCTTGACTGGCAGACAAGTAACGGTGGCCCCTCCACCGGTCATCACATCAATCACTGATTGCGGAAATTTATCCAACACTGACTCGCTTTGTACACGGAACGCTTCAACGCTGGTTCAATGGCAAGGCACCAGCGTTTGCTTGTTTAATTTTGTCAGCAGAACAAAAAACGGCGGGCATCTAGCCCGCCGCAATTTGCTGTCCCGCCGTCTTCGGCCTATAGGGTTCGTTGAGTCACTGCGCTGTGGCCACGCGAATAGCGATTCGGCTCTGACGCTACTTTACCCTTGCGTTCCAGCTTTCTGAACCAGAGGTTGTGGTGCTGCTGTGCCCACTCAGCTGTCACATACCCGGTTGACATACCCTGGAACGCGCCCTCGGTGCCCGCAGTACCGATATAAATATGTCCAATAGCCACAGCCATCCAGATCAGACCGGCAATCACATGGTACTCATTAGCGTCCTGCATCAGGTTACGCGTCAAAGCGATTGGCAGGTACTCCATCATTTCGGGATAACTTGGTGCCACCAGCGCCAGGCCGGTAATCACCACCGCCATACCAAATGTACAGATAATCCAGAACCAGATCTTCTCACCGAAATTCATCCGCCCTGCACTGGGATGTTTATTACCGACCAAGCCACCGCCGGCTTTAATCCAGCTCCAGTCACCCCGACCTGGAAAGTTGTACCAGATCCACATAACAATCATCAGCACGATACCAACGCTCAGCACCGGCCCCATGACGTTGTGCGCCTGAATGGCCAACTGCGACCAGGCAGCAAAGGCCGCTTTGCCTCCATCGAGTCCGCTCAGCAGAGGCAGTATTACCGTGCGACCAAGCAACATGCTTAATCCGGTAATCGACAGGATAATAAAGGAGATCGCAGTGACCCAATGTACGAGTCGCTCAAACCAGGACCAGCGCTTAACCAGAATGCCTGACGGCCGTCGCTCCAAACGGTTTTTGCCGTGCATCAGATGATAAAGGACGACCAGTGCAAGCATGCCAGCGACTATCCACGGCAGCTTGGTAAACACCGGGCCTTTGCGAAAGTTAGCCCAGTCAGTGCCAGCGGGGTTTATCAGTACACCGGACTCCGCCCCCTTCACTGAACTGTAGCCACCAACACCACCTTTCACTGCACGCCACAGGTTAGCGCGCGGGTTACTTTCTCCAGCAGCAGCGGCAGTTTCCTGCGCTATTGCACCATCAATTGCAGTGATTAAAAAGCCGCTGAACGGTGCGGCGATGGACGCCACCATAATGAACGCAAAGCTCCATACCGCAATGCGCTTGCGACGCTTGACGCGCGCCGGATCCGCTTTTTTACGCATGTTTTTTCCCCGAAAATACCACTTGTTTTTATAGTCTGCCTTGAACCAGGTCGAACCGACTGCCAAGCTCCCCAGCCCGGTCGGCGCCAGAGGTATTCAGCAATGGATCTGCCGCACCTTTATAGGTGTAACTTTCAGCGTCGTAAGTGGCCGGTGTAGATTCAGTTGAATCACAACCCACAGCCGTCAGTATGACAATACACAGCACACTGCCTAGTTTATAGAGTTTTTTCATCAGCTTTCCCCGCAGGAACGAACGTTGGTGTGGGTGGTTATCGGGTAAACAAATCGGGCGGCCACCTGGACCGCCCGATTGTGTCAATACCCGGATATCACCTTACTAACCTTTGTAGGCCGTATCCCAACCCCAGGTCGACGCTCGACCACCACGCATGGTCACGCGCTCGCGGTAGATGTCGGCTACTTTATCGCCGTCACCGGCGATGAGCGCTTTAGTCGCGCACATCTCTGCACACAACGGCAGCTTGCCTTCGGCTATTCGGTTGCGACCGTACTTTTCGTACTCGGCATCGGAGAGATCATCGTCGGGCCCACCCGCACAAAAGGTGCACTTATCCATTTTACCACGAGCACCGAACGCGGATTGCTTTGGATATTGTGGAGCACCGAACGGACAGGCGTAAAAGCAGTAACCGCAGCCGATACAGAGGTCTTTATCGTGAAGCACAATACCGTCGTCAGTGGTGTAGAAGCAATCGACCGGGCATACCGCCTGGCAGGGCGCGTCGGTGCAGTGCATGCAGGCAACAGAGATTGATTTCTCCTGGCCGATTTCACCGTCCCCCATGGTAACCACGCGACGTCGATTAACGCCCCATGGTACCTCGTGCTCGTTCTTACATGCCGTTACACAGCCGTTGCACTCGATGCAGCGTTCAGCGTCACAAAGAAATTTCATTCTAGCCATGAGTGTTCTCCTAAGCCGCTACAATTTTGCAGAGTGAGACTTTTGATTCCTGCATCTGAGTGACGGAATCGTAGCCATAAGTAAACGCATTGTTCGCAGGTTCGCCGCGAACATACGGTGCAGTACCCTCCGGGTATTTGTCTTCCAGATCGACGCCCTCGAAGTGCCCCGCAAAGTGGAATGGTGTGAACACGACCCCTCGGCCAACACGAGGCGTAACCATCGCCTTGACTTTGATCTTGCCGCCTTCCGGGCTTTCGAGCCAAACCATTTGCTCGTCTTCGATCTGAGCATCGTTGGCGTCTGCGGGATTGATTTCCACAAACATATCCTGCTGCAGTTCAGCGAGCCAGGGATTTGAGCGAGACTCATCACCGCCACCTTCGTACTCGACAAGACGTCCGCTGGTGTGGATCAGTGGGAATTCGCCTGAGTGATCAGTTGCCTGAATCGACCCGTATCGCGTGGGCAATCGGTAGAAAGACTTACGATCTTCGTAGGTCGGGTAATCAGCGACCAGATCATACCGATTGGTATACAACGGCTCACGGTGGATGGGTACCGGATCAGGGAATGTCCAGACCACAGCGCGGGCCTTGGCATTGCCGAAGGGTGCACAACCATGCTTGATGGCCACTCGCTGGATACCACCGGATTTGTCGGTTTTCCAGTTCTTGCCTTCGGCGGCTGATTTTTCATCGACAGTGAGGTCATCCCACCAGCCCAGTGACTTCAGTGCATCAGCGCTGAACTCAGGATAGCCGTCTTCAAGCTCGGATCCGACCGGGTAGGAACCGTCAGCAAGCAGGCTGACGCCTTCACGCTCAACACCAAATCTGGCACGGAAGCAGAGGCCACCTTCAGCAACAGGCTTACTGGTGTCATACAGCAATGGTGTACCCGGGTGCTTCATCTCGGCGGTACCCCAGCACGGCCATGGCAAGCCGTAGTATTCACCGTCGAGTGGTCCGCCTTCGGCCATCAGGGTTGTGGTGTTAAACATACCACGGTATTTCTTGTGCTCTTTGAGTCGCTCAGGGCTTTGACCGGTGTAACCGATCGTCCACATGCCAGTGTTGAACTCACGGGTGATGTCTTCAATCAGCGGCTCGTCATTGGTGACTTCAATGTTTTTGCAGAACTCATCAGCATAACCGAGTTTAGTCGCCAGTTTGTACATGATGGTGTGATCAGGCAGCGACTCGAACAATGGCTCAATTACCTTCTCACGCCATTGCAGTGAACGGTTGGATGCCGTTACCGACCCATAGGTCTCGAACTGCGTAGTGGCCGGCAGGATATAGACGCCATCCTGTCGATCCGGCAGAACTGCCGAGTGCGTTGGGTAGGGATCGATGATGACCATCAATTCCAGTTTTTCCATCGCCTCTTTCATTTCAGGTCCACGGGTCTGACTGTTTGGTGCATGCCCCCATAGCACCATCGCACGAATGTTGTCTTTCTGGGCGATGTTGCCGCGGTCTTCCAGAACACCGTCAATCCAGCGCGAAACAGGCATACCCTTGGTATTCATCGGGCTGACCGGCTTGCCTTTAGATTCTTCGTAACTGCCGGCATCAAAACGCGATTTGACCCAGTCGTACTCAAGATCCCAAACACCGGACCAATGTTTCCAGGCACCTGCCGACAGGCCGTAATAACCTGGCAGTGAGTGTGAAAGGATACAGAAGTCCGTGGCACCCTGGACGTTATCGTGGCCGCGGAAGATGTTCGCCCCACCACCGGAAGTCCCCATATTACCCAGTGCCAGTTGCATAACGCAGTAAGCGCGAGTGTTGTTGTTTCCGATCGTGTGCTGTGTGCCACCCATGCACCACACAATTGTGCCTGGGCGGTTGTTGGCCATAGTTTCGGCGGCTTCTTTAACCACCGCTTCCGGTACACCAGCTACCCGCTCAACCTCGGCAGGATTCCACTTGGCGACTTCGGCTTTGATCTCATCGATGCCGTAAACCCGCTGATTGATAAACTCTTGATCTTCCCAGCCGTTCTCAAACACGTGCCACAAAATACCCCAGATCAACGGAACGTCTGTACCGGGGCGGAACCGTACGAATTGATCAGCATGTGCTGCGGTGCGTGTGTAACGCGGATCACACACAATAAGTTTTGATCCGTTTTCTTTCGCCCGAAGGATATGCTGCATGGCAACCGGATGTGCTTCCGCTGCGTTCGAACCGATGAAGAACATCGCCTTCGAGTTGTGCATATCATTGTAGGAATTCGTCATGGCGCCGTAGCCCCAGGTGTTTGCTACACCGGCAACCGTGGTCGAATGACAGATTCGCGCTTGATGATCAACATTGTTAGTTCCCCACAATGCCGCGAACTTCCGGAACATGTAGGATTGTTCGTTGTTGAATTTCGCAGAACCCAGCCAGTAGACGGAGTCAGGGCCCGACTCTTCACGGATATTCAGCATCTGATCGCCGATGTCGCCGATTGCTTCTTCCCAGCTGACACGCTTCCACTTGCCGCCGGTGAGTTTCATTGGGTATTTTACGCGCTTCTCACCGTGACCATGCTCTCTGACCGAGGCACCTTTGGCGCAGTGTGCTCCCAGATTCAGGGGTGACTCATAGTCGGGTTCCTGACCAGTCCAGACGCCGTCCTGTACTTCGGCTACTACACCGCAACCGACTGAGCAGTGCGTGCACACTGACAGTTTGATTTCCGTATCTGCACCGGCTTTAGGTGCGGTTTCTGCCGCGCGAACTTTTTTCACCATGGTCGGCGCGGCAATGCTGGCGATTGCGGCACCACCCGCTGTCACGCCCGAGTGCCTCAGGAAGGTACGGCGATTAACCGCCCGACCGAATAGGCCGACTCCGGCAGACTCGTTTGAGTCAGCTGCATCTGCGCTGATTTTTCTTCTGAGTTTCATGAGATGTTTTCCCCGCTAAGATTGGATAGGCCGACTAGAATCGTGCGCGATCATAGTAATTGCGGATGTAGTCGTTTTCCTCATAGCCTTTGTCAGCCGGAGAAACATCAACTTCCACCAGCGGCTCTTCGGCGGCGATCACCACCGACGGTGCCACTACGGCCGCTCCACCGGCAACCACGGCGCCTTTCAAAAAGGACCGACGATTGTCTTCGATATATTTTATCTCTTTTTTCATTCTATTCCTCCAATCCAAGGATTGTCCAATACACCCTGCGTCAACTTACACGCTGACGACGGATAAAGAAAGTCAGACGCACAATGCGTATGCATCGGCGGTTGATCGATAAAACCTGCTCATTGATCCGGCACTAAAAAGCTCTAACGGGACAGTTGTTCCCGATAAATACCCGATCATACTGACATCGCTAGGTAGTGTTTTTCCAGTTCAATGAAGCTTTTGCCCAGTTGAGCCACTGAACGATAAAAATCGGCACATCCTGCCTGCATGACTTCGTCGAAGAACTGCTCAGCCCAAACGCCAATATGATCATTAAAAAATGATTTTTCAGTGTCAAAACCGATATCTTCCGCCACGATTATAGCTGCCATCGCCTGACACAGCGAGGCAATATGATCTTCAGATTCCATTACCCCGTCGACTCGCTCAAAGCCCATGGCACGCAAATCAGCCCGCAGCGCACCGAGTGGTTTTTCCATCAGGAAGCCGGTGATGTGCCATGATCCGTAGGGTACTACTACTCCCCGGCCGACCCCGATGAATAGCTCGTGGTATTCGTCGTTGATCTGCTCAAGGGTGCAGGAGCCCGCAGAGGCGCTAAGCACCAACCAGGCGATCTCGAGTGCTGTTTCGGGTTGATCGATGTGGGGCAATGCACGCAGCGCGGCACAGTGTTCTGCCGAGGCAGGTGCCGCCAGCAACGCCCCTAGCGAAGTGTACAGATTGGCGCGATCGAGGTCGGCTGCACGCGCAGCGACTTCGTCTTCAGTGCTCACCTTAATCGCCAGTTTGCGTGGTGAACCCTGTGTAGAGTCCGATTCTGCGGCTGTGTCGGTATGCATACGTATGTTTCTTTCCACCTTGCAGTATTTTGCTCTTACTGCGATTTTTTTACCACAATTACTTTACACGTAATGGGCACTCAGGTTTTATGCACATCGATCCCGGACTCATTCTCGAAAATATCTTTTACCCGGCAATCTTCACACATTTTCAAACGTCGCAATGCCGAGTCGTCACCAAACATCCAATGACTGGCAAGCTTTGTCTGCATACGCCCGATGATCGCCCGGGTTGCAAACGGCGTGTTGCAGACAATGCAATTGAACGGCTCTTCCTCGTTGACTATGACCGGTTTTAAGGCAGTTTCCGAGTCATACAGGAAGCGGGTCTGCAATGAGATAGCATTCTCCGGGCAGGCCTTTTCGCACATGCCACATTGCAGACAGTTTGTTTCGATGAACTTAAGTTGTGGCAGTGTTTCACCATCCTGCAATGCCCGAGCCGGGCACACTGTTACGCAGGCCAGGCACAGCGTGCAAGCGTCTTTATTGACAATCACTTCACCGAACGGGGCGTCCGCCGGCAACGCAACTGCTTCCTTTGCTATATGACCGGGCCCGGCAAACTGATCCATATTCTGCCGCAAGTGGTCAATCGCCATACGGGTCGTCTGGCGCTTGTTGTTAAACGTGGTAAAGCTCGCTGGCGGCGCACACTGGTACGATGTGGCGGCCAGCGCATTCAATGACTCCGCGTCAGCAGCGTCAAGCATCCGCAGGCGATCGTGCAGACCGACCCCGGCCAGTATCTCGTTGGCAATCTCGACCTGCAACGCCAGACCACGCTGCATGGCGTTATCGGCCTGCGGGGCGTCAATCACCACCAGCGCCGCGCCATAGGCCAGTGCGCAGAACCAGCTATCGATTCCAAGACTGGCCACTTCCTCAACGGCCAGCGGCAGCACTGCGGCTGACAACCCGGCCTGGTACTGCTGAAGGCGTTCCGCGCCTTGCTCTGCATCATGCAAAAACACAATAGTCTGTGAATTACCCTGCGACCGATGTTCTGCAAGCAACGTCTGCAATTGCGACATTGCATCCGCCGGTGCCGGATACGCGTAACTGACCGCGCCACTGGGACAGCTACTGGTGCAACTACCGCAGCCCTGACACAGGTAGGGTTCAATGGAGACACCCTCTCCGTTCGAGGTGATCGCCCCGGTGCCACAGACATCAAGACAGTTGCTACACGCGGTTATGCCACTGCGGGAATGCGCGCATAGTGAAGCATCGTAATCAAAGTATTTGGGTTTCTCGAAGTCCCCTTGCAACTCCAGCATTTCCGCCATCGCGGCGTCGAGCGCTTCGCTGTCATCACCGGGCGCGTAGTACCCGAACGGAGGCACATCGACTTTCAGCACAGGAGTCTCAGACAGATCAAGGACCAGATCAAATCCGCCCAACAGCGACACTCCAGCCACTTTGGCCAGCGAACCCGGTGATTGCTGATCACCTATGTCGCAATCAAACGCACCAAGGTATCCACGCAGTTCGACCAATCGAGCCTGAATGATAGTCAGGCCGTCTTCCGTTGACTTTTTGTCTATCCCCGGGAACGCAGCATCCGCGACAAACAGCGTCTTACCCGGAGTTTCCAGCCGCGCGGCAACGTCAATACCGCGGTCCAGCGGTGCAATGATCAAACAATGCCCCCGGGACTGGTACGCCACCAGCGAGGTGGTTTGAATACTGTTTGATGCTCTGAATTGAAGAGTATCGACTGAGCCGTCTGTCACGCCTCGCCTCCCTTGTTTGCTGGATCTGTGGTGTCACCGCCGTCAACCCCGGCTGCTGCCGAACCTGTCTGACCGGCCACGTATATGGCGTCCGGCTCGGTGGTGTCCCCATCGTCGGAGGCAGGCTCGCTCTGCTGTGGTGCTTCGTCTTGCGGCGCGTCGGACTCTGTGTCGGTGGATTCAGCTCCGGCGTCGTCCTCAACCTCCTGCTCAGCGGCCAGACGCTGCTCTTCTTCTTCCTGAAGCTTCGCTAGCCGCGCTTTTTCTTTGCGCCGCTCATGAAATTTCATGTCGGACGTGATGGTATCGCCCAAAGGTTCAAACCGCGTGAAATCGTCGTCGTAGTCATCAAGGCCGTCACGCGAGGCAAATTTGCCACTGAAAAACAGTTTCTTCAAAGCCAGATTGCGCAATTGCTTACTTACACCCTCTGAAAAAAACGGGCTGTAGTCGCTGTTGGCATCAAGGCTTTCCAACGGCGGCATGTCGGCATCAGTCAGGGCAACTGGCTGATCAACCGGTACTTGCTCATCTTCCAGCACTTGCCTGTCTTCCAGCACTGGCGGCATGGTCGGCTGCAGTGCTGATTCTTCGGCCTCGCCAGGCAGAGGTGGCAGCGCTATCTCCGGACCGGCAACGGCTTCTTTATCCTGCAGCTTTCGGCGCGACCAACGCCCGACAAATCCCGACGCACTATTGTCTCGGTCGTTTGGCGAATGGCTCATCAGCGCCCTCCTTGTTATGCCAGTCTTTGCGTTTGCGGCGCTTCTTTTCTTCCGGTGTGTAATTTTCCAGTACAAATCGCTCCAGCGTCTGGTAGATCAACTCCGGCATCGGTGCTGTCAGGACGGTGTCGTCCGCCTCATGATAAGCCATCGCTTCGTCGTAGTCGGCGGTGACCAGAATCGGCATGGTACCGCGCTCATCTTCACTGTCCTGACACACAACAAACAACTCCTGCTGCTGACCGACCATCGTGTGCCAGTAGCTTTGCCCGCCATCCCGATAAAAAGACAGGTGCAGACCGGTCCATAAATACCGCTCGCTGTCATCACTGGTGGCAATCACCGTGCGTTCCGGGCGATCAACCTTTGTCTCGGTCTCACCGCGGACGATCAACTCGGCGAGCGACCAAACCGGCGTTCTGAACCCGCCAACCAGCACCCGGTAATGACACTCCAGAACAACATCAATGCGGAATGTCGGTGCTTCACGTCTTTCAACCAGACCTTCGTTCATGATAAGTGCAGGCAGCGATGACGCGGCGCAATATTGATAATAGGATTCTCTCCGGCATGCGGTCCGGACGGACCAATACTATTGAATTTCCCGCGAATGGTGCAGAGATATGACGATAATTGCAAACTCCCAGCACCTAAACCGGGAAAAAGAGCGGGCATTTTCGGCACAAGAGTTACCTGCAATCGCCAAGCGGCGGTATGATACCCCGCAGCAACATTAAACTTTCACGTCAGTTCACCACTAATCAGTCGAATGACAGGATCTAACTTGGGCGAGACTTCGAACAGCAGCACCTACAAACCGGAAATGAGCCAATCCGGTTTACGGCCCACTCACCCCGTCACCGTGATCAACGAGTATGGGGAAAAGAAAGAGCAACACATACCCGGCGAGTTTCCCCTGACCATTCGGGTTGACGACACCGAGATCGTCACCTTGATGACTCTCGGATCACAACCGGAAGCGTTGACCCTCGGATATGTCCGCAATCAAAAACTCATTGATGACATCAGCGAGATAAAATCCGTACATGTCGATTGGGACCGCGAACTGGTCACCGTGGAAACCCAGAGCGGCGGGGGCATCGAGGACTGGCAGGAAAAGCTCAATCGAAAGATCGTTACCAGTGGCTGCGGCCAGGGTACGATATTCAGCTGCACAATAGACAAACTCTATGAAGTACAACTGCCCCCCGCCAGCATCAAGCAATCCCAGTTGTATGAATTGATCCGTGATGTCGGAAAACTCAACGACATCTACCGAAGCGCAGGTGCCGTCCACGGGTGCGGCCTGTGTGAAGGAACCCGGTCACTGATACACGTGGAAGACGTTGGCCGGCACAATGCGGCCGATGCGGTATCAGGGCATATGTGGCTTGACGGCATCAGTGGAGACGACAAAATTTTCTACACGACTGGTAGACTGACTTCAGAGATCGTGATGAAAACCGCCTTCATGGGTATACCGGCACTGGTGTCCCGATCCGGAGTCACCCACATGGGTCTAGAGCTGGCACAGCACCTTGGCCTAACCATGATAGCGCGCGCCAAAGGCAAACACTTTATGGTGTATCACGGCGATGAAAACATCGAGTTTGACGCTATCCCTCCTCAACGTATGACACCACCACCAACCAAAGGCATGATCGATCTAAAATCCGGCTAGCAATAAATTTAACCGGCCCGGTGCCGAATGCCCTGCGCTGATTGCAGCACAGGCACTTAATCAAATCTGATGCCTGAGCAGTGCGGAGTTTTTCATGGTACATATAGATATTGCAAAGCGTGTGTACGACCACACGTTCAAAGACGATCCCATCGTACGCAGCATCCTCGATACAGACGTCTACAAATTGCTAATGCTGCAAACGATCTGGAATCAATGGCGTGACATACCCGTCACCTTTTCCCTGATCAATCGCAGCAAAGTGGTCAGGCTTGCCGAAGAAATTGACGAAGCCGACCTGCGCTGGCAATTGGAACACGCGCGCACCGTTCGCTTAACGAAAAAAGAAAATATCTGGCTGGCGGGTAACACGTTCTACGGCAAAGAGCGTCTATTCAGCGCCGACTTCCTGCAGTGGCTGCGAGACTATCAACTGCCGGAGTTCGAACTAACCAAACGCGACGGGCAGTACCTTATCGATATTCACGGCAACTGGGCCGAGGTATCACTGTGGGAAATCCCATTACTCGCTATCATAAGCGAGTTGCGCTCACGCAGCGCCATGCGCGGCATGGGTAGATTTGAAGTCGATGTCACCTACGCACGTGCCAAAGCAAAGATGTGGGAAAAAGTACTTCGACTGGCAAAACTTCCGAACCTTAAAATTGCCGACTTCGGCACCCGACGTCGTCACAGCTTTCTATGGCAGCGCTGGTGTGTCGACGCACTGAAAGAAGGCCTGGGAGCTAACTTCACCGGCACCAGCAATGTGCTGCTGGCGATGGACCACGATCTAGATGCTATCGGCACCAATGCGCACGAAATACCGATGGTAGCCGCCGCCCTCGCCGAAGACGACGAAGCCCTGTCTCAAGCCCCCTATAAGGTTCTTGAGGCATGGCAGAAAACCTACGATGGCAATCTGCTGATCGCGCTGCCGGATGCCTATGGCACCTCAAGGTTCTTAAAAGGGGCCCCCGACTGGTTGGCTGACTGGAGCGGTTTTAGAATAGATTCCAAAGAGCCGATTGAAGGCGGCGAAGAGATCATCGACTGGTGGAAACAGAAAGGCCGCGATCCAAAACAGAAACTGCTTATTTTTTCCGACGGGCTCGACATAGATACCATCGAATCAACCTATCATCACTTCGAAGGCAGAGTCCGAACCAGCTTCGGCTGGGGAACAAACCTGACCAACGATTTTCGCGATTGCGCGCCTTACACCAACGATAACCTCAAGGCATTCTCGGTGGTGTGCAAAGTAACTCAGGCGAATGGTCGCGCAACGGTCAAGCTGTCAGACAACCTGGCCAAAGCAATGGGCCCGAAGACCGAGGTCGAGCGCTATTTGCGGGTATTTGGCGACGAACACCTGACAACATCGGAAGTAACCGTATAATTAGTACCCATACATAATCAAGCACTACTGCGTACCACTCAGCCACGCACTCTTTTACCGATCACACCAATCTATCGACGCACCCGATTAGTTTTTTATCGGGTCAACGTTTGGCGGCTTCAAGCGCAATCCATGCTTGCGCGACGATTGTTTGCGTGGCGCAATCGCTTGTGTTCATAGCGTACGATCACCGGCGCCATCAGCATAAGCGCCAGCGCAATGATCCACACATAATATCCCGTGGCCAACGTTACTCTGTCAGAGAATATCGCCTGCATACCTGTGTATAACGCCGCGACCAGGAAAACAAGACTGGTCCACCAAAACCACTTAAGTGCAGTAATCCGTGTAGGCAGAAACACCAGCATTGCCCAGAATACAAATACAAAGTTTGCCGCTGCAGCAATCAACGCGATGAAATTCACCACCACATCCGCCGTAGAGGTCGCACCGAAGAGGCCGGCTGTGCCGTATCGCAGGGTGTAATAGAACGTCTCTATACCGATGAGCGATTTTTCACCACCCACCACCGCCGTTATCGTAAACAACGAATACAAATAGAGCGCTACGGCAATGCAAAATACGATTTTTCCCCACATTTTATTTTATCAGGTCACCGATATCCTAGTCCTGCTATTCAAAAGATAGCGGTCGTGGGATAGATTAATTTAATGTCTGTCAGCCATTGCGCGGTTGATTCAGCGATTGCCCGACACCAACCATAGTCGACGCGATTCGGCCTGGGCAGACAAGCACCGGCGCACCACGACAGCAGACTCAAAAACCAGACTTACACTGCACTTTCGCATAACGCCGGTTCATAGTGAAGACTGCAAATGGCCACCGTCCACAACCACCGTACTGCCGGTCATGAATGCCGACGCACCCGACGCCAGCAACAGTAAAGCACCATCCAGATCGGCAGGATCACCGACGCGCCGTTGCGGGATGTTCCCAATCATCGGCAGCGCGTCATCCGACTGCAGGTAATCGCGATTCATGTCGGTCATAATGTAGCCGGGAGCCAACGAGTTAACCCGAATATTGTGTCGCGCCCATTCCAATGCCAGCGATCGCGTCATTTGCTCAAGGCCAGCCTTCGAGACAGCGTAAGACATCACACCACTGTTTACGCGCTGACCAAGAATAGACGTAATGTTAACCACCGCACCGGGTAATTTTTCAGCCACCAATCGGGTGGCAAACTCGCGCGCAACAAACCAGGCGCCACCAAGATTAGTACCCAACACGCTTTGCCATAATTGCTCATCGGTCTTCAGCGCCGTTTGCGGAATCGCGATGCCGGCATTATTAATCAACACATCGACTGGCCCTAACTGATCCTCGGCCTGCGAAAAAGCATTGCTGATCGACTCCTGACTGGCCACATCCAGCGACACACTAGCGACCTCTACGGTCTCCTGCAACTGCGACTGCAAGCGCTGCAACTGCGGATTAGCGGCATCTCGAGCGGCAATCACCACATTGGCTCCGGCGCTCGCCAGCGTTAACGCGAATCGCGATCCGAGACCACCCGATGCCCCGGTCACCAATGCGGTTTTCCCGGTCAAGTCGAATGGCGTATTGGTGTAATTGGGCGTTGCCATCTAGTGGTTCTCTGCTTTTGTTCTTTCTGCAAGCCAATGCTCTATGGCAGTTGCAATCTGCGCGGGGGAATCTTCCTGAATAAAATGCGAGCCCGCCACTGTTACTTCACTTTGGTTTTTCCACTGCCGGCAAAATTCGCGTGCCGTACCGGTTAATATCGCCCCGGGTTCAGCATTGACAAACAACTTGGCTAGATCATTTTGCTGCATCCATTCGGCATAATCACTGGCGATCTTTACAACGTCAGCGGGCTTGCCACCTAAGGGAATTTGCCTCGGCCAACTTAATGTCGGGCGGCGATCCTCGCCA
>CALKXD010000083.1 GCA_938003855.1 uncultured Granulosicoccaceae bacterium | reverse complement strand
CCTGTGAGTGCTAAAATACCGTTTACAGGTTTTTAAGGAGATTTGCTACATGGCCAATGCAATGGTTAAAACTTCAACAATGGCGTTGCCTGCTGTCAGTGATGACCTGAACGGCTACCTTGCCAAAATTTCTGCCTTTCCGGTGCTGACTTCCGAGCAAGAACAAAAGCTTGCTATTAGTTATCGCGACAAAGAGGACCTTGATGCAGCCGGCCAGATGGTCATGTCACAGCTGCGCTTTGTGGTCCACCTTGCGCGCAGCTACACCGGTTACGGCTTGCCGCTTGCCGACCTGGTTCAGGAGGGCAATATCGGCCTGATGAAGGCGGTCAAACGCTTTGACCCAGATGTCGGCGTACGCCTGATATCCTTCGCAGTGCACTGGATTCGTGCGGAAATTCATGAATACGTGATTCGCAACTGGCGTATCGTCAAAGTCGCCACAACCAAAGCGCAACGCAAATTGTTTTTTAAATTGCGCAGCTCTAAGAAAGGTCTGGGCTGGTTTTCGGCTGACGAAGCCGCGCGAGTGGCAGAAGATCTCGGTGTCACCCGCGAGCAAGTGTACGAAATGGAATCAAGGCTGACTGGCGGTGATACTTCTTTCGATGCCACTACGGTTGATGACGGCTCCGAGAAACGGGCTTTACGACCGGCGGAATACCTGTATCAGGACGAATCAGATCCGGCACTGGTGGTAGAGAATCGCGATCACGCAGACGTGCAGTCGATTTCGCTTGCCTCCGGCATGCAGGATCTCGATGACCGCAGCCGGGATATTCTCCAACGCCGCTGGCTTGAGGATGGCAACAAGAGCACGTTGCAGGAACTCGCCGACGAGTACAGCGTGTCTGCGGAGCGAATAAGACAAATAGAGAAAGCAGCAATGAAGAAACTGAAAACACACATGCTGGCGGAACAGGATGCCTGAATCCAGCAACCCACCGCCGCGCCCCGGCGCGGCGGTCTTTGTGTTGCTAGTGCCCATCCGGAAACAGGGTGTCGCGAGGATCATTCAGGTGCGTGAGATTTTGCCTACCACAGGTAGGCGCTTAAGTGTTCTTAAGTGACTACCTGTGGTCGGCAAAAGAGTGCGTGCCTGAGTGGTACGCAGTAGCGCTTGTTTCCGGATGGGCATTAATCGTAATACATCGGGTGCTGCCTTCAAATGCAATGGCGGGATGGCAGGCAACCGCACTTCAGCCGGTATCTGAAGCCTTGTGCCACGGAGCAGAAAGACATGACTGTTTGGTTTACCGGATTTACCCGGTCCGGTAGGCGGTGTGCACCCTACAACGACAATGCCGGAAAAATTCTGTTTCAAGCGTTCCGGTGATGGCAGCCGATCCGGTTGCGCATTTCTCACGTTGCAGCATCTGACAAAACACCGTGCGATAGTCCTTTGAGCTGACCACGATCAATCACAACCGATGGCGAGGACACATGGCGTATCACGTATAGTCAAATCACGTACCGGTTGTTATTTGTCCTGAATTGGCAGCGCCGGTTAAAGACCCCAATCGGGATGGGTGCAGCGCTGTATTCCAGCACGCTATGGCGGCTACCAGCAAAGCCGGTCGCCACAGCGAACTCGCCCGTGCAACCCATCATCTATAGAGCGTGGCTGGATAAAACCATTCTGCCGCTTTTCCCATACCACCTATTAAAAGGCGATAAAAAAAGTTGACCACAGCATGCGTCATCATTGCAGACGATGATGCCCTTTTCAATAACAGTCAGGTCTAGATGTCCAGCACCAGTGTTTTCGACAATGACCTTGAGCAACACACCGCTATCCGATTATTGTAGCTCTTTTCCAGATCGGTCTGCACCATATCCCGATGCTCCGGGATTCCATCGAGGACTGTTGTCAGGCAACTTCCGCACACGCCCTGCTGACAGGACGTCGGCACAGGAATACCCGCCGCCTGCAATACCTGCAACGGTGTTTTATTGACTGGCACTTGCATTGTTCGGCCTGTCTTTCGGGCAACAAGAGTAAAAGGCTCACCATTGGGATCAATTTCAGCACCAAAGTGCTCCAGATGCAGGTTCGCTTCATCCAGCCCTGCCGCCTTCGCCTCGCTTGTCACCATCTCCATAAATCCGCCCGGGCCGCACACGTAAAGCTGCAGATTGCTGCCTTTGTTTTTAATCAATGCCTGCATATCGAATGTTGCTGCCAGCGGGTCACCATCGTCGCAGTACAGGTGCAGGCAATCGGCAAACGGCCAGTCTTTGCATTCCTCACTGAAGGGCATACGGTCGGCGCTTCGCACACACACATGCAACTCAAAGGGCCGCGCCCTGTGGTGGAGTTGCCAGGCCATCGCTAACAGTGGTGTCAGGCCGATGCCTCCGGCGACCAGCACGGTAAGCCCGCTAAACGGCTGCAGTCGAAAATAATTTTTTGGCGCACTTATACTAACAATGCTGCCAACCGTCAGACTATCATGCATCCACCGCGACCCACCTCTGGAGTTGGCAGCCAGCTGCACAGCGATGCTATATTTCCCGGGACTATAATCGAGAGTCAACGAATATTGCCTCACCAGTGCGGCGGGCATCCAGACATCAATATGGGCACCCGCTGACGGCTCTGGAAAGTCGACGCCAGTCGCGGGCACCAGATCAAAACAAACGATACCTTTTGCCACTTCCCGTCTTTGTGTGACGCAGGCTTGCAGCAGTTGTTTACCACCCATGGTTGTTAGCGACGGCACCTGCCACTGCCGCGACTCTGCTTCAAACCGGCAAGGCAACGCTGAAAAAGCACAGATGGTATTATTGAGCTTTACTTGCGGCGCCTCTGTCACAATACTCCCCACCCGCGTGATCATCGCATGCAGAATAGCTTCCATTTCCAGTTGCGCCAGATGCATGCCCACACACATATGCACGCCACTGCCAAAACCCACGTGGTCTTTAGCGTCGCGACTGACATCAAATTTATCCGGGTCGGCAAAACGCCGCTCATCACGATTTGCCGAAGCAAACAGCATCATCACGCGACTGCCCCCGGGGATAGTCACACCGGCGATGTCGACGTCCCGGCTGGTATGACGCGAGAACATGCGAATCGGCGTGCCAAGTCGAACCGCCTCGTTAACCGCATTATTGAGCAACTCCGGGTGTTGCTTTAGTTTCTCCCATTGATCGGGATTGCGTGCTAATTGATAGATCAGTTCCGCAGTCGCTGAAATTGTCGTGTCGAGACTCGGGTTGATATAGTCCCTGATAGCAAACGGTGCCAGCTCAGGGCTCAGCTGTCCCTGATCGACCAGTTCGTGAATCCGATGCGTCCAGCTGCCGTCTTTAAGATTCTCTCTGGTGGCATCACGTGTGATGAACTCCCTCATCTGTGCGATCACCGGCAGTGCACGCTTGCCCCGGCAATTCTGCACCCCGAGCACGTCAAACGCCGCAGCGGCCCATTGCAGCATTTTATCCTGACCAAATTCCGGCAACCCGACCATCTCGCGCACAATACTCAGTGGTAAGTGACGGGCCAGATCAGCGACCGCATCAAAGCTGTCGCGCGCAACCAGGGCATCGATCAGCTGATCCGCTTGCTGCTGCACACGAGGTCTGATTGTCGCAAGCGCACCCGGCAGCATCGGCTGCGCCATGGCACGCCGGAGAGAGTTATGCCGCGCACCATCCGACGCGACCGTGTTGCCCTGCAGAAAATCACAGCCGAATTTGTCCGCAGCCACACCGTCTGCGCTGATAAAAGTATCGTGATCACGCAACGCCGCCTGCACCTCACGATGGCGGGCCAGCGCGTAGTTACCCAGTCCGGGCAACCAGATCACCGGCCCCAGGTCACGCATGCGCGCATAGCTGGGCCAGGGATTCTGAATAACTGCGTCGGAAAACAAATCTTCTTCGTAAGTCGCAGGGAGCGTCATAGGGCCGTATTCCGTGAGGCAGCTGATGCCTTGATACTCACATTGTTAAATCAATTTATCAATGGTATATTTGTACAATTTACCTGCTCCGTACTTGCGTTGAAGGCTTCGCCCGGCGTAGGGTTACGCTACTTTATGACGAGGAGATACAGTTTGAACATCGCGCGCACATTCATCGGCACTCTGGCGGCTACCGTTATCGCAGTTACCCCGGCAATAGCCGCTGACCATACTCTCACTATTTCCAGTTGGGCGCCGCCCGGTCACGGTATTAATTCGCAAATGTGGCCCAACATGATCAAAATGATCGAAGAAGCCACCGACGGCAAAGTCACCGCTGAAATCAAATACGGTCTGGCACCGCCACCGGCCCAGATGGATCTGGTCCTCGATGGTGCGGCTGATATGACTATTATCTTTCACGGCTACCAGGCAGGCCGTTTCACCGCCACAAAACTAATCGAACTGCCTGGCTATGAAGGCAGCGCAGAAGCTGCATCAGTTGCCTACTGGCGTGTTCACGAGAAACATCTCGCCGCCGCCAATGAGCACCGTGGTGTCAAGCTGATCGGTCTGCATACACATGGTCCGGCTCAGTTGCACAGCGATTCCAGTGTCACCGGCTTAAAGGACATAGCGGGCATGAAAATTCGTGTGCCGGGTGGTGTCGGCTCTGAGGTAGTTGCCGCACTTGGTGGCACCGGTATCAAAGTCCCTGCACCGAAGGTCTATGAAACTCTGGCCTCTAAATCCGCTGATGGTGTGGTAATGCCATTTGAAAGCCGCGCCGGATTCAAACTGACTGAAGTCGCTAAAAATGTCTATGAAATCCCCGGTGGACTGTATCGCGGTTCCTTCGCCTACCTGATGAGCCAGGAAAAATTCGACAGCCTGCCTGCCGATATTCAAGCCGCGCTCGATGAGAAAGTATTCGGCGAACCGGCCAGCCGCATGGCGGGTCAGGTCTGGGATGCCATCGATGTCAACGGGCGCTCAGTGACCGATGCTACCGAAGGCAACGCTATCAACCAGGCATCAGCAGAAGATCTGGCTACCTACCAGCCGATCGCCGATAAAATCACCGCCGCGGTAATGGCTGAAGTTGACGCCAAGGGCGTTGATTCCAGCGCAGCGAGAGAAATGATTCAGACTGAAATGTCTGCCAACTAGTGCTCGACTCACGGAGAGCTTCGGGGCTCTCCGTGCCTTTCCAGGCCGCCACGCAATAGCTCTGTGAATAACCTATTAAAGCTTGTTTCAAAGCTCTCCGAGCTACCGCTACTGCTGGCATCAGCAGTGCTGTTTCTGATGATGGCACTCACCTTCGCAGATGTCATATTTCGAAGTGTGTTTAATACACCGATAGAAGCCGCCACCGAACTCATTCGCATCGCCATGGCGATCATTGTTTTTTCAGCACTGCCGGTAATCTCAGGGCGCAATGAGCATATCTCGGTCGACCTGCTCGACAACCTGTTCAGCTCTTACTGGGACAGACTGCGCAGCGCGGCAATGGCAATAGCCTGCGGACTGATGCTACTGTGGCCGGCGCAGCGCATAGTGGTGCTGGCTGAGCGCTCAGCCTCCTACGGCGATATCACCGAGTATCTCGGTATCCCTCAATCGTGGATTGCCTGGATGATCGCTGTGTCTACCTTCGTGACGGCACTGGTACTGATCAGCCGTGGCTTAATCCTTCTGTTCTGGCGAAACCCGGAGGGTTCGACCGGGAATGACTGACACCCCAGCTCTATCAGTTTATCGCGCTGACTCCCGTACCGGGTCTGCCGTACTAACTTTATTTCTCAGACAGGCTCCTGGTGACTGAAGCACTTATCGGATTTGCGGCGGTATTAGCGCTGGTCTTGTTGCGTATGCCTATCGCCTTTGCGATGGGTCTGGTCGGCATGGTGGGCTACGCACACCTGAACAGCTCCCGGGGTGCGATCTCCATGGTCGGCCGTCTGATCATAGATACCTCACAAAACTACGGCCTGTCGGTGGTGCCGCTGTTTATATTAATGGGGCTGTTTGTGAATAAAGGCGGGCTAAGCCGCGAACTCTATCACGTGTCTTTTGCATTTCTAGGACATTTGCGTGGCGGTCTGGCTATGGCGACGATTGCCGCCTGCGCCGGGTTCTCGGCGATCTGCGGGTCATCATTGGCAACCGCCGCGACCATGTCCAGAGTGGCCATGCCACAAATGCGTAAATACAAATACCACGACGGCCTCTCGACCGCATCTATCGCCGCCGGCGGGACGCTAGGCATACTTATCCCGCCTTCGGTGATTCTGGTGATCTACGGCCTGCTGACCGAAACTTCAATCGGGAAACTATTCATCGCCGGAGTCATTCCCGGCTTAATCGGAGTGCTCTTCTATCTGGCTGCAGTGCGCTGGACCGTCACACGCTCTCCCGAAGCCGGACCACCGGGCGAGCACACCGACTGGGCGGGTCGACTCCAGGCCATCAAGGGAGTCTGGGCTGTGCTGTTGTTGTTCGGACTGGTGTTCGGTGGCATGTACGGGGTGTTCAATGTCTGGCCGATCCACCTGACGTTCTCACCCACTGAAGCGGCTGGCATGGGTGCTGCCGGCGCATTTATCATTGCCGTTGCCCGCGGCATGCGACTGACCGACACACTCGACGCTTTAAAAGAAACCACCCGCACCACGGCCAATTTGTTCAGTGTGCTTATCGGTGCATGGATATTCTCGAACTTCGTCAATATCGCCGGTTTGCCTGATGCACTGAAAGCCATGGTCACCGCTTATGATGTTGGCCCCGGCTACGTAATTCTGTCTATTCTGCTGGTGTACATCGTGCTGGGCTGTGTATTTGAAAGCCTGTCGATGCTGCTGCTGACCGTGCCTATATTCTTTCCACTGGTCACATCGATGGGCTACGACCCGGTTTGGTTTGGCATTGTGGTGGTTGTGGTCACCGAGATCAGCCTGATTACACCACCGGTCGGCCTGAATGTGTTTGTCCTTAAAGGCGTAATCGGCGACGTCCCTACCAGCGTCATCTTTCGCGGTGTGACACCATTCTGGATTGCAGATCTGTTCCGGCTGGCGCTGCTTGCTTCAGTACCGGCACTTACTCTGTGGCTGCCACAGCTGGTGCGCTAGATAGCGTATATCGAAAACCGGCAAACCAGCAGTTTATAGACTGGCTTATAGAACCGAAACCAGCCAGTGCCCAGCCAGAAACAAGCGCTACTGCGTACCACTCAGGCACGCAATCTTTTGCCGACCACAGGTAGTTACTTAAGAACAACTAAGCGCCTACCTGTGGTAGGCAAAATCTCACGCACCTGAATGATCCTCGCGACACCCTGTTTCTGGATAGGCACTAGCTATAATCCACCGTCCGCCACCAGCGGTCCC
>CALKXD010000082.1 GCA_938003855.1 uncultured Granulosicoccaceae bacterium | reverse complement strand
CCGAGCGCTTGATTTAACTCTCGAGCCGGGATTGTATCCGGTCTGGTCGGTTGCGTGCTTTTCAGATCGAGCAACACCGAACCCTCGGCATTCTGCTCCATCAATGGCGCTATCAGTGCTGCAAACAATGCAGATATCCGGCGGTTATCGAATTCACTATAGTTTTCGACCGGAAAACCATCTACCAAGGCAACACCTGAGCCCTGATGGGCCAACTGCGCTTCTATAGCGTCGGTGAATTTTCGGCATTGCTGCAATCCGGATAAATCATTAACTGCCGTCAGTAAGGTACCGGGATACTTTTTCAACACCGAGCTTAGTTCATCGATGCAAATAGACGGTAACAACAGCGTCGAACAATGGGACTGAACCTGCCCGCTGCGCCACAGACTCACATGCCGGGCAGGAATATGGCTCACTACCGTTGACAAAATCGGGCTTGCCGGAATTTCTAATTTCATTTAATTGGATTTACAAGTTATTTTTTTAACGACTGCCCGCAAGAGTGAATACTGCCCACCATTGCAGCGCATTAAATTTATTTTTAAAAATCCGATAAGCATGCTAATCAATGACCCTGCTAACCTCGACATTATTGCGCCCGGAACGGAGTACCAATCGTGTCAAAGCGCAGCAGAAGCTATTGCCTGCAAATAAATCACCCACTAAGCAGAACTTTCAGTTATACACAACTGCAGATATCGTTGTAGCGCGATACTGTACCTCAAATTACCAATAACACAACTTGAATCTATGCCGGGTACAAGGCCGCTACCACTTGAATCCAAAACGGGATTACCAACGGTTATCGACAGCCGGATAACGCTGCAGGTTAACAAGCGACCGGTGCTGCCAGAGCCAGCAATATTCTAGATTTCTTTATAGAGACAGACCTCCATAGTCGCGCCTGCCTGAGTCTAAAGTAGCAACAGCATGGCCGCTGGCGCTCTGCGACCTTAATCTGCATATCAAAGAAAGCTATCTGAGGGCAGTCAATTCAGGGTACGCGCCATATGCACCCTATTTACATCGCGAACCGCAGCAGGGCTGTATCTGCTAATAAGGTTTTAACCGGTAAACGTTATAGATATTGGTGAACACCGCCGCCAGACAAAGAACCCGACCGACCGGATCGGTTCACTGTAAAAAATACCGCGCCTCGAAGCATAGCAATACCACTTGTCATCACACGAACTCAGTTGACAGGGCTTGCGTCCTGATAACCTGCACGCTCACTAGACAACCGCTCAATAAGATCAACGGTCCACGGACCGCCGCAAATAGTCTGCGCACTGGGCACCGAAATAATTCCCGGGGCCAGCCCGCTTTGCGTCAGTGCCGGGTGCTGATTTAACTGCTGCGCACGGGAAAAAGTACCGGGGCTATAGGGGGATTCAATTAACACATCCGGCTGCAACCGCATGAGGGTCTCAAGCGCCAGCACACCATAGTTGCGAATACCGGCATCAAGCGCGACATTATACCAACCGGCACGCTGCAATACATCTCCACGCAGGCTCTGATCACCCACCGTATAGCCATTCGGATCATAGACCGCCGCGGTTACCTTATGTCCAGTTGGCTCCGGCAATTCAATCAGCCGCTGTCGCAATGATAAAACCAGCGCTTCACCACGTGCAGACTGTCCGAGCCAGTCTGCCACTTGCTCAAGGTTGCTGAACATGCTTTCAAGTGAGTTTGCAATCGGCAGAAGTTCTACCCGCAGTCCGGCTGAACGCAGTGCGCGAACAGTATAAAAATCACTGTATTGCCCGGCGATAACCAGATCCGGTTGATGAAGAATAACCTCTCCCGCCTTGCCGGAGTTAACCGCAAAATTGAGCGCCCGGGAGTAATAATAAGAGCCCGCCGGCTCATGGGAGAGCAGACTGAGTGCCGTGATCTGTTGCTCGTCGGCCAGCGCTAGAACCAGTTGATCAGCACAAAGATTTATAGAGACTACCGACGGAAGTTCTGCTGTGTGCACCGGCTGCGCAGCCACCTGGACTGACAGTAGCATAAAGCAAATACGGCTAAGGCCGCCTTGCCATAGGTTCTTCACGATGACGGCACCCGCTTGACCGGTACTATCCATGGCACATCGGTACCGCCAACGATAGTATCCACCTCATAGACGTGGCGAATATTCTCTTTGGTCAGAACGGCAGCGGGCTTACCGTCGGCCAGCAGCTTGCCATCATCTAGCAGATATACCCGGTCGCAGTAGCGGGCTGCCAGTGATAGATCGTGCAGGACCACCACACAGGCGCGCTGCCCTGACGCGAATGCTCTGAGGTAGTCCATAGTCTGCAACTGGTGACCAATATCAAGGGCGGCGGTTGGCTCATCCGCAAGCAGCAACATGGGCTCTACGGCGAGCGCTCGTGCAAGCATCACGCGTGTCAGCTCCCCACCCGATAAAGTCATCACCGATTGATCTCGAAAGCGGTCGCAATCGGTAGCCGTCAACGCCCTGTTGACAGCTTCTCTATCCTCTGCCGAAGGTGACTGCCATGACGATAAATACGGGATGCGCCCCAGGGTCACCAGGTATTCGACACTCACCGGCCAATGCACGGTTGAGGTCTGCTCCAGCCACCCGAGCAGTTGCGCTCGGGTGGTATCACTGAGCGTGTGCAGTGGTTTGCCCGACAGCATCACCTGCCCGTGATCAGCCTTGCTCAGCCCGGCCATCACAGCCAGCAACGTAGACTTGCCGGCACCGTTTGGACCGATCAGACCGACCAGTTCACCGGGCTCCACCTCTAGCGACACCCCACGCAGTATTTGCCGGCCTCCGCGCGTCACACCAATGCCCGATGCTTGCAGGCTGGCGGTGTATCGCCCTGTATTACCGGAACGCATGGCGACGACTTTGCAGGATCAGGTACAAGAAGAACGGTGCACCGACCAGTGATGTCAGTACCCCCACCTTTAATATCGACTGTGTCGGGATAAGCCGCACACCAATATCAGCCGCCAGTAATAACGATGCCCCACCCAGCGCTGACGCCAGTAACAGCTTACGCGGCTGGTGACCGACCAGCGGCCGAATCAGATGGGGCACAACCAACCCGATAAAGCCGATCATACCGGTCGTCGCCACCGCCGCCCCGACCGCCAGAGAGACAGCGAGGAAAATTCGCCAACGCAGCACACCGGGCCTGACCCCCATGCTTTGGGCAGTCCGTTCACCGAGGGTCAGGGCATCAAGCTGTCGGCCACACCCGGCCAGCAACAACCAGCCGAGCAGCGTGCAGGGCAGCATCAGTTTGACATCAAGCAGGCTTCGATCACTGATATCACCGAGCGTCCAGAGCACCAGTTCACGCATCGCAAACGGGCTGGGCGCAAAGTTAAGTAACAGCGACATCGCAGCGGTTGCCATGGCATTTACCGCCACGCCCGCCAGTATCAGTGTTGTGACGTTGGCGTCTTTTCCCGATAACAAATAAACAATGGCAGTGGCAATCAGAGATCCCGCCATGCCCGCCAGAGGCACCATCTGCGGGTACTGCGTGGCTATGCCAAAATACAATACACTGACCGCACCCAGTGCCGCACCACTGGCACTACCCACCAGACCCGGACTTGCCAACGGATTGCGCAACAGCCCCTGCATGGCAGCACCACACACACCCAGGGTGGCACCCGCGATAATGCCAATGAGCATTCGCGGCAATCGCAGTTCCCGAAGTATGATCGCATCCACGGCGTCAGGCTGGACAAAGACATTTCGCACCGCCGCTGATAACTCTATCGATTCCGCGCCTATCGACAGACTAATCAGCGCCAGCACCAGCACCAGCAACGCCAGCGCACCGTGAAGTCTTGCCGGACTCACTGCCGACATCACAGCGCAGGCCAACTTGCAAAGCAGTCTGCGACAAGCATCGAACAACAAAGACCCGTGATGATCACCCACCTCAATCCGCAACAGCGGAACCCGATTGCCGTAAATAGAATTCGACATACTTAGAGGTAAGGAGACAGCGTGGCATTGCGGTAAAAACTCAGCCTGCACTGACCGTTCAACCTTACGCGAGGTATATCAAACGTGGGCAGGTAATCGGACTTTCAGTCGTATGACGACCGCTTCACCGTTGCGCGACAGTGCCGGAGTCTCACCGGCTTCCCTGCTGTTGGCCAGATCGGCCAAGCCGCGACTATAGCCGATAACCGGGTAGATTGCACCGGCGCTGCCGGCGTACACAGGTGCAAACGCACCACCTGCCGACAGCGATCGCTAAACCTGCAGTTCGAGAGTTGAATATTCTGCAGCACAAGTGGTATCCAGACGGATGCCAGCGCGCTCGGGCAGTGTCCAGCCACCACGGTCAAGTACTGGCAGCGGACCCGCCAGCGTGTCTCTGAGCGGATTGGGATTGCCGTCGATCTCCAGCATGCCATCGCCACCAATGGATGCCAGTAAGTGTGCCGAGGCAAGCAGACCGACACCGCCGCCCAGCCAGTGCGGGCAGTAACACAAGCCGGCACCAGTTGCCGCCTTCGCAACCGTATGGCAACCGGTAATCCCACCCCACTTGGCGGCATCAGGCTGAATAAACTTGCAGACTCCGGACTCAATCAACTGACCAAACGCCTCCAGGCCACGCAGATTCTCACCAGCGGCCAGCGGAATGGGAGACGACCGCGCCAATTGTTGCCACTGCGACTGCGGCGCATCTACTGCCAGAGGTTCTTCCATCCAGGCTGGATTGATGCAACTGAGCAACTCGGTCATTTTTTGAGCGCGAGGCAGATCCCATGCCTGATTAGCATCGAGCATAATCGGCGCATCCGGCCCCAGCTTTTCACGCATCGCCAGCGCATTGGAAAAATCGAGATCATCGTCAAAACCGACTTTCAGCTTGAACGCCTGATAACCCGCCTTCGAGTGCGCCAGGGCCGTTTGTTCCGGCGTGGTGGGATTTATGCCACTGGCATAACAGCGAATTCGTGTTGAGCGGGCATTGAGCAACTTGTACAACGGCTTACCACGCTGTTTTGCAGACAGATCCCACAACGCCATGTCGACGCCGGCCATGGCCTGTGCAAGCGGGCCGTGCTCGCCTGTTTGATTAACCAGCAAAGACAGCTTGCTGCACATCCACTCAAACGCCGCTGGCGGGTTATCGAAAGGCTGGTTAAGTATCAATGGCGCGATTTCGGTAACAAGCAAGCGCGCGCGGTGCTCCGCACCGCAGGAAGGGAAATTGCACCACACTTCACCGTAGCCACTGATACCTTCCGCATTGGTCAGTGTGACAACAACAGCAGGCCGGTCGATCATCGTCCCGAATGCTGTTTGCACCGGCTGCGATATCGGCACCCGCAAGACCGCGACACCACAACTGACTACGTTTACAGGTAGCCTCATCGAAGAGAGTTCAGTAGTCATTGCTTTTCCGGTTGCCTCGCTGCCTGTGGACGTATTCCACTGCCGGCAGTGACTAATCAATCCAACATTGCGGCCAGCATTGCCTGCCCGCCTATAATAGTAGTCTATCGCAGTCGTTACCGGCCAGTGGCCGCGGGAACAGGTACAGCACCTATTTCACATTGACAGCACCGTGCAATATTATTAACACTACTGCCGCAGAGCTTATTAACGCGAGCGTACCAGCTCCGGCCGCCAAGTGAAGTTCGAGGAATATCTATGCCCCTACACCACCCGGACGCAACCGGTCGGTCGCCTACATGACTTCACCCTATGACTACATAATCATCGGCGCAGGCTCAGCAGGCTGTCTGGTAGCAAACCGGCTGTCCGCGAACCCTGCCAACCGGGTACTGTTACTGGAGGCCGGTGATCCGCCAAAAAGCCTGTGGACACGTTTACCTGTCGGCTATTTCAAATCAATCTATGATTCCAGATTCTCGCGCACCTTCGATACCGAACCCTCAGCACAAACCGCTGACCGCAATATCCAGTGTCCACGTGGTATTGGACTCGGCGGATCGAGCTCCATCAACGGACTGATTTTCATACGCGGCCAGCAGCGCGACTTCGATCACTGGAAAGAGCTTGGCGCTGACAACTGGGGGTACTCCGATGTACTACCCTACTTCCAGCGACTGGAGAGTTGGCAGGACGGTGAAAACCGGTTCCGTGGAGGTCATGGTGAAATGCAGGTATCAGCACTGCGTGAAGATCACCCGCACTGCAATGCATGGCTCGATGCAGCGCAGCAGTACGGCTTGCCGCCCAATCCGGACTTCAACGCGCAAAGTACTTTCGGAGTCGGTAAGTACCAGTTAACGCTTAACGGACGCTGGCGTTGCAGTGCCGCCAGCGCATTTCTGCAACCGGTGATGAATCGGCAGAACCTGACCGTTATAACCGGTGCGCTGACAACCAAAGTGCTGTTCAGTAACACCAAAGCCAGCGGCGTTGAATGGGTTCACAACGGTGTCACCAGGCGCGACACCGCAACCCGCGAGGTTATTCTGTGCGCCGGCGCTATTCAGACCCCACAGTTGTTGCAGCTATCAGGTGTCGGCCCGGCGATACTACTGCAGGACAATGGCGTCAAGGTAGTCGCTGACTCCGCCAATGTTGGTGTGAACCTACAAGACCACTATCAATTTAGAATGATTGTTGAAATGAACGACAATCGCTCCCTCAACAAGCAAACCCGCAGTCCCGTATCATTGGCAAAAATGGCCTGGCAATGGGCCGTTCAGGCGCGTGGTGCATTGACCGTTGGCGCGGGACAGGTCGGCGGTGCTGCCTGCACCCCGCTTGCAGCAGACAAGCAACCGGATATCCAGTTTAATGTCATGCCACTGTCTGTCGACAAACCGGGCACACCGCTACACCATTATTCCGGGTTCACCAGTTCGTTCTGGCAGTGTCATCCACACTCACGTGGTCACATCACCATTCGCTCAGCCGATGCTCACGTCGCACCGGTAATCACACCGAACTACCTCGAATCAGAAATTGACCGTAAAACCATGGTGGAAGGCTTTAAAATCAACCGGCAAATTCTCAAGCAACCGGCATTCAAGGATCTTTGGAATACCGAGGTGCTGCCGGGCAAACTGTGTTCCACCGACAATCAGATCGGCCAGCAGATTGCCCGTCATGGCGGCACGGTATTTCATATGGTCGGCTCCTGCCGCATGGGCAATGACAAACTGTCAGTTGTTGATCCACAACTGCGCGTGCGTGGTGTTCAGGGCCTGCGCGTGATCGATGCGTCGGTCATGCCGACAATTACCTCCGCCAATACCAACGCCGCGACTTTAATGATTGCCGAGAAAGGCGCACAGCATGTTCTGGACGATGCCTCCTGACAGAGATACCGGCGCAAGCGCCCGCAGTTTCATCCCCTGCCAGTTGGTGAATACCGCACCAGACAACTATCACTCCGGCCATTTTAAATCAGTAAGGTGACGAACCAGATTGCATCGCGACTCAACACACCACAACACCCTCCATCCACACCGGCAACGTCACCCCTGCAGCGCCCCGGCCTGATCTCTATAGATGCCAAACGCTGAAACCCTGACCGCCTTCCTGGTTGCCACCGCGGTGTTTGCTTATATGCCGGGCCCGTCAATGCTATACACCGCCGCGCAGACAATTGCACACGGACGCAGTGCCGGTTGGATGGCAGCTCTCGGCATACATCTAGGGGGGTATGTGCATGTTATTGCAGCGGCACTGGGATTGCCGGTGTTGTTCACCGCTGTACCGCCGCTGTACGCCGCCATTAAATGGATCGGCTCTGCCTATCTGATCTACCTGGGGTGTCAGCAATTGCGCTCCAGCCGCATTCAGATGCAGCCGGCAACACAACAAGCCCAGTTGCCGGCGCGGGCGTTCCGGCAGAGTATTGCTGTGGAGATACTTAACCCGAAAACAGCCGTTTTTTATATTACCTTTCTGCCGCTGTTTGCCGATCCGTCAACCACCATGCCACTCTGGGTTCAGCTACTGATTCTAGGAACCGTGGTTAACATCGCCTTTTCAAGCGCTGATGTAATCTGCGTTTTATTGTCGACGACGGTGATCAGGCTTCTCGCCCGATCACAAGGCGCCAGCCACCTCATGCAACGCACAGGTGGAGTTATTCTGATAGGGCTGGGTATTCACCTGGGCGTGAGTCAACCATAACGGCCTGTATATCAGGGCTTGCTGAACTCAACCTCAGACGTACAGCCGTTGTTGCCGAAATCAGCAATTCCTATCGTGAGTGAGCCTTTCTGGGTTCGCAGTGATCCATACATGATCAGCGTCATGTCGCCGTTGTTGATACTGGAGTCTGACCGGCCAGCGGCGGTTGCGACCTCGCTCATCGGGATGACAAATCTAAACTTGCCGAAGGCACTGACATTGGCGACCGGTGAATCTTCCTGCCCACCCAATGAGGCCACACCGTCATCGACGACGATATTCGACATCTGGGTACCGGCCATATCGCCACAGTCCATCAACCAGTTACCCGGACCGGGTTGCTTGGCCGCAGTGCTCACAATAAGGCCACTCCAGACACCGTCGTAGACGCCGGCGCGGTCTCTATCTGATTGATCTACCTGCCGCAATGCTGTAGAACCGCAACCCGCTAACAAGACACCCAACAAAACCCCGACAGCTGCCAATCGGACAGGCCGTCCTCTCGATTTCGTATTCATCTGTTATGATTCCCGCTGGATATGTGCATTGATGCTCAGTTGTAACGGCATCTCCCCTCTATTGTTAAACGGCTATTAGCTACTCAGTAGTCATTTTTTACTAAGTAATTAATTTCATTTTCATCGGCGTTATCCCCCGTAAAGCACAGTTGTTAAAAGCGTCCAGGGCGTGGATTCAGTTAGTAGAATCCAATCAACAATGGCAATGGGACCTTAGCGGTAAATAACCACGCGGCCCCGGGGTTATTTCTGCAGCGGATTATACTTTGGTAAAGTCGATCTTCGACGTACAACCATTGTTCGAAAATTGAGCAATACCAAAGGTAACAGACCCTTTTCCGCTGGCGAGAGAACCATATATTATAAGCGTGACTTTACCATTCCCAACCGACTCGACCGAGCTATCATCGGCCTTTACTTCTTCTTCCAACGGCGACTCTATTCTAAATTTACCATCACTGTTGATAAAAGCTGACGCCTGATCCGGAGGTGAACCGTAGTTCACCACCCCATCGTTGACTACCATCATAAATTTGCTGCCCGAAGCATCTGAGCAATTGAGCCGCCAGTTACCCGGACCGGATTGCACCGGCGCGGTACTGATCACCTCACCGAGCCATCTACCGTTAAACGATCCTGAGGTGTCTTTGTCAGTTTCCTGTACCGGCCTGAGCACAGTAGCCGCACAACCATGCAACAACACACTGCACAGCACGCTGAGCACCGCAACTCGATTTGGTCTTACGTTTATTTTAAGTTGTTTCATTAGTCATCCCGACATTCTGTGCCGCAATCCCGTACGCTGCAGCAATATCAATAATCTGTTTTACCTTTACCAGGTAGTACGGGCAACAATCTTTGCCGCAAGATACCGACACCGATCAATGTGCATCGAGCCATTGCCGTATAATCTGCCGGTGCCGTGACCGACCATAACTTGCGAAATGTCCGCCGTGAACAGTAACCACGGGGATCTCAAGCAAACGCGTCATACTACGATAATAATCCTGTGCATCCGCATGATAAGTGTCTTCAATCAAAGGGCCGTCGTAGACGATATCACCACTGAACAAGGTACTCGTGGCTGCTTCCCATAGCGCAATCCCGCCCGGGGAATGTCCCGGTGTATGTATCACTTCCAGTTGCCGATTACCCAGATCAATGACATCACCGTCTTCCAGTAGCCGGGTAGCCGAAGCGGCCTTCACCGCATAGCGTGTCGATTGATACGGCAGTGGCGGCAAGCTGGTAAATATTTCATCCGTGACATAGGGGTCTGCGAGTGTACTGCTTCGTGTCGGGCTGGCCAGTAATTCAGCTTCCGCCACGTGCACACAGCGGTGTTCAAATTCATGATGGCAACCTATGTGGTCAAAGTGCGTGTGGCTCGCAATAGCCTGCACCGGCTTTTCGGTGACCAGCGGTACTTGCTCGCGCAGACTCACCACCCCCATACCGCTGTCAATTAGTGCATCGGCATTGCGCCCTCGCACGTGCCAGATATTGCAACGATAAAACTCTGTAATGTGCATTTCACTGATCAGGCGAATGTCGTCACTGAATTTACTAACCGTATACCAGTCATTTGCGTTAGCTCGTTGCATGGGGTTACTCTCTTATTCAGCGCGCAGTACTACCAGAGACAAACCATCCAGCCGCAGCGGCATCTGACTGTCGCGGGCCATCGATGCCGACTGTGGCAACTGGGCGATATAGATAGATCCATCAGCAGCCAGTAACTGATAGCGCTGATGAGACCCGAAGAATGTAGAATCACGGATTACAGCCAACCCGAGGTCTATCGGGTGTTCGGCGATGGTACCCGGGGGCAGTACATGCTCCGGTCTGAAGCACACACAAATACGGTCGCCACTGCCGATGTTTTGATTCACATTGCAGAAGGCATTCAAGTTTAGCTGACCAAACTCTGTGGTTACAGTGATTGTATGACTATCCATCGCCAGCACCCGCCCGTCGATTAAGTTTGCATCTCCCATAAACGCCGCCGAGAAAGTACTGGCCGGATGTAAATAGATCGATTCAGGGGAGCCCTGGTCTACCACGACGCCGCCATTCATCACGATGATCTCATCTGCGATGGCCATGGCTTCTTCCTGATCATGAGTTACATGGATAAAAGTGGTACCGACACGTTTTTGAATTGCCTTGAGCTCATCCTGCATCTGCCGGCGTAACTTCAGGTCAAGCGCGCCAAGGGGCTCATCGAGCAACAGCACATCGGGATCTACTGCAAGCGCACGCGCCAGAGCCACCCGCTGGCGCTGGCCGCCGGATAGTTCATGTGGTTTTTTTTGTGCCTCGGAGTGCAAACCAACCAGCTCAAGCAATTGCAGCGATTGCTGCCGACGACGCTTTCGGGAATGCCCGCGCATGCGCGGGCCGAAGCCAACGTTATCGAGCAGGTTCATGTGTGGAAACAAGGCATAATCCTGAAACATGGTTGTGGTGCCACGTTTAGCCGGCGGCACCTGCGTAACATCCTGGCCGTCGAGTAGAATCGACCCGGCGGACGGACGCAAAAAACCACCAAGTACCGACAGCAAAGTTGTCTTGCCACAGCCGGACGGTCCAAGCAGTACCGCAAAGCTTCCTGCTGCAATCGTCAGATCAATATCTTTCAGCGCCGTGAAACTGCCAAAGCGATGTGTGAGTTGCGCTATGTCCACTCTGGCTGTCATGTTTTTTTCATTCTGCGAAAAACCATAAGCTCAGCAAGGATCAATAGACCTATCGAAATCAGAAACACCAGCGAACCAGCTGCATTAGTCTTTGGACTAAGACCCGAACGCAGCAAACCCCAGATCTCCACCGGCAGGGTGACATCAAAGCGCGACAGTAAAAATGCAATAATAAACTCATCCCAGGAGAAGGTCATTGCGAGGAAAAAACTGGCAAGAATAGATGGCAGCATCATTGGTGCGGTAATCAGCAACAGGGTCTGCCATTCTGTCGCTCCCAGATCACGCGCTGCACGCTCAATGTTTATTTGATGGTCTCCCATCTGGCTATAGATTATCGCAAAGCACAACGGTGTGTTTATCACAACATGACCAACACCGATAGTCCAAAGCGAACGGGACACCCCCAATGCGTTGAACAGTATCATCAGGCCCAGCGCTATGATCAGATAACTGACTGTCAACGGTGCGGTCAGCAGCGCGCGCTGCCAGCCTTTCCCCGGCAGGTAGAAACGGGCCAGCGCATACGCCGCCAGAAACCCGAGCACCACCGACAGCAGCGACGAAGACACCGCCACTATCAGGGAATTGACCATCGATTCAATCAGGCGGCTGTCAGCGAGTACCGCCTCATACCATTTCAGTGTCGGGCCTTTAAATGGCATGATCGGCAATCGGCTGTCCTGAAACGAAAACAACACCAGCACGCCCACCGGTAGAAAAATAAAACCGTACAGCAGTGCGGCATAAACCGTTGTCAGCGTAGTCTGTATATAGCGTCGTGCCATTATCAGGTGCGCTCCATCTTCAGCCAGCGCGCGCACACCACATAGGCAAGAGTCACCACCATCATCAATAAAATAGACAGCGCAGCCGCGTTGGGAAAATCAGCACGCCGGCCGATCTGCAGCATAATTACCTGCGGCAGAACAAGCTCATTACTGCCCCCTAGTATTTTAGGCGTGATGTAATCACCAATGCACAGCACAAAGGTCAGGAACGCGCCGACCATAATGCCTGGCAGCGTTAACGGCAGAATCACATGCCAGAAAGTACGCCACGGCCCTGCCCCCAGATCGGCGGCGGCACGCGCATAGTTCGGCGATAGCTGCTTCAGGTTTGCATAAATCGTGAGCGTCAGCAGCATCACAAAAAAATGCACAAAGCCAATCACCGTGGCATAGCGACTCGATGCTATTGCCAGTGGTTCGACGATGATACCGGTATCGAGCAGAAACGTATTGACAATGCCTTGTTTCGCAAGCACCAGCAGCCACGCATAGGATCGCACCACATAGGATGTCCAGAAAGGCAGCACCGCCAGTATTAATGCCGTACGTTGCCACCTTACCGGCACCCGCTCGGCGATAATCCATGCCAGCGGATAGGCCAGTAGTAGGGATATTACGGTCACACTTAAACTGATCTCTATGGAGTTCAGCAGCGCTTTGATCAGGTGAGGTTTGGCGAAAAAATTACTATAATTGTCGAGGTTCCAGGTGGCGACTATCTTGCCACCTATGCGATGCCATAAACTCATCACAACCATAAAGACAAACGGCACAACAAAAAATGCCACCGTCCACAACAACGCAGGCAACACAAAACGCCAGCGCTGCCAGCGTGTTTCAAGCCGGGTGTGGTTCATGAGCGCAAGGGCGGATTACTGATCATTGCCGGCGCGGGTAATTCCGGCGTAACAGCAATGATCGAAAAAAACGCGCTGTGTCTTTAAAACAGCCGGGCCTAGCGCTGCTGCATCTCTGTCCAGAGATCTTCCATTTTTTCATCGAGTTCGGCATCGACTACGGGATACAGCTGGGAATTGGCCAGATAGTCAGCCTGCTGGTCCCAGCGCAGTGCCGCTTTTTGCTGATCATTGAGCTTGTCGCCGGTTTTCATATTGGCCGGCATAGCCCAGTAGCATGAAGATGTCGCCAACCTGGCCTGCCCTTCGGGACTGAGAATATATTGCATAAATTTAAGCGCCATTTCAGGGTTGCCGGCATCGGCCAGCGTCGTAACTGACTGTGACCACATCAGCCCTCCCTGCTTTGGCAGTACCCAGTCCAGATTAGGCATCTCCTGCGACAATACCCCCGTCAGCCATTCACCTCCGCCGAACAGGATATCAACCTCACCGGTGGCCAGTGCCGTCTGACTGGCAACAACGTCGGTAAACTGCGCGGTGTTGTCTTTTAGCTTGAACAGCGTTTCTTTGATTTCGGGCAGATCGGCCTCGCCCAACTCTGCGGTCTTTTTACCCAGCCCCATTGCCACCAGCCCGATCATCGGGGTGTGCCAGTCATAAACGGCCATGCGACCTTTATATTTATCACCCCACAGGGTAGTCATGTCGAGCATATCAGCCGGGTCGACCTTGTCTTTGTTATAGGCAATTGTGTTGTAGCCGAACAGTTCCGTCATGCCATACCATTTACCGTCAATCTTGTGATTTTGCTCGAGCAGTACTTCCGGCCAGATATCAGAGATTGGCAGCGCCTCTTCCGGATGGCTGGCCAGCACACCGTCTTTGGCGAGTTTCGGCACATCGACACCATCAATAATCAGCACATCCCAGTCACCGGGCTGTGATTGCTCAAGTATCGACAAGGCTGCCCCGGTGCCTTCGAATTCCTTCAGGTTTACTTTTACGTCGTTTGCCTCCTCAAACGGACGGATAAACTCAGCGTCGGTATGGTCGCACCAGACCAGTGCGTTTATCGAGCCTGCGGCCAGCGCTGAACCGCTATGGAAAAGGCACATCACCCCGAGGCCTGCGGCGATACGGGCGGTCAATCTGCGTGTGTCCATGTTCACTCCGTTTAGACATTATGCTGTCGTTAATATCTGGCCGAAACGCCCCGTTGCAGTACGCCCGGCCAACTTTCCCCGACATCTGTTATCGCCTGTCGCCAATCAACTTGCAAGCACTTTTTAACCCGTCAGGCAGAGCGGCACAAACAGCTATCGAGGCCACTCGCATCATCGGTTTTACGCAACCGGCAGCAATAACCGCAGCCACATCCTGACCGCCGGCTGATCACTGACCGGATTACTTCAAAAGGACTTGTCTTTACAAATTGGTTAATTCAACATACCTCGTCAACGCTACCGAGTCAGATCCGCAATGAGATCGCCATCCGGAGTCACCGTCACCGGTGCCGCCGTCACTGAATTCAACCGTCGACGTGATAACTCGTCATTCCGGGACTGGTCGGCCAGTGCCTTTGAGCAAGCGTTGCGTATGTCCGGCCTTGAACGTCGCGATATCGACGCACTGGTGGTTGCCTCAGAGAGTGATTTTTTCACCTTGCAATTGAATCCAGCGTCGGTGCTCGCCTCAGACCTTGGCCTGACCGGTGCTGCGTGCTCTCGCGTCGAAGGTGGCGGGGCTTCCGGACAACTCGCAGTGCACGCAGCGGTACGCGCGATTCAGTCCGGCCACATAGACCATGTGGCCGTTATCGGGGTCGACCCCTCAGCGTCACAACTTGACCCGGCCACCGTCAAATCCCTATACAGTTATTCATTTGATGCATGGACTGACGGCATGAGTGGCATCACGTCAACCGCACTCTATGCACTGTCGTTTCAGGCCTTTATGCAGCACAGCGGGCTGGGTATATCAGAACTCGCCGAAGTCACCCGGCAAAACCGCCGCAATGCCACGCACAACCCCGGCGCACATCTTGGCCGCACGCACACCCTGGATGAGATTAATCAGTCCCCGCTGATCGCTTCGCCCTATAGGCGCCTGCATTGCTCACCACTCAGTGACGGTGCGGCAGCGATTATATTATCGGGCAGCCGTTTAACCCCTGGCGCTCGCAGGGCCGCGCCAAGCATTATCGGGATTGGCGCCGCTTCCGACACCGCTCATCTGGGAGCACGCGAAAACATCGGCTCATTTGCCGCAAAGACACGGGCAATGCAACGGGCCTTGAAAGAAGCGGATATCCGCATTGCAGATATCGACACGGCCGAACTCTATGACGCCTATGCCGGTGCCCAGTTGCAGGCCATCGATGCACTTGGCTTAAGCGACAATATAGCTACCGACCTGCTTGACGGCGCGTTCGCCCCGACTGGCACCATGCCGGTAAATATCTCCGGTGGTCTTATGGGTCAGGGCGCACCCGTCGGTGCCACGGGGGTGGCTCAAACCGCCAACTGCGCGTTGTTGCTGGAAGGCCGCTATCACCCACCGCTACAACCGTCAGCATTACCGCGCATTGCACTGGCCGACACCCACGGCGGAATCTGCACCACCGCTGCAGTCACTTTACTGGCCGGAGCACGCGCATGATCAAACACAACCTGCCACTGGAGTACACTCTGGCCGAAGGATGGTTGCAACCGTTCAGCAGCGGCATACTGTCAGGTGGTGCGGTTGCCAGACAATGCAGCAGTTGCACAGAAGTCAGCTTTCCACCGCACAGAACCTGCCGCTGTGGCGATACCCGGGGCTCGTGGATTACCCTCGACGGTCGAGCCGATATTCACTACCGAACAATGGGGGCCGACGGTGACTTTGCGCTGGTTAAATTCCGCGGTGCAGACACCCTCTGTACGGTCAAACTCTGCAACTTCGCTGCAGATCAGCGGGTCGGTCAGCTGCGTGCCGCGACGACAGGCCAGTCACTACCCGCACTCCATTTGTACCCCGTGCAGGAACACACATGATCAATAAACTACGTGCGCTACCTGCGCAAACACTCAGCAAACTAAATCTGTCACTCGACAACGATACCCTGTCTATACAATGGCCGGACGACAGCAATATCTTTCACATGACACTCGGCAGGCACCTGTCGACGGCAGACAGAGATAAACCAGCTCTGATCTATGAAGATGCCGACGGCAATATCCACCAGCAATCGTTTGCCGAGGTCGACACCGCCGCCAGCAATCTGGCCGGTCGCTTACGGCAACTGGGCTACGGTCGCGGTGATCTGATCGGCTTGCATACCGGCCAGCACCCCGACACAGCGGTCGCTCACATGGCCGTATGCAAGCTGGGAGGTGTCGCCGTAACATTGTCGCAATTGTACGGACCACAAACCCTGCAGCACGCTCTGAACGACTGCAAATTAAAAGTCCTGATTACCTCTGATGACGCCTGGTCCGTTCTGCGCGATGAGGCCTCGAGCCGGTTTCCCGACCTGCAGGATGTGCTACTCAGAGATCCGAAAAATTCCGAACACTGCCTGGCCACTGCACTGACGACAGCCGCGCCGGACTTCACCCCCGACTACACCGGCGCTGATGACCCGGCGCTGCTGATGTACACCTCCGGGTCTACCGGCAAGCCCAAAGGAATTCTGCACGGCCACCGCGTGCTGGCGGCCTACACACCGTCAATCAATCTGTTTTTCAATCTATCGATGGAAGACAGTGATGCCGTTTACTGGTCACCCTCCGACTGGGCATGGGTGGGTGGCCTGCTCGACATGCTGTTTCCCGCATGGATGGCCGGACGCCCGATCGCCACATCCCTGCGACGCTTCAGCGCCGCTTATGCCTATGAGTTTATGGCGCGCCATGCGGTGACTCACACCTTTTTAGCGCCAACAGCCATTAAGCGCCTGGCACAAACAGCAAAACCCCGTGAAGACTATGACCTGTCACTGAGAGTGATCTGCACCGGCGGCGAAGCGCTGGCATCAGAAACACTGAACTGGGCAGAAAACTCACTCGGCGTGGTCTGCAACGAATTCTACGGCATGACCGAAGTCAATCATCTGATCGGCAACTGCAGCGCTCTGTTCCCGCGTAAGGCCGGCTCCATGGGATGCGCCTACCCCGGCCACGAAGTCCATCTGGTCGACGCCGACGGAAAAGACGTCGCTGACGGTGAACCCGGAGAGATAGTCACCCTTGCTAGCTCACCGACCCGATTCATGGGCTACCTCAACAACACTGAAAAAGAACAGGAAATGCAGCTTGGCCGGTATTTGCGAACGCACGACCTGGCCGTTCGCGATGAAGATGGCTACTACTGGTACAAAGGGCGCTCTGACGACCTGATCAAATCATCAGGCTTTCGCATCGGACCTGCAGAGATAGAAGAAAGCCTGCTGGCACACGCTGCCGTCGCCGAAGTGGCAGTCGTTGGCAAGCCCGATGCAGACCGCGGCTCTATCGTAAAAGCGTTTATTAAATGCAGCACAAACTTTAGCGGCAACGAAGACTTAGCCACGCTGTTAAAAAACCATGTGCGGGAGCAGTTAGCGGGCTACAAAGCCCCGCGTGAAATTGAGTTTGTCAGCGGTTTCGAGATGACATCATCCGGCAAGATCAACCGTCGCGTACTGCGTGAGGCCGAGCAAAGCAAAGCCCGCAGCGGCGGCTGAAAGCACACTGGAATACCATGACCGATACGCCAAAATATATTCACGCCTACCGCGTGATTGTCGAGCGCTTGAAAGCCGGTCGCTATTCTATAGGATCGCGGCTACCAACCGAAAGCGACTTCGCACTACAATTTAACGTATCCCGGGTGACAATCCGCCGCGCGCTCGACATGCTGGTGCAGGACGGCTACGTAGAAAGAAAGCAAGGCAGTGGCTATAAAATCCTGACCCTGTCACCCGCTTCGGACACCTGTCTGACCTCCTTCACCGACGCGATGCTACGCGCCGGCCACGAACCCGCTTCACGCTTTCTTGCGCTGGACCTCTATAAACCGTCCGCCAAAGCCACCCGCGCACTACCAAGCGGCTTGCAACAATGTGCCGTCACCCGCATCACCCGACTGAGAGAAGTCGACAACGAGCCTCAGATGCTGGTCATGACCTACGTGCCCACTGATCTGCTCCGCGATGCCACTGCCGCTGATTTTCCGGAAGTCGGTCCCGGTCAGTCGATCCTGCGAATTCTCAGCGCCCGATTTAACCTCGACTGGTCAGCCGCATGCGAAGATATCAGCCCGATCGCCGCAGACTCTAAACTGGCCAGAATACTAAAGATAAAAAGTGGTGAGCTACTGCTGAAGCAGTCCTGCTCGGCATTTGATGATAACGGCGGAGTGGTTTTTCACGAAGATGTCTTTCGCCGCGGCCCATTGAGCTTTAACTTATCGCAACAATCGCGTACCCCCAGGCACCTGTGACTGGTTTAACCCGCTATTCTCTCTACTGTTACAACGGACAATCGTTATGACCTATCCAGCCTTCAAACCCTTGTCTAAAGAACTCATGCAGGAACGATTAACCCCCCCGTCGTCGACGGTACGCCTGCTGATTGATACCGATACCGCCAACGAGATCGATGATCAATACGCCCTTGCCTGGGCATTGCTATCCCCACAACACATGACCGTCGAAGCGGTTACCGCCGAGCCCTTCTCGTTTGCTCACCACCAGCCGCAGTTACTCGCCGCCGAGCAGGCTATCGAGCGCGGAGACACCCACCAGGAACATCTAGTCGGTGGTTTTCAGGGCTGGATCGACCGACTGCATGCGCAAGGCAGACGCGCCGCCGATCTGCAATTTGTACTGCCAGAGCAAGGCATGGAACTCAGCTACACGGAAATAGAAACCATCTACCGGAAACTGGGCATGTCGTCAGCCGGAAAAGTGTTTCGGGGCGCCACCCGCTACATGACCGCCGCCGACGATATCGTTGAGAGTGAATCGGTCGACACGATAATCGATCTGGCAAAAAGCGGTTCGTCGCCGCTGTATATCGCGGCGATGGGTTGCGTGACAAACATCGCCGCAGCGATTCTAAAAGCGCCGGAGATTCGTGAGAATATTGTGGTTATCTGGACCTCTGCCTATCCGTCCAGCGCACCGCACTGCAACCGGCCGTCACTGAACCTGGTACAGGATGTCCACGCCTCGCGGCTGATCTTCGACTGCGGTGTGCCGCATATTTATCTGCCCGGTTACCATGTTGGTGCCCAGCTTAAGATATCCCTGCCCGAGATGACCGAATTCGTCTCAGGCTGTGGTGCCATTGGCGAGTACCTGCACCACTTGTACACCAATAATCCACTGCACAAAATGTTTGCTATCGAGGACACCGGCCGTCGCACCTGGGTGATCTGGGATATCATCAACATCGCCTGGCTGATCAATCCCGACTGGGTTCCCACCAGGCTGACAACGTCACCAATACTGGATGAAAACCTGTATTGGAAAAAAGATCAATCACGCCACCAGATGCGTGAGGCGCACGACGTACAGCGCGATGAAATATTTATCGATTTCTACAATAAGCTCAAAACCGCTGCCAGCTGAGCAGATTCAACCCGCAACGCTTTCTATAACGCCTGAGCGTGGGTACTGCCCGCCTCAGGTAAAGTCCCGACAATCAAGATGCGCTTTCATCGGCCGGCACTCAAGCGTCTGCATCGCGGTCCATGCGGCGAACTCGGCCAGCACCGCGCTGACGTCGCCGGGCACCAGAATGAAATGATGTTCCAGTCCGTGTGCCATCACGGTCGAGACAATATCTTCCAGTGACAGGGTTCGACCCTCCATACTGAACTGCTCAAGCCACCCGCGACACCCGGTGAAGCCACTCGGGTCCCGGCCGCTCACCACGCTGTTCATCTGAAACAACGCCGTGCCGTCTCTGGCCACTCGAAAAACACTGACCGGCCCATCTTTGAACACCAGGTCAGAGATCGCACCGTAGATCGGCCCCGCCTCTGTGCCGCGTCCGATCATCGGGTGATTTATCCAGCGCGCACCACCGGCGTCGGCAAGATACAGCGGCCCCCCGCCGCCATGCCACATCAGTAACTGCCCGGCGTCGAGATCCGGTTCGGTCATGTCGAGCAAATAGCCTACTTTCCCATATACCGATTTGGCCACCAGTTGCGTAACGGCACCGAGAATATCGCCCTCTGATGCCACCGGTATGCCATCATTTTCTTCCAGCCAGGTAAAAGCGGCCCCCGGATGCATCCCCGGGTAATTCTGCAGCGCCGGCCAGTCACTGACAGCAAGTGCCGCGTAACCGCACTCATGCGCTATGGCACGTAACGCCAGTGACGCACGGGCGGTTAACAACATCTGTGCCTCACTGACACCATCAACAGCAGCGGCTGCACTAATTGCAGTTACCTCGGCTTCGACTGCCTCCGCATCCATGGCATCCATGCGATTGGTCAGTTCGTGAATATCATGGTGCGAGACTTCAACACCCAGTCGCTGACGCAATGCGTTGGTCGAGACTTCCATGTTATAGAAGGTCATCGCCAACCCGCCAATCACGCCGATTCGAGCACCATCCAGAGCACGAACAGCCTTCAGCGCTCTGAAAGTTGTGGTCAGGCGCTTAACTAACGCCGGGCTGTCAGGCGCACCGTGATACCACTGCACCGGATTGCGGGCGAGGTCCCGGACCTGTCGCGCTATCGACATCGACATATTAAGTGAGACAAAATTGTTCAGCTGTATATCACCGGTGCGGATCGGCTCCGGCACCGACCAGAATCCCGCGCGCACCGGCGCTGCAGCAACCGTGCGCGCAACGTCACCCATCGTGAATCCACCGTGCAACACCAAAATAAAATCAGCGCCGGCAGATTCGCAAGCCTGCAGTGCGGCCGTAGTTTCACGCGCATCCATTGGTATAGTCGGGGCAACAAACAACTCTATAGATTCAGAGGCACACAACGACGACAGCGCCGTCTCGGCAGCCGTCCAGACACCGTGCCTGTCAGGGAAATAGCTCGGCAGTGACGCTTTGATCAAGCCGATGGTTACCTTGCCGGTCATTCGCAGACTACTCCTCTATGGATTGATATTAATTACAATGCCACTGCAATAATTCGCCAGGCAGGGTTTTATGATCTGATCACTGGCGCCAGGTTACTGCACAGCCGAAATCAATTGCGCCAGTCTGGACTGGCCGTTCTCACGCAGCCACTGCCTGACGGCTGTTTCACCGTCACTGCCAAATACAGCAATGGCATCAGACCACAATGCGCGGCCACACATAAATCCGTTATACGCCACGCCAGCTTCTCTGGCCATTGACAGCGAAGCCTTGAACCAGTCGAAGCTGACACCGGCACTGAGATAGACCAGATCCAGATCTGCCGCAGGCAGCGCGGCACGGTGGAACGCCTGTAGCGCGTCTGCACGCGACATCAGTGGCTCACCAAAACCATCGACAAAATTCAAGTCGACCGGTACTTCCACTTTTAATACATCAACCTGGAATCGAGGTTCGGCAAACAATGACGTGGCACGCTGTACAAGGTCGGGCTTGCGTTTGGCATAATCTGCACCGCCCGCTTCAATAGTCGGGTGGTACACCAGCGGCTCCATTAAAAACCTGAGATTATGCTGCTTGCAGTCGTGGCCGAGTTGCTCGACCAGTGCCTGCTTACGCTGATTCAGTTCGGCATTGTCATCGGGCGCGTAATAAATAAAAAACTTTAACTGAGTGGAGCCCAGAGCCGCGTAGTCTGCCAGCGATAAATTATCGGGAAACACGGTGATACGGTCATCGTCAGCGATATGATAGACGTCGGCTTCGTAGGCGATCATCCGTCGACACTGTGGCGGGTAGCTTGTCACCAGCCGCTCAGCGGTCGCCGCATCGATCAATACATCGCTGGCACCAGTGCCCAGCTCTTCGATAACACAACGCTTGAATGTCAGCAGATCATTGGCTTGTGCACTTTCGCCACGCGCCTCTTTGAGCGCTGCCTGCAAGCCACTGCCAGCGTCGATGGCAACACCATAAATGGCAGTGGTCATACAGCGGCCTCCCCGAATATTGTCGGGAACAGCGGCGCTGCATGCGGTGCCTGCCACCAGGTGAGCATTGGCTCAGTCGGGGTAAACAGCGAGATAGAAAAACCAGCGGTTTCCTGAGTGGTTGAAAAAGGCCCGATCATCGGTGACAGGCATGGAATCCCCTGCCCGTCAAGCAAAGACTGTACCTCACCATAGATGGTCAGCAGCTCCATCATGGTGGTACCGCCTGAACCATTCACCAGCACCAGCGTGGGCGTGCCGGACTCAATCGGGCGGTCTGCCAGTAGCTCATCCACCATAAACGCTACCAGTTCATTGACCGGGCCAACGGTGCGTCGGCTGACACCGGGCTCACCATGCACGCCCATGCCTATATAGATCTCATCATCGGCGAGAGAGAACATTAATTCGCCGTTGATCGGCGACACGCCGGGTGACACCGCCGCACCAAGTGTGCGAGTCCGTGCACGCACCGCCTCGCCAAGTACGATGAGATCATCCAGTGCCACTCCCGCCTCTGCCGCTGCACCAAGAATCTTATAAATAAACAGAGTGCCCGCCGCACCACGCCGCTCGTGCTCCTGTCCCCGTGGAGCAGAGGATATATCGTCGTACATCAGCAACGGCCGCACATCGAGGTCGTCGTCCTGCGCCATCATGGCAGCGGCGTTGCCATTAATCACATCGCCTTCATGTCTTGAGATCAACAACACCGCACCAGCTGAACCGGTCACCTCTTCGATGCCTTCGAGGATTAAATCCGGTGACGGAGCGGTGAACACATCGCCAACTACATTGGCGTCAAGCAACCCGTGCCCGACAAAACCCATCGCGATGGGCTCATGGCCGCTGCCGTTGCCAATCAGCACGGCAACTTTATTATCCTTTGTGCGCAATGTTTTTCGACGCACAACCCGTGAGTTACTGCCTTTTACGATCTGATCCGGATAGGCCGCAACAAAGCCGCTGATCATGTCATCGACCATACGCTGCTGACTATTAAACAGCTTTTTCATGAGTCCTCCTGCCAGTGCTTCTCGAACACTTCCAGTAATTCGGCCACTGATGTCGCTCCAGCATCTATACAGCCGACACCGGCACCTTCAACATAGCGGGCTCTGCCACGCCTGGCGCTCATTGCCTGGGTGGCGAGACAGCCCGCACGTGCGGCAGTAACCGCGTCGGTCACCGTGGTCGCAGTGGCCGCCGGTAGTAAGGCATCCAGCATGGTTTTATCTCCCGCAACCGCCTGTCCCATCTGCGTGATGCGCGACGCGGCCGTGGATAGCGCCTCGGGCAACGACTGCCTGCCACGCATAACACTGTCCAGTGCCCCGATGACCAGACTGAACAAAGATCCGGAAGCACCACCAGCCGCTTTACGAAACGCCTTAGCGGGTTGTTCAGGCGAAAGTTGTACCGCACGCAAGCCCTTTAGCATGGTAGCGCCATGATCTCCGTCACCGGTGGCGGCGTCGAGTTGGTTCAGCGCCACCTCTAGTGTTTCAAACCGTTCAACCCAGTCATCGAATAGCTCGGTGGTCACTGAAATGTGCTCTGCATAAAGGCCAGAGCGCGTGCTGCTGCATCGGTAGACTCGGGCTCTATATTGCGCCAGATATTGAGATCAGCACTGGCCGGGTTGCCGGCGATAACAAACATTTCCGCAACTATCCAGCGATCATAATGGATAGACCTCAGCGCATCGCGGACCTCAGTCCATGGCAGATGACCTGACCCGGGTACCCCGCGGTCATTATCAGACACATGAAAATGCACCAACCGGTCTGCCGCCTGCACAATCGCGGCGGTAATATCTTTTTCTTCAATGTTCAAATGAAAGGTGTCAAGCAATGCCCCGACTCGTTCAGAACCTGATGCCTCAGCCATCGCCACTGCCTCGGCTGATGTGTTGACCAGATCAGTTTCAAATCGATTAATCGCCTCTATACCCAGCGTGACATCGTGGCTTTGCAGGTGACCGTCGAGTGCTGCGAACGCTTCAGCAGAACGCTGCGCACGGATTTTTTTGTTGGCCGGATCATAAACACCCCACGGGGCATACACGACACCCGCCAGCCCTTGTGATCCGATCAGTGCCGTGGTGCTCACCGCCCACTTTAAATACGCCAGACCGGCCTCGCGCACGGCGGGATCGTCTGAGGTGATGTCTTTATCGACAGCGAGACCGTCGGAACAGGTCACCTGCAATCCATGATCGCGCACGGCCTTGCCCAGCGCAGCGGCTTTTTCATCGCTCATACCCAGCAGAGAGACCTCCACACCGTCGAAGCCCAGGTCGGCGACGGTTTTCAGGATCGGGGTAATTTCATCCGTCCAGCGCGCCATCCACAAGCCTGCATGAATCCCGAATTTCATGGTGTTGCCCTCATGATTGCAAAACCCACAGCGCTTCCGGCGGCAGGTTGATGGTCAGTGCATTGCCCGGTTGCAGGTGCTCAGCATCGTTGGGGTTGGCGATAAGATCAATAGTCTCTTCTCCCAACTGCAGCTTCAGTCGGGTCTGAGTGCCCAGATAAATTTTTTCGGCAATGGTGGCTTCAAGCGTGTTGCGATCAGCGCTGCCAAGTCTTATGTTCTCCGGGCGAAATGTCAGCTTACCCACCCCGCTTGCCGCCTCTGCCGGTAATTCAAGGTGGCCGAACGCCGCTTCAAAAACACCGTTACCGGCAACCCCTTGTATAAAATTCTGGCCGCCGAAAAAACGCGCGGTAGCTTCATCGACTGGTCGTTTATAGAAGACATCTGCACGGTCGTATTGCTTCATACAACCATCCAGAATCAACGCCACACGATCCGCCAGCACCACCGCTTCTTCCTGATCGTGGGTGACAAATATCGTGGTAATACCCATTTCCTGTTGCAGGGAACGAATCAGATCACGCATTTCAAAACGCAAGTGCGCATCGAGATTCGACAGTGGCTCATCCAGCAACAACACATTGGGCTGCACGATAAGCGCCCGGGCCAGCGCTACGCGTTGCTGTTGTCCGCCGGATAACTCAGCCGGTTTGCGCTTACCCAGATCAGGCAGTTTGACCAGCTCAAGCATTTCAGCTACCCGTTTTTCAATCTGTGGCTTGTCGACCTTACGCATTTTAAGACCGAAGCCGATATTGTCTGCAACACTCATGTACGGAAATAACAGATAATTCTGAAACACCATCACCACACCGCGGTGCTCAGGTTTGTCTTTAAGTACCGACCGGCCATCAAAGGTGACATCCCCCGAAGTCGGCGCCAGCAGGCCGGCGATCATTTTCATGGTGGTGGTTTTACCGCAGCCGGACGGCCCGAGCAGCGCTGTTAGCTCACCGGTCGGGATCTCCAGCGACAAACGATCAAGTGATGGCTCCGTTGCCCCGGGATACACCTTGGTCAGCTTTTGTAGGGAAACATGTGTCAAATTTGTCCAAAGCCTCCGACAGCACCACTGCGCCCTGACAGGTGTCGGGCGGTCAGCAACAATATAATGATACCCGGCAGGATATAGATCATGCCGATGGCCCCGGTGATATCGTTCCTGCCAGAGGTGGCAAAATTAAACAGCAACAGCGGCAGTGTCACCACACGTCCACCACCGATCAGCAGTGTCAGAATGTACTGACTCCACGACACCAGAAACGCAAACAGCCCGCCGACAATTATGCCAGGCATAATGGCAGGCAGCGTCACATACCAGAACGTTTTTAAGGGTGACGCCCCCAGGCTTCTGGCCTGCGCCTCAAAGGCAGGATCGTAGTTAGCAAAGATACCCGCCATAACCAACACCATATAAGGCAGCGTGGGAATCAGGTGAACCAGGATTACCCCGGACACCGTGTTGTTGAGTCCCATAGAAATAAACACTGAGTGAATGCCCAGTACCACAGCGATACCCGGCACTATAATTGGCGCCAGTATCAGCAGTTCGACAAACTCTTTACCGCGAAATTTATACATTCCGAGTGCACGACCGGCCGGCACACCCACCAGTATGGATAACAATGTCGCCGCCAGTGAAATACCGACCGTCAGCCAGAGACTGTCAATGACACCGGCGGTATCCGAAAAAGTGTACTCCCAGGCTTTCATCGACCAGGTTTTCGGCAGTAGGCTGGGGAAAAACCAGCCACGCGCAAAGGACCAGATTGCCAGTGGAATTAAAGGCAACACCAGCCAGATTATCAGCAGTGCCCCGGTCAGAAACCGGAAGCTTCGAATCCCTATACTTTCACGACCGACCATATCAACCCCTGATCCGGCGGCGCGAATAGCGCACGTAAAAGTAAATCATGACAGCACTCAGCAGTGCGATGATAATGGCCATTGCCATCGCTTCCGGTCTGGCGGCAAGATCGACATCGGTATATTTCCGGTAGGCCAGCACCGGCAGGGCCGCTGGATAGTTAGCACCGAGGATCGCCGGTATTTCGTAAGCGCCGAAAGTAAAGGCAAACACCATGACCGAGGCTGACAATACCCCGGGAAACACCAAGGGCAACAGCACATGGCGGAAAGACTGCCAGCGATTAGCCCCCAGTGATCTGGCGACACTTTCGTAGTCTTCACCAATAGACTGCATATTGGCCAGCACAATCACACCGATAAACGGCACTTCTTTCCACACGTACTGCAAAATGATGCCGATGGCGTAGGGGTCGAACACCAGCGCTGGAAACTCTGCCGGTCGCGCAATCATGCCCCATTCCGCCGCCAGTCGCGCAAAGCTGCCGGACTGGGAAAACAAATACAGAATCCCGATAGCCCCAACCAGATGCGGGACCGTCAGATTCAGCTGGAATAAAAAGTTAACGATTGCCCGGCCGACAAACTGTCGTCGCAACAGCAACGCTGCCCCTATTGCCAGTATCGACGAAATCACCGTCGACACAAACGCAATATAAAACGTCAGCATAAAGGAGAGGTAAAACTCTCTGTCGGTAAACACCGACACATAGGCGCTGAAATCCGGTTCTGTTAATCCAATCACCGGCATGTAGTTGAAACTGCGCATCAAACCGATGAGCAGCCCACCGAAGAATAAAACCACAATAACCGACAAGGCTGGTAACAGCAGTAAAAATACCTTAAGTCGATCTGACATGGCTCGGGGTTTTAGTTTCTATAGTCGGATGGGGTTTCCCGCAAGATACGGTGCGGCAGCAGCCGGACCTACACGGGACTAAAGCACAAACGGCTTTTTGCAGGCCAGCCACCCGCGCGGTAGAAAATCGATTAATGCCTACACGCCCTGGCACAACCCGGGCGGGCGGATTTCTACCGCGCAGGATTGCTAGTTACCTACATTGGCAAGCCAGCCTTTTTCGATGGCAGAGATCCAGGCGGCCTGCAACTCGGGCAACGCGGCCTTGGCAAGTTCTTCGGCAGGGACCACATTCGGGTGTGCTTTTATTGCAGCAAACTTCTCCTGCACTTCAGCACTGGTGCGCGACATTTCTATCGCAGGCTTGGTACCCCACACGTCCGGCAAGGCTTTTTGATACTGCGCGTCGCCGGACAGCAGTACGTTCTGCAGTACCAGCGCGGCCGCCTTATTCGGTGAGTTGAACGGAATAATAGTGTAATTGGTGTTACCAATGGTGCCGTCTGTTAAACCGTAGCCCTGTGTGGTTGGCGGGAACACACCGTTTTCGATGTTGAGTCCGACACCTGCAGGCTCGTAGTTGAAAGTCAGGTCGACTTCTGAATTCGCATACAACTGCTCCATCGCACTGATGGACGTCGGGTAGGTCTTACCCTCGCGCCAGAGGCTGCTTTCCAGATCGTTGAGGATCTCCCAGGTTTTGGCCGAGACTTCATCAAATTTTGCCTGATCAAACGGTCCCATTAAGTTATCAACACCACCGGCAGCATGATAAAAAACGTGCCGGACAAACACAGAGCCATTGAAATCGGGTGGCGCTGGATAGGTGAAGCGACCGGGATTCGCTTTTGCCCAGGTTATCAGATCACCAATGGTGCGAGGAGGTTCTTCAGTGCGCATGGTGTCGTACGCAAACGCAAACTGCGCTTTTGACCAAGGTACCTCGCAGCCGTCTACGGGTACGCCGAAGTCATTGGCAATCGCCGGGTTATCCCAGTTGACCAACTGGTTATTCGGCAGCGTATCGGTGTAACCGCAATAGGCGAGTCCGCCCTGCTTCATGGTGCGGAAATTTTCACCGTTGATCCAGATCATGTCGACCGAGCCCTTGTCCATCACGCCCGATTCTTTCTCGCCCAACACTATATTTACCGCTTCTACCGTATCCGTCAGACCGACACGATTGAGTTTGATGTCGTAGTCGTTTTTCAGGATACCGCCAATGTACTCGGTGACATACTGGTTGATGTTGTCTGAACCGCCCCACAGAAACCAGTTGACTTCCCCGCCCTTAGCCATGGCAACGATGTCATCCCACGATTTACCGACCAAGGCTTCACCGTCTGCCGTGTCCGCATAGGCACCCACCGGCAACAGTGTCATTGTTGAGGCCAGTAGTCCCCACTTCAGTACTTGTTTCATGTATCCCCCGCTCTTTGTTGGTAACAAATCATCCGCTTTACTTTCCAGTTACTCGTCAGTGATTGACTGCAGACCGGTATCAACACCAGCCGTAGAAATTCGTCACGCGCTTAAAACCGTCATGGGCGTTGCCCCGCCGGCACACTGAATCCTTCGACTTAAAACAGATGCCGTAAAAAAAAGCATCCATCGCCGCCACCCCGTTGTCAGTTCCAGGCCAGTACCGGGGCGTTGTCATCCGCATCGAACGACTGCCATGTTATCAGACCTGCCGAACAAACAGGTGACTGCGATTACGGTGGCGGCATGGTGTTTTCAGTTAACGCCCACCTGCGGTGGTGTGATAACAATGCCTACGCGGCACGCTGACGACACCCGCCACCCACGACTGCCCCTTGAAATTTGTATTTACAATTTGATAGCAATCATTCGTGCCTGTCAAGCAGCGGTTTACCGGCAGGATTACTCCTGCCTTTCGCCGCTTCAGGTATCAGGATATGCTTCACCACGGAGACATAAGAACTCACGAGAGCTCAATGAAGTCAGACGTGCAGGTAGCGGTTATCGGAGGCGGCATCGTCGGCGCGTCAGTACTATACTGGCTTACCCGGCTCGGCTGGACAGACTGTGCCCTGATCGAACGCCGCGAACTCACCTCGGGCTCGACCTGGCATGCCGCTGGCAACACCACTTATTTCGGTCCCTACGCAGAGATGACAAAGCTCTTTGCGGGGTCGATACGCACGTATCTGCAGGCCGAGCTGGACAGCGGTCAGTCAGTCGGCTTTCACCAGACCGGATCGCTACGCGTTGCCACCTCCGAACGCGAACACGCGTTGTTTCACAGCTACGCACCAAAGTATCAAACGCTGGATATTCCATACCGGGTCGTCGACAATAACACCATCGCCGAACTGCACCCCTGTATAGAAACCGATGGGTTATTCGGTGCGGCCCACACTCCGACAGATGGTCACGTCGACCCCACCAGCACGACCAACGCGCTGGCAAAAGCGGCACGTAATCTCGGTGCAGAGGTCATCCGGCAGACGCCGGTCGATGCCTTGCACCACAATGGCACGCAATGGCAACTGGAAACCAAAGTCGGCACCGTTCGCGCACAACATGTCGTCATGGCGGCGTCATTCTGGACCCGTGAACTGCTGCTGCCACTGGGTCTGAACGTTCCCTTATATGCAACGCAGCATCACGAAGTCATTACTGACAGCGTCGCTGAACTCGCCGCCCTGGATCACGAAGTGCCAGCGATGCGAGACTCCGTGGTATCCTGCAGTGTTCGGCAGGAACAAAACGGTTTTCTTGCCGGCTTCTATGAGACCGATCCGAAGTTCTGGGCACTTGACGGTATCCCCGCAGACTTCAAGGAAGAACTGTTCCCACCGGAACTCGACCGGGTTATGCCACACCTGGAACAACTACTGGAGCGTATGCCTGCATTTGGCCATGCCGGTATCAAAGCAATCAACAACGGCCCGATGTGCTGGACACCCGACGGGCTGCCATTACTCGGACCCGTCAGCGGGCACGCAGGCTTATGGCTTGCCTCCGGCTTTAACGTCGGGATTGGTACCGGCGGCGGGTCCGCCGAGTTTCTTGCTCACTGGATGGTCGACGGCAAGCCACACTTTGATCTGCCTATTGTGCACGCTGATCGCTTTGGCAATGACATCACACTTGACGCGGCTCTGGAATCAATCAGGGCGTGTTACAGGCAAGGGTATCGTCTGCCCGACGCTATTTCGTAGACGCGTCATTGTTATCCCTGAAGGCACCTGCACCGTGCCACAAAGGCCAACATGCCCCACCTGATGAATGCACATTTACCGCGTCACCGGCTGATTGATAGCATTGAACGCAACAATTCAACGCTCAGCAGTCCGTTTATTGTCGCCATCGATGGTCGCAGCGGGTGTGGTAAGTCAACCCTGGCAGATCTTACCGCCGCGGGGCTCAATACTCACAGGCAGCAAAGGGCCACTGTCATCAGCGCAGATCAATTCTATAAAGGTGGCAGCAGCACCACCTGGGACACTCGCACCGCCGCAGAAAACGCCGCCACTGCAATAGACTGGCAACAACAAAGACGGGTACTGGAGTCATTAAAAGCCACAGGCCAGGCTGACTGGCAGGCCTTTAACTGGCACAGCAACGCATGGAATACCGATACACCGTCCTTTATTAGCACTCACCTCGACGGCAGTCCCGTCATACTGCTGGAGGGGGTCTACAGCACTCGCCTCGAACTGGCCGACTTACTCGACTTATGCGTATTGCTTCGGGTGCCTGATAACACACGCCAGGCTCGCCTGCTGGAAAGAGAAGGTCAGGATTATAATCACGCCTGGCATAGACGCTGGACGGCGGCAGAGGACTACTACTTCGCTACGTTAAACACAGACACACACATGATTTTGCCTCCGGACGGATCAACGGACTCTTGGCACGGCAATAGAAAAACGTTGAGGCAATAAGGGTTGCAATGACCCGGGCGATTCAATTCAGCGCCGGCATCAGACAACGAGTTATTTCTGTTTGTGTGCAGTATACGGCCCCAATAACCACTGAACCGACCGGCCCATTATCAGAGTGTAAACCCATGCTTCACGCAGACTATCCGGCAGCCACTTAGGTAATGATTGACGTTAACTGCCATCTCAGCGGTATCCTTGCTGCCTACACAATAATTAGTGCCTATCCAGAAACAGGGCGTCGCGAGGATCATTCAGGTGCGTGAGATTTTACCTACCACATGGAGGCGCTTAGTTGTTCTTAAGTAACTACCTGTGGTCGGCAAAAGAGTGCGTGCCTGAGTGGTACCCCGTAGCGCTTGTTTCCGGATGGCAACTAATTAAAAAGCGCAATAACTAAAAACCTACACAGCCATAGGCGACGGCGGGAAATCTATTAATGGCAAAACAGCGCATCTATACACACTGGATAACAGCGTCCGGTCGCGAAGGATCTTCAGGGTCGCCAGATCTGCTTTTTCCCTACTGGAGTTTCACCAAAACAGCAATTGCTATCTGCGCACTGAAACTGGTTGAACAAGGCATACTGGATCTGAATGCCTCCCTCAGCAACCAGCCTTACAGCCTGCGCCATCTACTGGCACACACCTCCGGGCTGCCTGACTACGGGCAAGTGAAACAATATCACGCAGCCGTCGCTGCTGGCGACCCGCCGTGGTCCAGAGAAAAACTTCTCGATATCGCTCTCGCCGATGACCTACTCTTCCAACCGGATCAAGGCTGGTCATACTCGAACATAGGCTACCTGTTTATCTGTGAAAAAATAGAACAGGCGACAGATCAAAAGATGGCTGACGTCATCTCTGAGCTGATCGTCCAGCCGTTGGGCTTATCCTCCGTAACTCTGGCTCAATCCCGTGAGCAGTTTGCACGCCTGCACTGGGATGCGGCATCAGACTATGATCCCGGTTGGGTTTATCACGGATGCCTGACCGGCAACGCTCAGGATGCCGCGCAGTTGCTGCATGCACTTTTCAGCGGCAACCTGCTAGCACCCGGCTCGCTTAGTCAAATGACGGCACCGCGACCACTTGGTGGAGCCCTCGCCGGTCGGCCCTGGACACAGTGTGCCTATGCACTGGGCCTCATGACAGGCACTATGACCGACGCTGGAACAACATCAGGGCACTCGGGCTGCGGCCCTTTCAGTGTGAATGCCATCTATCACTTCACCGAAACCACAGATCCGCTCACTGTTGCCTGCTTTACCGACGGCAACGATGAAGGCGTTGCAGAATTTGCGACTGTAGACTGCTTCACGCAACAGAACCACCTCTGACCGCGGTATCCCCATGAGCATCAGGCTCTCAGGGTGTACGGTTGATCCCGAATCATCAATCGTTGCCGGGTGCTAGCCAGCCTGGACATTCATCCACAGCAAGCCGATGCCTGAAACACCAAGCAGCAGCAAGACAATTTGACGAAAACGGTTCTCGTCGAGGCGGCCATACAACACGACGCCCAGTGCTGCCCCGGTAAACGTCCCCGGCAACGCCACAGCAGCCGCTACAAGCACATCACGATGCAGCAAGCCCGAAACCGCATGGGACACAAGTGCTGCCAGCAGAATGGATAGATTAAACCCCTGAAAAACGCTGCGTTTTTCATCTTTACTCCATCCTCGTATATCCGCCCAGATCGTCGGCAGAGCACCCGATAGACCGGCTAACCCGCCGAGAACACCACCACTAAACCCGATCACACCATCAGCACTGCGACCTCCCCGACTGTACACTGTGCCAGTACGGTACAGAAATGAGTGCAACGCATAGCTGATCAACAAACAGGCAATGGACACCTTGAACACACGCACATCGATGCTTTCAAGCAACCAGGTCCCAATAGGCACCCCGATGAGGCCAGGCACAATGAAAGGTGCCAGCCGATGAGCATCAATTGCATGCCATATCTTCGGCAGCGTCTGAATCTGTGCAGCGGTTGAGCAGATGATCACCAGCGTCGCGGCAACCGAAGGAGGCAGCACATAGAGCCACAAACCCAGTGCTGTTATCCCTGTACCAAAGCCAGTGAGGCCGTTAACAAAACCACCCGCCAGGGCTCCGGCGATGATGGTAACAAAAAATACCAGAGTCACTCTATTCTCAAATCAACCATAATACCGCTTCCCGGACGCTGGTATTGCGGCCGACCTGTCAGCGTGAATGCGTACCTGTTATCAACGATGTCAGTGCCATCGCCAGACAAGCCTCACATGGCAGCATCGCCGCACAGCAAAGCCCGTTGATAATACGCTAACAGCACCTGATTGACCCGAAATATAACGGCATGGAGCTCTGCGAACCAAAGCTCCCGAACAACAAAAACAAAACCCGAAAGCTCAAGCTGCGCCGGCACAACAAGCGACGGCCTTACCGCAGACATCGGCGGCACGCGGCGCTCCGGCAGGGACAGCGTTTTAGCGTCGCAAGTGACTCAGGCTACCGGCCTTGCGGTGTTATCGTGGTTCCAACAGAAACATTAAGTGCCTCTGGTTACGCATCGCGTTATTGCGCAGACTGAATACGCCGCAGAACAATTGACCTGCGGCAGGCCGACGCAAACAATTAGTTTTCGTCATCAACATACGCATCCATCGATGGGCAGGTACAGATAAGATTTCTGTCGCCATAGACGTTATCAACACGGTTCACCGGTGCCCAGTATTTATCCACCCCGAGTGCCCCCGGCGGGTAACAAGCCTGCTCGCGCGTGTAGGGACGATCCCAGTCACCCACCAGATCGGCAACGGTGTGTGGCGCGTTTTTCAGCGGATTGTTGTCTGCGTCTATATTACCGGCTTCGATATCCTGCGCCTCTCTGTGGATAGACAACATCGCATCGATAAAGCGGTCCAGTTCTGCCTTGGGTTCTGACTCGGTCGGTTCGACCATCAGGGTTCCAGCCACCGGCCAGCTCATTGTCGGTGCATGAAAACCACTGTCGATTAATCGCTTGGCTACATCTTCAACCGAGACGCCAGCACTATCCGCCATCGGCCGGGTGTCTAGAATACACTCATGCGCCACCAGCCCCTTGGTGGAACTGAAAAGCACCTTATAGGATTGTTTCAGGCGGGCGGCGATATAGTTGGCATTGAGTATCGCTATTTTGGTAGCTTGAGTCAGGCCATCGCCCCCCATCAGCAACACATACGCCCAACTCACTGGAAGTATCGAGGGTGACCCGAACGGTGCTGCCGACACCGGCCCTACCGCATCATCGTGCTCGGGGTGTCCCGGTAGAAATTCGGCCAGATGTTTTTTCACGCCAATCGGGCCCATACCCGGCCCGCCACCGCCGTGCGGAATGCAAAAGGTTTTATGCAGGTTCAGGTGACTGACATCACCACCGATATGGCCGGGCTGCGACAACCCGACCATGGCATTCATGTTTGCCCCGTCTATATAGACCTGCCCACCGTGCTCGTGCGTTATGGCGCACACTTCCGTCACGGTCTCCTCAAATACACCGTGTGTTGAGGGATAAGTAATCATACAACCGGCCAGTTGCGCACTGAATTTCTCGGCCTTGGCCCGAAAGTCAGCCACATCTATATTGCCATCACTGTCCGCATGCACCGGCACCACCTTCCAGCCCACCATCTGCGCCGAGGCCGGATTGGTACCGTGCGCCGAGGTCGGAATCAGGCAGACGTTACGGGCTTCGTCACCACGCGAAATGTGGTAATTGCGAATCGTCAGCAAACCCGCGTACTCACCCTGCGCACCGGAATTCGGTTGCTGCGAGATCGCATCATAACCGGTAATCTGGCAAAGCTTGTCATTTAGATCGTCGATCATCTCGGCGTATCCGCGCGCCTGATCCGCTGGTACAAAAGGATGCAACTGCCCAAATTCAGGCCACGTCACCGGGATCATCTCAACGGTGGCATTGAGCTTCATTGTGCACGAACCGAGAGGAATCATAGAGCGATCCAGCGCCAGGTCTCTATCCGCCAGACGCCGCATGTAACGGGTAAACTCGGCTTCGGAGCGATTCTGATGAAAAATAGGATGAGTCAAAATACTACTGGTTCTGAGCATTGCCTGCGGCAGATGGTACTCGCGATAAGCCTGGCTATCGTCCCGCTTATCGATACCAAACGCCGCCCACACCGCTTCTATTGTCTCGGGGCGGGTTTGCTCATCAATACTGATACCCACCCGGGTGTCCCCGACCTTGCGTAAATTCACACCGTTACGAACCGCGGATTCCATGACGGTTTTCTGCAGACCACCAACTTCAACGGTGATGGTGTCAAAGAAGACCTCCGGCTCTATATTAAAGCCATTCTCACTCAGGCCTCTGGCCAGCCGTGCCGCTTTTCTATGCACAGACTCGGCAATCGCTCTGATGCCATTCGGCCCGTGATACACTGCATACATCGACGCCATCACCGCCAGCAACGCCTGTGCAGTACAGACGTTGGAATTGGCTTTTTCACGTCGTATATGCTGCTCACGTGTTTGCAATGCCAATCGATAAGCCTGATTGCCACGTGAGTCTATAGAGACCCCGACAATTCTGCCAGGCATCGCGCGCTTATAGGCATCTTTGGCAGCCATATAGGCTGCGTGCGGCCCGCCATATCCCATCGGCACACCAAAGCGCTGTGTCGAGCCAATAGCGATATCGGCGTCCATTTCACCGGGTGACTTTAACAGTGACAACGCCAGCAGGTCAGCTGCGACGATGGCAAGCGCACCGTGTTCATGCAAGGTCGCAATACTGTCGGTGAAATCCCGCACGTGTCCGTAGGTTCCCGGGTACTGGAAGATCGCGCCAAACACCTGATCTGCCTGCAAGGCGTCAGGGGATGACACGCACACTTCTATACCCAATGGCTCAGCACGTGTTTTTATAACGGCTATAGTCTGCGGGTGACAATTTTCATCGACGAAGAACTTTTTCATCTTCGAGCGGGTTGATCGACGCACCATGGTCATTGCCTCAGCGGCCGCGGTCGATTCATCAAGCAATGACGCGTTGGCGATATCCAGGCTGGTCAGGTCAGAGACCATCGTCTGAAAGTTCAGTAATGCCTCCAGCCTGCCTTGTGAAATCTCCGGCTGATACGGCGTATAAGCGGTGTACCAGGCGGGATTCTCCATAATGTTCCGCAAAATCGGCGCAGGCGTAGTTGTGCCGTAATAGCCCTGCCCGATCAACGAGGTACACAAGGTATTTTTCTCGGCCACCTTGCGCATATGGTGTAGTGCATCGCGCTCGGTCAGCGCCGGTCCCCAGTCCAAAGGGTCGGTTTGACGTATTGCCGGCGGCACCGTTGCATCGATCAGATCGTCCAGTGTGTTATAGCCGACCGCGGCGAGCATCTCGGTAATCTCGGCGGGAGACGGCCCGATGTGACGCCGATTGGCGAAATCGTAGGCAAAATAATCAGTAGGATGGAATGTCATGCCGTGTTGCTCGAATTAGGTTAGTTAAAGAGGCAAAACCACGCTGTCTGCTAGCGCTTATAGTTCTGCGTAATGAAAGGCAGTGCGGTCACCGTAGCCACATGGGTTTTACCGCGTATCACCAGCATCACGTCAGTACCCGCTTCACAATGAGAGGAGGCGACATAGCCCATCGCCACCGGCGCACCAACCGTGGGCCCGAAACCACCCGAGGTAATTTTACCGATCACAGCGCCAGTGGCGTCCTGCACTTCAACGCCATTACGCGCCGGCACTTTGCCAGAAGGTTGAATCCCCACCAACTTGCGCGTGGCGCCCTGATTTATCTGCTCACTGATCACATCGGCACCGGGGTAGCCGCCTTCGGCTCGCCGACGCTTTTGTATAGCCCACAGTAGTGATGCTTCCACTGGACTGGTGGTCTGATCGATATCATTGCCGTACAGGCACAATCCGGACTCCAGCCGTAAGCTGTCGCGAGCACCCAGCCCTGCCACATCGCAGAGTTCATCTTCGAGCAGGGTGCGGGTGATTGACTCTGCCGCATCGGCCGGTATTGCTATCTCAAAACCATCTTCACCGGTATAGCCCAGCCGCGATATACGGCAATCAGACCCTAGTAATCTGGTTTGCAACGACTGCATGAAAGTCAGCGGTACAACATCGGGACAATGCCGGCTAACAACATCAACCGCTTTGGGCCCCTGCACGGCAATTAGCGCCAGATCATGGCGCTCGGTGACTTCAACATCTGGCAGATTATCGCGCAAGTGCGGGATGTCCTGATAGCGCATGGACGCATTGACGACAACATAAAAATGATCACCGGCGTTGGTAACAATGAGATCGTCCATGATACCGCCGGTGGCATTGGTGAAGAACGTATAGCGTGCCTTGCCCTGCGGAAGGGATTGCAGATCGGCAGGGACCAGTGCCTCGAGTTGATGTGCGGTTGCACTGCCACGCAGCTCAACCTGGCCCATGTGAGAGACGTCAAACAGGGCTGCGCGTTCACGACATTGCCTGTGCTCGGCCATGATTCCGGCCGGGTATTGCACCGGCATATGCCAACCGGCAAAGTCTACCATCTTGCCGCCCATTTCTACATGCAGGCGGTGCAACGGCGTTTGTTGAGGAGGCTTTTTTGCGGCAGCGTCTGCCGGACTGGTGTTGTCTGTCATAGTGGCTCAGATTCCATCAAGGGCACAACGCAAAAGCGTTGCTGTTTACCCCTCTGTCACTGGCCTGAGAGACTCGCGGCAACACACAATACGTGTTATCACCACTTACACCTTCGGCGCGGGCAACGCCCGTCTTTCCAGAGTGCTATAACCGCCAACGGTCCTTTGTGCCTGAGAGTTTCCGGGTGATTTCCCCTTCGGCGACAGCGTGATAACCACAGAGGCTGTTCTCTCCCGCTGGACGGTCCGGTCGTCAGACCGGTTAGCTATCCACCTACTATAGCGCAACTTTGCCCGGCTTTACAGGCCGCAGCAAACGAAAGGGGCTCGAGGCCCCTTTCGCTGTCGTTCTTTAACCTACCCTCAATCTAGCGCAACAGACTCAACACGCCCTGCGGAGAGGCGTTTGCCTGAGCAACCATGGCGGTACCGGCCTGCTGTAGAATCTGTGCTCGTGTCATATTGGCCGTCTCTACCGCAAAATCGGCATCAACAATCCGTCCCCGGGCTGCCGCTTGATTTTCCATGCCGACCTGCAGGTTGTTAATGGCACTGGTAAACTGGCTCTGTGCCGCACCCAGTGTGGCGCGTTCGGTGGTGATCGCATCAATCGCCGTATCAAGCGCTGTAATTGCACTGTCAGCGTTACCGGCTGTGTCAATCGTCGCCGAGGTAGACGCAGCAGCCGTTCCGGCCGCCGTGGTATCCACTACCAGAACTTCACCGCTGTTGGCACCGACCTGAAAGGTTATCGCACCGGCATCACCGGTACTGTCGATTATCGACAGACCATTAAACTGGGTAACTCCGGCAATACGCGCTATATCCGTATCGAGCGCAACAAATTCTGCATTCAGATTTGCACGATCTCCGGTACTGTTGGTGCCGTTTGCTGATTGCACAGCAAGCTCACGCATTCTTTGCATCATATTTCCAATTTCATTTAGACCGCCTTCAGCTACCTGTGCCAGTGATATGGCATCGTTAGCGTTGCGAATAGCGACATTCATACCCTTAACCTGTCCATTCATACGCTCTGCGATTGCCAGACCCGCCGCGTCATCCTTCGCGCTGTTAATACGCAGCCCTGACGACAATCGTTCCAGTGCAGTTTGCATGCTTCCCTGTGTAGAATTCAGGTTGCGCTGCGCGGTGAGCGAGGAGACATTGGTGTTGATGGTTTGTGGCATTTTAAAATTCCCTTTTTATTTTCTTATTGTTATTTTTTTTACAACCGCCGGATGTCCATAATTTCCGGGTCCACAAGTAACGACCCCCATCACAGATTCCTTTACTGCCACCGGTGACAAACAACCTGACCAACACTGTGTTAACCACCTGAAACTATAGATTTTTACGGCGCTAAAATAAAATACATTTCGCACGCGTCCGGCCTTGACCCAGCACAGATCAGCCCGCCTTGCTGATCAGCCGCCCGACCCGCTCACCCGCCAACAGCGCCCCTTCAAGATAGCCGGCGTCCTGCCCGGCGGCAGCCTCCGTCCCGGCCCAAAGTATCTGATTATCCCAATAGTTCAACAGGCCGGCCTCCATTGACGGGTGCGCTCGCTGACCGCCTCGATCAAGCTCAATTGAGGTCAATGGATCGAACGCCCAGTCTTTGTACCAGGTAGACCGGGGTTGCGCGGCTTGCTCACCAAACATACGAACAACTTGTTTAATCGCCATTTGTACAATGGTATCTGCGTGGTCCCCACGCTGTGCCGCGGCAACTCCGACAAAACCGAACAGCGCATAGGGTCCACCGTTTTTTGGCGAAGCATCGTGAATTTCCACCAGCGGCCCACGATGACTCACGCCATCACCGGACAAGCCCTGCTGCCGCCAGAACGGTTGCTCATACACGGCTATAAACTTAGCCTGCCCCGCCATCCAGGTCGGTATAGCGCGAAGCGCTGCCGTCGTGTGATCGGGTAACGCAGGTTTGAACGTCAGGGTTTCGACTGCCACCCTTGGCGGCAGCGCAATGACCACCTGATTGCACTCTATACTCTGCAACTGACCACCGCTGACTGTGGTAACCGTGACTGTTTCTATACCGCGGGTAATTTCACTGACGGCACTATCGGTCATTACCGCCCTTGAGTCCAGCGTGGCCGCCAGTGTGTCGATCAGGCGCTGCAGACCGCCATCCAGACGAAAAGACCCGGCCATTGATGCGCTACCCTGACCGGTAACGATTTGACCATCAGGATATTCCATCACCGCATTACCCGCGCTATGTTGCTCATAGACCAGGGAGGCAAGACCTAATTCTGCGATCAGCGCCTGCATGCGCTGCTGGTGCGGCCAGAACCAGGAAGGCCCCAGATCAATGGCCGCTATTGTGCCGCCTTTGCGATTAGATTCAGTGGCCTCTGAGTAAATACGACCACCGAGCCTGCTTCGTGCCTCCAGCAGAATAAAGTCGCTGCCAGCCAGTTGATGCGCTGCATACAGGCCACTTAAACCGCCACCAATGATAACCGTGCCAGTGCGCTTCATAAGCGGTATCGCAGGCGGTGGCTGCCGCCAAAGTTAACAGCACCATAGTTTTTTAACAATCGCCATTGCTCCTCAATGATCTCCAGAACACCCTGCCCCTGTTGCAGACGACTAAAGCCTGCCACAGTCAGTAAGCTCTCTATCAGAAAACTCTCTATCGGTAGGTAGGTATCTTAATGATGCCCCGGAAAAATACAATAGCGTGGAGACACCCGGGCAAAGGATAATTGGCGGGTCACCACGGCAGGCAACCACAACGCAGTGCCTCCGCTCTTTTAAGCTGTGGCGATGCGCCACAGCGCTATTCAGTTACATCAGCCAAGTGCACTCTTCGGGAAATAAAATGACACCGTCCAGTTGGGCATATCTACAATCTCACTTATACGAAGGTCACCGCAGACACTGCACAACAGGTAAGCGTCGACCGCGCTCATACCTGTTTGCGCACAAATCCAGTCAATGGTGCCTGATACGGCGTCCCGTGCCGCTTGCATTAGATCAGGTCCGATACCAGTGGCGACCTGATACCCCATGCTATCCAGGTGACGGGTTACCGGTCCATCAGTCTCGAAGCGCGGGAAGGCAAAGTTTGCCTGTTTGACCAGATCAACCTCAATGGCAACTACCATTGGGCTCTCGATTGCGGTACCACAGATCTCCCCGTCGCCCTGCGCGGCATGGGTATCCCCCAGTGACAACAAGCCACCGGCAACCTCGACCGGCAGGTACAGCGTTGTTCCCACAGCATTATCACGTATATCCAGATTTCCGCCTACCCGCCGTGGTGGCACGACACTGTGTAATCCGGCCTCCGCCATGGCCAGGCCTACGGTTCCACAAAACGGCTTCAGCGGGACCTGCCCGCCTGGACCATAGAGCGCAGGCGCCATCGTGTTACTGTCGTACTTCCAGATATGCAGCTGTGGCTCGGTAAACTGATCGGCAAGTAAGCCAAAACCGGGGATGTTTGCGGTCCACCCCCAGCCCGACGGTGCAAAATCAAGAAAGCGGATACTGACAGCATCGCCCGGCTCAGCGCCTTCGATATAGACCGGCCCGGTGACCGGATTGACCGAATCAAACGACAACTTGAGGAGGTCATCGAGTGACGAAGCAGCACTGAGCTGCCCACCGGAAGAATCAATCGTATCTATTTCTACTGTCTGCCCCGGCGTCACTGTCAACACGGGCTCTAGACTGTTGTCCCAACCGAAATGATGATCGTGGTTATGAATAGTATGCTGGCATTTCATCTTTATGCTCCTGTATTCATGGTTAGGTTCTGCGTCTTCTAAACAACTGCTCGACTTCTGTGTTACCCATTATCCCACTGGGCCGCAATGCCATTGTTGCGACAATGATCACCCCAAGCGCAATACCGGAAAGCCCCAGCATCTCGGGTAGCTTTATACCCGCCACGTCGGGTCCGGTTTCAAGAAATCGAATGCCCTCAAGCCCGAACGAGATCAACACGGTTCCGAGAACCGCACCGGTGACAGTGCGCATTCCGCCTAGAATCAGCATGGCAACTGTCAGAAACACATGAGTAAAATAAAACGGCCGTGCGCTGATAGTGCCCAGAAAATAGGCGTAGCAGATACCGGCAGTTGCCAGGAATATCGACCCCGTTACCCAGGCCACCAGCCGCACGCGAAAGACATCAACACCCATCGCACGCGCGCCGACTTCATCGTCGGCACTGGCACGCAATTGCACTCCCCAGCGCGACTCACGAAACAACCTGGCCACAAACACCGCAATCACCGTTACCACCAGAATACTGTTCAGGGTAAATACTCGCGGTATACCGAAGAATGCCTGCTTGCCTTTGAAGATGTCTGTGTAGTGCAAAAAAATAGAATGCACGATGACCAGAATCGCCAGCGAAACAATGGTGGCACCAATACCCGTCAGTCGGGTGATGATCAACCCTACCAGTAACGCAAGCAGTGCCGTTATTACCACCGCGATGACCGCAGAGCTTATCGGGTCAAGTGCAAAGGTGTTCAGGCCCCACGGTGCGTCCGGTAGCGAGATCGCTTTGATCTTTACCGGTGTGACGCAGATTGCTGCCACATAGGCACCAATGCCCATAAACGCACTGTGTGATAAATTAGTGATGTTGGCATTGCCCATAAAAACCTGCAGGCCAAGCACCACCAGCAGATTGACATACGCCGCATAAACCATACGTATCTGATAGCGCTGACCATAGAGTTCCACTAGCACACCGATAGCGACCAGCACCACTGACAAAATTAGCGCTCCTGTCAATGCAGGGCGAAACCCGGAACCGGGGGTTAGGCTGCTCATAGCTTGTCACCCTTTTCAACCGGTGGCGACAGGATACCGTTAGGCCGCCAGACCAGAATCAACGCCACAATGCCAAACACAAAGGCTTCTTTCATTCCACCATAGCTCTGCGGCAGCACGACCAGCATCCCAACTTCAATGGCACCCAGCAGAAATCCACCCAGCACAGCACCGCCGAGACTGCCGAAACCGCCCACAACACACGCCACAAACGCTTTCAACACCGGATTAAACCCAAACGTCGGGTCAACGCTGCCGCGTCTGGCCATAATAAATATGCACGCCAGACCGGCCAACAGACCAGACACCGCAAAGGCCACCGCGACTACCCGATTGGCTTTAATGCCCATCAACCGGACCATTTCAAAATCGAGAGATGCCGCGCGCATGGCAATGCCAAAGGAACTCATACGTAAGAACAGCACCAGCACAGTAATGGCAACTGCAGTGCTGACGGTTTCAAATATCTGCAGCGTCGATATCTGCACGCTGCCAATCTCAATAGGCCAATTTAGAAAATAGAGATTGGTCACTGCAATCGGCCGTGGCGAGACCAATAACAGGAAAAGATTTTGCAGAATCATGCTGACCCCGAACGCGGTCAGCAAGCCGGTCGCCGGGTCGGCGTAGCGCACCGGGCGAAACGCCAGTCGTTCCAGCAAGACTGATGTCAGCACCGCCACAATAAGCGCACCAACGATAACCACCCACGGGTTTCCAGTCAGCAGTGCCGAGATCGCAAACATGCTGTAACCACCGGCCGCAATGATCTCGCCGTGGGCAAAGTTCACCAGCCCCATAATAGAAAAAACAATAGCCAGCCCAAGTGCCAGCAGCGCATACTCCGCACCGAAACTCAACGCATTCAATATTTGTTGTATGGCATAGTCCATTAGTGAATTCCGGTCAGTTCTGCCATTAGGTTTGCATCGTTACCAAAGACGTTGTGATCTCCCTCGTTGCTGATATGGCCACTGTTGAGCAAATAGACGTAGTCAGCCAGATCCAGCGCGTCACGGACATTTTGCTCGACCAGCAGAATGGTCATACCGGATGATTTCAGCTCTTTGATCAAACGAAACACCTGCTGGCAGATCAGCGGTGCCAGACCCAGACTTGGTTCGTCAAGTAACAGTATCTGCGGCTTACTCATCAGCGCCCGGGCAATTGTCAGCATTTGCTGTTCCCCCCCTGACAATGTCCCGGCCGACTGATCACGCCGTTCACCAAGCACCGGAAAAGACTCAAACCAGTGATTGATATCAGAGCGCACGGCACGTCTGTCGTGGCGGGTTGCGGCCCCGATTAACAGATTCTCTTTGACCGTCAGGTTACTGAAGATACGTCGCCCTTCCGGGGCCAGCGCAATGCCCGCACGCTGCCGGTCTTCGACTGAGATGGCAGCAAGGTCAGCCCCCTGAAACCGTATACTGCCCTGATAGTCGGCAATACCGGCAATGGCAGATATCGTCGAAGTCTTGCCCGCACCATTCGGCCCCAGCAATGAGACGCATTGACCGCGCTGCACGGTGATTGATATCCCGTGCACCGCTTCTATCGGGCCATGAAACACCTTTAGATGAGTAAGTTCAAGCATAGTCGATCCGTCAGCGACTCCGGCGCCAGGCAGATGCCTGGTCACCGGAATTAAGCACGGCTGTGACTATTTCCAATCGCCGGGGACACCTTCGGGTATCTCATTGGATATAAGCACGCGCTTACCATCCTTGAAGCCAATCACTGGAATAGTCCGCTGCGCATAGGACGAGTGCTCTTTAAAAGAAACGTTAGCAACGGTCTTGGCCGGAATGCTGTCAGCGGCTCGCATGGCTTCTCTGACTGCAACCGGATCGACACTACCGGCTTTCTCGACCCCATAGGCAATCGCCATAACGATATCCGATCCCAACGCAGGAAACAGTCCCTCAACGGGAATGTTCAAATCAGCACATTCAGCGCGGAATTTTGCCATCGCACTGTCAGCATGCGAGGGTGCCAGTGTGGCAAAAGCAACCTTATCAAGGATCGATGCATCCGCCTCGCCAATCGCGTCGAGTGACGGATCATCAAGACCATCAGAACCAATCACCCAGGCATCCAGACCTGCGGTGCGCATCTGCCGGACCAGCACACCCACATCCGGCATTACCGATGATATATAAACTGCGTCCGGCTTTGGATCGAGCTTTTTCATTTCGGCAATTTGCGGAGACCAGTCAGAGGTACCGAAACTGAAGTTAAGTGACGCCTGCACCTTGCCACCGTTTGCCTCGATAACATCACCGAACCATACCGGCGTTTTAGCAGACCATGAGCCGCCTTCATCCGAAGTAAACAACACCACATTCTTCACCCCCTGCGCCAGCGCAAAATTGGCACCCGCCGTCGCGGTAAACGGGTCTGGCGATACATTGGTAATAAAGTTATCCACTATGCCGGAGTGCATCTCCACCTGGGTACTTTGCGCTTGTATGACAGTAGCGCCGTATTCAGAGGCAATTTGCGACACGGGAATCATGGTATCGGAAAATGGTATGGTAGAAATAGTGATCGCGCCTGCCTCGAGAAATTTCTCAGACAAAGAAATAGCTGTTTGCGAGTCGGTGCCGACATCCTGCACCATTAACTCAAACATTTTACCGTCGACACCACCGGCCTTATTGATCATCTCGGCCATGCACTTTGCACCCTGAACAGAAGTATACGGCGCGTATTCCCCGGTCAGCGGAACAGCAAAACCGAGTTTGATCGTCTCTTGTGCGGCAACGGAACTGGCCACCATAACCGCCATGGCAACACCTGAAAGTACGGTACCGGTTTTCAACTTGCTCATGATTGTGTTTTCCTTTTCGTTTAGATTAAATGCCCATCTGCACTATCACCCAGATAGGCGGCAATAACTCGTGGATCAGCCGAGACCTCTTCCGGTAAGCCTGTGGTCAGCACCCTGCCCATACTCATAACTGTAATTTTCTCGCAGACCCTCATGATAAAACGCAAATCGTGATCAATGACCAGAATCGCACAACCATGATTATCCCGTATCCACTCCAGCCCGCTGACCAACGCTTCGGTTTCCTGTTGGTTCATACCGGCAGCCGGTTCGTCAAGCATCAACACACTGGGAGACAGCGCAAGGGCTCGCACAATTTCCAGACGACGCATGTGCCCGTAAGACAACACAGAAGCCGGCAGGTGTTGCTTGTCTTCCAGGTCAAACCGTCTGATTGCCTCCCTGATGACTTTGCCATGATCACCGGCGGTTCTGGATGCAGAGGCACTGGCCGCCACGGAAATATTTTGTGACACTGTCAGGTTTGGATAGACCCGTAAATTCTGAAACGTTCGCGCTAGACCGGCACGGGCACGCTGATGTGCCTCGAGCGAATCTATAGATTTCCCCCTGAGGGTCAACTGCCCCCCGCTGGCCTTCAGCAACCCCGAAATTAAATTTATCAGTGTTGTTTTGCCCGCACCGTTGGGACCGATCAACCCATGTACCACTCCCTCATCGATCGTCAGCGAAACCTGATCTACCGCCTTCACTCCGCCAAACCGTTTTGATAGATCGGTTAACTCAAGCATACCGACACGCCGTTATTGTTGCGGTACTCACCTCTCATCAGAATACACGCCCGTAGGCGGCACACTTCTGCTCTATGGTAAGTCCGTCGAGGTAGGCGAGTTCTGCTTTTTTCAAGGCCACATAGACACTCTTGAAGGTTTCTCCGAACCAGGCGTCAGTGTGGTCGCTCTGCTCAAACCTGGATAAGGCCTCGGACAGACTTTGCGGCAGTCGCTCTATGCCCCTGGCGGTCAATTGTGCGGTATCCAGCAGGGATAAATCATCCGTGGTGGCATCCGGCAACGGCAACTGCTCTTCTATACCTTGTACACCGGCATGGATAAGTGCTGCCAGCACCAGGTAAGGTGAGGCCGCTGCATCTGCAGCGCGGTACTCAACGTTAAATTGTCTGGCGATGGTCTCTTGCATGCGACCGGAGATCGGACAAATTCTCATCGCCGCTTCGCGGTCCTGAGCCCCCAGATTATTAAACGCGGCACTCCACCGATGCGGGGTCAGGCGCTGATAAGAAATTTCTGAAGGAGCCGTTAGGCACAGAAACTCCGGCAGGTACTTCAGAACACCTGCAATGAACGACCCTGCCACCGAAGACAGCCCATGCTTTCCGCCGGCGTCATACATGACCGGTTCGCCAGCCGCATTTTTAAAACTCAGGTGCACATGCACACCATTGCCTACGCCATCGAGGTCCCGAATTGGCGAGAAGCTTACGCTCTGCTGGCAGCGTTTTGCACTTGCCTGAACTATTTGCCTGAATACAACTGCGGCATCGGCTGCATCGATTCCCAGTGATGCGCCTATCGGTAATTCGTATTGATCGCGACCATATTCATTAATAAAACTGTCTGGCTCAACACCGGCCTTGCGTAGTGCCGCAAACAACACTTCTGAGAAATGTGCCTGCAAGCGGTGACCGTGCATAGAAAACGCCGGGTTGTCAGAAGCTTGCGGTGAAACCAACTGAAACTCGTGCTCAAACGCAGAATAGAGTTGCAGCCCTGCCACTGATTGCAAGCGCTCCAATGCTGACGCAAGCTGGCCCCGGGTACAACACTCCCATGGCTCACCGTCGAGTGTCACGATATTACCAATAGCAAAATTTTCAGCCGGGCTGCCATCTTCGTAGTCCACCACAACCCGTGTCTCGGCATCCGGCACCAGAAGCAAGTCACCCAGAGAACCGTAGGGCCCGTCGCCGAGGTTATCAAAACAGGTTATCAGTGCATTGGTGGGTACCCAGCCAATCCCACGTGTTTGCCTGGCAGCAAGTTCACTTTCTGCAAACGCTTTGCCGCGTACCAACCCGGCCAGATCAGAGGTTGCAACAAATACCAGCGGTTCACCAATCATATCTGCCATACCCCGGGAGCACGGAGTGCATCCCAATCTTTTAGACGCCGGTGCGTTTTTTCGGTATCGCCGCTGGCGACGCGTTCAATAATGGCCTCGCAGCAAGTCACCGCGCCCAGGTAGCTGTCCCATGCGCTACCATTTTCTATCGGCAGCGGTACAACCTCGGTGGCATGTTCTGCGATCGGTGACAACCACTTGTCGGTTAACAACACGACACTGGCTCTCGCGTGACTTGTGACTTGTCTGGCGAGTTGCAGCAGTGACGGTTGATAGCGTCGCAAATCCATAGTGACAAATATATCTTTAGCACGCATCTGCATGACAGAGGCCGGCCAACTGCTGGAATCAGTTGATAAATGAAACACCTGCCGACGCACGCGTCGCAGATGGTTTGAGAGTAAACGCAGCACTGGATCACTCATCTCGCCACCGAGAAAATACAAGGCCCGCCGTTCGTCTGCCAGTATTTCACACAGTGCGGTAAACCGGTTTTCTGATAAATGCTCTGTCATTTGAGCCACCAGTTGCACAGAGCGGTCGGTAAAACCGGTAAACGTGTGCGCGGCGCTGGGAGTATCGTCAGACACGGCCAATTGCAACTCGGCGGGTGACCGTTGCTCCTCTCTTAGCTCATCGATCAGGCAGCGCTGAAAGTCTAGATACCCTTTGCAACCCAGCTTATTGACGAATCTAGAAACCGATGGGGCCGACACACGGCTTTTCCCTGCGAGTGACTGGATGGTATCGAGCCCGGCAAACGGGTAGTCCGATAACAAGGTACTGGCGAGCTTGCGCTCTGCGCTGGTCATGGATGAGACACTAGCCTCGATGTTGGCACGTACAGTCATTACAACCACTTTCCTCCTGCGATGTGAAAATAATCTATCAGAATTATCTATCACACACAATTTGATTGATTATTTTCTTTATCACCCGCAAACTGATTTATGTCGCAGTCATACTGGAGGTGTTTTGCATGAGGCTATCTTGCCGTAATCACTTTTTAACGCTTGATCATGCTTGTCACTGACGCAGACCCACCAGCGGTCGAGTGCATCTGCTCCAGTGGCAACGTGGCGGGACTGCTGCTTTGTGAACATGCCGGTAACACAATTCCGCAATCGCTGAACAATCTTGGCCTGCCTGCCGAAGTACTTAAAACTCATATCGCCTACGACATCGGCGCTGAAGCGACGGCACGTCGAATTGCCAGCGCGCTTGATGTAACACTGATCATCCAACGATACAGCCGCCTGCTTATCGACTGTAACCGTCCGCCCCCGGCACCCGACTCAATACCCACGGTCAGCCATGGAACCACGATTCCCGGCAACCGGAACCTCACACCGGAAGATCGCGAGCGTCGGATTGCAGAGATTTTCAACCCTCTCGATAACGCGCTGACAGCGCACTTCCAAAACACCGAAACAAACTGGGCATTTTCCATTCATAGCTTCACACCGGAACTTGATGGCAAACACCGACCGTGGGAGCTTGGCTTGTTATTCCGCCACGATAACGACACATCAAACGCCATGGCAGCCTATGCAGCAAGGCACTACCCGCAAGTCAACACCGGGTTAAATGAACCCTATCAAATCGATGATGAATCAGATTGGTTTATCCCGCAGCACGCCGAGAGAAATCGCGTCCAGAACTGCCTGATCGAAATACGTAACGACCTTATTAGCGATACTGAAGGGCAGAAAAAATGGGCCGCTATTGTCGCCGATCTTATCCGCCACGCCATTAGCAGCAACCTCACCGATTAGCCACCGCAATACACAAACCGCCACCTCAGGAGCGCAACGTTCATGTCACTCACTCGCGAAGTCCCGCTTCAGGCAGAGCAAACCGCGCTGCTGTTTATAGATGTACAGAACTTCAGCGCACACCGCAACGGAGCAGAATTTAAAAACCTTGACAGCAGTGATTTCGAGCAGCGTTACGGCTGGTATTTCTCCGAACTGGAAAGTCGGGTTATCCCGAACATGCAGCGATTGCTACAGGGCTTTCGCCAGGCCGGAATTGAAGTCATCCACACCACCATAGAAAGCCTCACACTCGACGGGCGCGACCGAAGCCTTGACTATAAAATCACCGGCTTTCATGTGCCCAAAAACTCCTGGGACGGAAAAGTGATCGATCAGCTAAAGCCTGCCGACGATGAAATATGGCTACCTAAAACATCTTCATCGGTATTTATTTCGACACACATAGATTATCTGCTCCGAAACCTCGGTGTGCGGCAGTTGGTGATCAGCGGCCTGATCACTGATCAGTGTGTCGAAAGCGCTATTCGGGATGCCTGTGATCTGGGTTATCTGGTGACGCAGGCAACTGACGCCTGCCTTACCTACTCACAGGCACGTCACGACCACTCGCTGAAAACAATCAGTGGCTATTGCCGGCAACTGACGGTGCAGGAGCTTTTAGCGGAAACAGCCCCTTGAAGCGTTCTGAAAAAATCGCCTTCTTAAATGATCGGACGGGCGGTGCAGCCCACGCTATTCTGGCACCACACCGTCGTCCGTGGTTATTCCCCGCAGGGCGTCGTCAGGCCGTTGCAGCAAGCGCCTGATCGATATCTGCAATGATATCGTCACTGTGCTCTATGCCGATCGACAAACGAATCAGGTCCTCGGTTACGCCGGAACTGGCAAGCTCCTCCGGTGACAACTGCCGGTGGGTGGTTGAAGCGGGATGACAGGCCAGTGATTTGGCATCACCAATATTAACCAGGCGCGTGATCAGTTGTAACGCATCGATGAATTTAGTCGCCTCAGGCACGCCGCCCTTGATACCAAAACTCATCACACCAGATGCTTTGCCACTGGTGTATTTTTGAGCAAGCGCATGGTACGGACTGGACGGCATTCCTGCATAGCGAACCCAGGAGACACGTGAATCCTGCTGCAGATGCTCGGCCACAGCGAGGGTATTTTCACAGATGCGATCCATCCGAAGCGGCAGAGTCTCCAGCCCCTGCATTGTCATAAATGCAGTCATCGGTGCCAGCGCTGCCCCCATATTCCGAAGCGGCACCACACGCGCTCTGAGTATATAAGGCGGCAACCCGGTTTCTGTATAGACAACACCATGATAAGAGACATCCGGCTCATTCAGCCTGCGGAACCGGTCTTTGTTTGCAACCCAGTCAAAATTGTTAGAATCAACAATCATCCCACCGACAATAGTGCCATGACCGGCAATGTATTTTGTCAGTGAATGCACAACGATATCAGCGCCAAATTCAAATGGCCGGCACAGGTACGGGGATGCCACGGTATTGTCTACGATAAGCGGCACGCCATGCGAATGAGCAATATCAGCCATGGCTTGCAGGTCTACAACGTTGCCGGCCGGGTTCCCTATAGATTCGCAAAACACCGCTTTCGTTTTCGCGTCAATTTGGGTGTGTAGTTCCTGCGGATTTTCAGGATCAATGAAACGGGTCGAAATACCGAGTTGCGGCAGCGTGTGTGCCAGCAGATTATAGGTGCCACCATAAAGTGTAGAGGTACTGACGATGTTATCGCCGGCCTCGGCTATGGTGAGGATCGCATTGGTGGTCGCCGCCTGACCTGAGGCCAGTGCCAGTGCGGCAGCACCCCCTTCCATATCGGCAATTCGCTGTTCCAGCACATCATTGGTCGGGTTCATTATCCGCGAGTAGATGTTGCCAAGCACTTTCAGGTCAAACAAATCCGCGCCGTGCTGGGTATCGTCAAACGCAAACGCTGTGGTTTGATAGATCGGCACCGCCACCGCGTTGGTTGTCGGGTCCGGTTTGTAGCCTGAATGGACAGCTTTAGTTTCTATTTTCAACGAATTATCTCCCTGGTGGAACGGATGCCTCGGGCGATAACTAAAACACTTGAGCGCAGGCTACGCAACCACTAATTTTTTCCGGCAGCCAGCCGCGCACCGATTTGACACAAGCGGCACGGGACACACTGTGCCGGAATTATTTCCCGCGACGGAAATGACCAGCGCTGCAGCGAAGGGCCTGGTCGGTGTATCAGTACATGTCGTCTCTGATGTCGCGCGAGATCACATCCTCGAGATCGGTGTATACCTCGCTGTTTACAGCAAGGTGATGAGACATCAGATCAGCCAGGCTTGGCACATCGGCGGAGGACAGTTTGAAGTCTTCCTGCCAGATTTTACCGCGTAGAATCGCCTTGGCACAGTGCCCGTAGGCTTCCTGTACCGTCACAATAACTACCATGGCAGGCAGCTTGCCCCTGACTGGAAAACGTTCAAGTATGGCCGGATCACGGGTAACCTCTGCCCGTCCGTTAACCCGCAACGTTATCGGTACACCCGGGATAATGAACAACAGCGACATCTGACCGGTTTCAAAGATATTTCGAATCGTGTCATAGCGCCGGTTGCCGGGTCGATCGGGAATCAACAGGGTTTTACGATCAGCGACCTCAATAAAACCGGGCGCATCGCCCCGTGGAGAAAGATCAGAGCGCCCGGCACTATCAGAAGATGAGATACAGCAAAACGGCGACTTTCCGATGAACTCAACCATCGGATCACTCAGGGTTGCGGTGGCTTTTTCCCAGATACTATCGGTGGTCTCACCAAATTGCTGCCTGAGCGCCTCCTCGCTCTTGATCAGATACTCTTCTCGAACCTCAATAGCAGTCATCTTTTTCCTTTAAGTTTGCCCGTCAATCGGCGTCGAGCGTTTTGCCGACCCTGCGGGTCTGTGAATTCCCCGCTGGTATGCAGCAGGAACTACCTGTCAGCCTGTCCGTAAAACACCGTTCTACGAGAATGCAACGGCAAGCCTTGAATTTCATTTCACCTACCATACGATAGGTAGACGAATTCAGCAAGGGCACTGTCAATCACGGCAATTGATCTCGCAACATCGCCCTTGTACAACGCAAATAATCAACCCAGGAGAAGCACAACATGACCACGCCCGCTTACCAACAGGTTAACGTCAGCTGCAGCAACTGCGGCAACAACTTCGACACCGGCTCAACCCACAACGGCGATATTCGCGTTGAGGTGTGCTCGAACTGCCACCCGGCCTATACCGGAGAGCAGCGCACACTGACAAACTCGGGACAGGTTGACAAATTCAGAGAACGTTATACTGGCAGCAAGCCCTGATCTTCACCCTATATAAGGAGTAATAACATTGGATAAAAAACAGGCAATTGCCGGCGTCCTGGTAGCGGATGCCGCTGCTATGGGGCTGCACTGGCTTTACGATCAAGAGCAAATACAACTACTGGAGCAGTCCGGCGATCTCCTGTTCAGACAGCCCGATGCAAACGCTTACAACAATAAACGCGGCTCTTTTGTACATGGCGGCAGACACGCCGGACAACTGTCCCACTATGGCGAGTCGGCCCGCATCGCCGCGCAACTAATCGCCGACGGCAACTACTCAGCACAGACCCACCGCAAGTCCTTCTTCGAGACATTTGGCCCTTGCGGAAGCTATGTCGGATACGCCGACAAACCGACCAAGGCGCTGGTGGCTAAAATCATTACTGACGGTGACGACATCAGCGACCCAACCGGAATGGATGACAATCAGATGCCTGCCTTCTGCAGTTTGGCCGGGTTGTTTTCAGAAGACCAGCCGCTGCAAGCCGTGGAACCTGCAGTCAAAGTAATCTCGACAAACGACAACGTGGTTACCGGTGCCGATGCTGTTTATCGCTGCATGCAATTGATAAGCGGCGGGGCCAGCCTTGTTGACGCACTGCAGCAATCGGCAGATAACACCGATGGCCAGATTGGCGAGTTGCTGCAGGAGGCGTCAGCCATCACTACCTATCAGCCACTGGATACTGCTACACGCTTCGGATTGGCCTGCTACGTGGAATCTGCGCTGCCGGTTACCTGGCATTTGTTGAAGTTTGCCACCGACTTTGAAACCACGATCCGCGACAACATTCGCTGTGGCGGTGATACCTGTGGCCGGTCAATGGTCCTTGGCGCACTGGCGGGATTAGTATTTGGTGTACCACAAACGATGATCTCGAAACTGGAAGGTGGCAGGGTGCCAATAACCTACCGCTAGCTCTGCAGACCGGAAATCCTGCCATCTGATTTTCATGATGGCAACTCACCGGGCTATTGCGCAATTGCTACCGTGGCGGGCAACCATGAGCCCGCCGCCACTTGTCGATCACAGCCAGCAGACAATGCAGATGAGTCAGCTTTAATAACAGCCATGCTACCGCACCAATGACAGGCTGTTGGCTTGGGGCCTGTACTGGCAACTACACAATGCATACAGCAATCACCGTCCTGAGACCCCGGCACTACAGACAACCACACTGTGCAGCCAACGCAGCGGGATATGGCCACTTCGATCAAAAAAATCAGCACCTCGCGGCCTTTTCAAGCGCACACCGAATCTGCATCGTGACGTCTGTGAGCGCGCATACAGTCTGCAGACAGTCTTTATTTAACCGCGTGTCCGCAACGGACGAACTCACAAGGAACTAAGTTAATGACAGACAACCGCCTGTTGCCACCCGTGTTTCATGAAGGCGAAGTCAGCCTGCACAAATCACTGGGAATTGACGATCGCCTGGCTGACTTAGGCAGGCATATGATAAGAGATCACATGCCCGACCAGCATAGGGAGTTTTTTACGCAACTGCCGTGGGTACATCTGGCCGCTGTCGACGGCGAGGGACACCCCTGGGCCACGGTGCGCACAGGTAAGCCAGGTTTCATGCAGACACCGGACAACAAAACACTCTGCATTCTATCAACGCCACCGCCCGGTGAACCGGCAGACTTGCAACTGTCACCAGGATCAAAAGTGAGCATCGTCGGCCTGGACACTGCAAGCCGCCGACGCAACCGTCTAAACGGCACAGTGAAACGCAATGCCGACAATCAGCTGCACGTGGCGGTGGATCAGAGCTATGGCAACTGCCCCAAGTACATTCAAAAACGAACCCCGCATCAGACAACAGAAGCAACACCGTCCGTTGTGAGCGTGCATAGCTCACTGGATCAGACCGATAGCGAATTGCTAAAACGCGCAGACACCCTGTATATCGCCTCACGAGCTGCCGCGTTAAGTGAGGATCCTCGTTTTGGTGTTGACATCAACCACCGTGGCGGTCTGCCCGGATTTGTCAGTATCCTCAACAACACTACCATTCTGATACCCGACTACAAAGGCAACAACTTTTTTAATACACTGGGGAACATAACGCATGAGCCACGTGTCGGCATACAGGTGATCGACTACGTCACCGCCACATTGCTGAACCTGCAGGGTCAGGCTGAGATTCTCACCATTGAAGACAACGAACTAACACCACCAGACATGGGAAGAAGACTTAAAATTTCAATCACCGCGGTTACCCGCAGCACCGGCAGCTTTCCTTATCAGTCACAAGAAACAGAATACTCTCCCTATCTATCGCCGTAGCCACGGCAGGGGGCATTCGTCAAATTCAACAGAGCATAGCGACTCAGCCGCTGCAGGATACCGGAGCAATAGATGACGTTAATCACGAAATGAGCAACAACCCGGCACTTCGATTATTACTGCTGTTACTGCTGTTGATTACACCTGCACAGCAACTTCTGGCACATGCTGTCACCAGTGGCGATAAAGGCTACATACAGGAAATCACCGGCCAGCACCTGATCCCGTTTATGTACCTGGGGGCCAAGCATATGGTCACAGGCTACGATCATATCCTGTTTTTGTTCGGGGTGGTTTTCTTCCTTTATCGCCTGAAGGATATCGCGCTTTATGTGTCATTGTTTGCGATCGGCCACTCCGTCACAATGCTGCTTGGTGTGTATTTTAGTATCGGCATCAACAGCTATCTGATTGATGCGATCATCGGCCTTTCCGTGGTCTACAAATCGCTCGACAACCTGGGGGCTTTCAAGCGGTGGTTTGGCGTACAACCTGACACCCGACTGGCAACGCTGGCATTCGGTCTATGCCACGGTTTCGGGTTATCGTCTAAGATTATCGACTACGATATCGCACCTGATGGCCTTGTGGCTAATTTACTGGCTTTTAATATCGGCGTTGAACTCGGTCAGTTACTGGCACTGTGTGCGATACTGATTGCCATGGGCGTATGGCGGAAATCTACGGGTTTCTGGCAGCAGGCCTATCAGGTCAATGTTGTTGTGATGACATTGGGCTTTATCCTCTTTGGGTATCAGATGACCGGTTATTTTATTTCCTGACACGGACAAACCAGCTATGTACAACGAAAACAGGCCCGAACACCATCAACTACCGAGTTCTGCCAGACTGATTAAATCGACACTACTGGCGATAGCGGCGGCCATTCTGATTCTTGTTACTATTGTACTACCCGCCGAGTACAACATAGACCCGACCGGCATCGGCAATGTGCTGGGGCTGTCCGAAATGGGTGAGATCAAAACGCAACTGGCCGACGAAGCTGCCGAAGATCACTCACAGGCCCCACAAATCGTTAGCCCTGTAAACACAATGGCCGGTCAGTTGCTTGGATTGTTCGTCGCAACCGCACACGCTGACGATATCTGGACCGATCAAATGTCCATTACTCTCAGCCGCGGGGAAGGCATAGAAATAAAACTCGCTATGCTAAAAGGCGCAGTAGCAGAATACTCATGGTCGACCGATAAAGGCGTCGTTAATTACGACCTGCACGGTGACGGCAAAGCCGACGACGACGGCCAGTCGATCAGCTATAAAAAAGGCCGTGGTGTGCCGGGCGACGAAGGCTCACTGACAGCCGCCTTTACCGGCAACCACGGTTGGTTCTGGCGCAACCGTGGCAAAGAGCCGGTCACCGTTACGGTAAAAGTGCGCGGCGACTACAGTGCCATAAAAGAGATGTAGTAATCACACGGTATACTCACACCACACCCAATGACTTACGCGTTTGCATTGCGCGATGCCCGGTGCACATCAAAGCGTGCCAAGGACACACTGAGACATACAGACCATCGGCTCATCAACGAAGCACGGCATAGCATCACGCCCCTGGCAAATTCAGCGCGATTTGGCCAGCCGCAGGCCGCACAAGTCACCCTGATTTCCGGACTACCAACACCCGGGCGTTGAACACTGTAGCTCTGAATGCAGCCCCGCAGATTGTACTCGCACAGTGTTACAAGTGTTAGCTCAACACCTGCAACACGATAGATTTATCGGCTTTTATGCTCGCAGTTGCACAGGGTCACGGTCACAGTCTCTCACTTGATGGAATCGTAGTACGCCACCACCTGAGGCTCCTGCTCTATACGTGCCTGGTAGGCGACCAACGCCGGTGCCACAGTATTCACCAGATCTGTCGGGATATGAT
>CALKXD010000081.1 GCA_938003855.1 uncultured Granulosicoccaceae bacterium | reverse complement strand
ATCATTTTGACACACTGCTCAACCAGGTTTGTCTGCCTGAATTCTATAAGGTCCCTAAGTGGCTTTTTTACCCTTACCTGGCCGTCCAGTTTGCCCTTGCCTTTAACGAAGGCAAGTCTTTTTCTGGTATTGCTCAACGCCTGTATTTTCTCTGCCGGATAGATGGCCTTGGAGGCTCTGTCGATAATTTTCTGATCGATATCTGTGGCTAGTATTCGAGTGTTGCTCGAAAAAATGTTGTGGAAATTCTCGGCCAGTGCGATGGCGATGGAATAAGGCTCCTCGCCAGAGGAACAAGCGGAGGACCAGATAGTGCGGTCAGCCATTCCGATCTCTGTCAGGTGGCTGATCAGTGTGTCAAAATGATGGCTTTCACGGAAAAAGTGAGTGTGGTTGGTTGTCACCTGATTGGTAAAGTGCGCCAGTGGCTCTTTGCCGGTTTCAACCCGGTCGCAGTACTCACTCAGGCTGACGATGTTCAAGTCGCGCATACGTTTTGAAATTCTGGCGCGCACAAAATCTTGTTTGTCATCGGCGATGACAATAGCAGTATGCTTATAGACGAGTTGCTGAATTCGACCGAATTCCTCGTTGGTGGGCGCAAACTGCCGGGTCGAGTTGGAACTGCGTAGCATCTGTGATCTTTCCGTGAATACAGGGGCATGGCTTAGGGGGAGTAGCGGTTTCTCTGCTGAAATCTTAATACGGAGATTTGATCCCCGACCCAGCCGGCTTGAACGCGTGGATCCGGTTATTCAACCATCATGTCAAATAACTAAATATATTCAGTTCCCGCCGATAAGGATGTGTAAGAGGGCCTGGTCAAGGCTCCGGAGTCAACGGTGTGAGCACCGTTGGGCCAGACGGAAAGGATTTCCGCAGGTGACACAAGGAGAGTGCAAACGGATGCTTGCATCTAGCGTCAAATCAGACTGCTTGTCGCACGTGATTCAATTGCGTCGCGCTATCCCTGCGTTAGTCGAAATCCCTTTTCAAGGCAAATCCAGCGATTGTTCGCGCCCGCCACCATGTGGTCTGAGCGCAGTAATAGCGGGATTTTCTGACGCGCGGGTTTGTCACCCCGTCGGAGCGTGCTATCTGGACAAAGTGTTGATGCCAATGGATTGTCGTGCATCTTCTATTCACCAGTATCTCAACCCTGAGAGAGTAATGTAATGTCGATGGATCTTGATCTTACGGAAATCTACGAAGTCTTTTTCGAAGAAAGTGCCGAAGGTTTGGAGGTAATGGAAACCGGCCTTCTCGGGCTTGATCTCGGGGCAGCTGACCTTGAGATTATCAACAATATTTTCCGTGCCGCACACTCAATCAAGGGCGGAGCCGGGACTTTCGGGTTTCTCGGAATCTCAGGGTTTACACATGGTGTTGAGACCATCCTTGATCAGATGCGGGATGGTGAAAGAGAGGTGACCGAAGATGCTGTGCAACTGCTGTTGGAGTCGGTAGATTGCATTGGCGGCATGATAGAGCATCTTAAAAACGGTGAGCCAGACGACTCTCCGGCGCGCGAACCATTGGATATCAGAATCAAAAAGATGTTGGAGAACTCTGGAGGTGCGACCGAAAGTGCACCTGCAAGCGGGGCCGAAGATGCCGTGCCGGCGAGTGATTGTGCGGACAGTGGCGACGATGAGATTGTAAAAGCCTGGAACATTAGCTTCAAGCCGTCGCCGGATATACTGCACAGTGGAAACGATCCACTCACTATCTTTAAAGAACTGGCTCTGCTGGGTGAGATGGATGTCACCGCTGATACCGAGCAGTTGCCCGGCTTTCAGGATCTGGATCCTGAGGAACTGCATATCACATGGAATATAGCGCTTAAGAGCGCGTCAGATCAACAGGCGATTGAAGAGTGTTTTACCTGGGTTATAGAGCAATGTGAGCTTGAGATAGAGTGCGAGGAAACCGCAGACGCTCCAGCGGCAACGGTGGCGGCGGCTGAAGGGAATACGCCGCCAGCCGCCGCCGACAAGGCCGCAAAACCTGCGGCAGGTTCTGCCAAACCGAAGAAAAAAGCCTCGTCTGAATCTTCGTCTATCCGGGTGGGTATAGACAAGGTTGACTCGCTTTTGAATCTGGTCGGAGAACTGGTGATTACCCAGTCAATGTTGAAGCGCTTTGGTGAGTTCTACAATCCCGAGGTGATTGACGAATTGCGTGATGGTTTGATTCAACTGGAGCGTCACACCCGTGAGCTACAGGAAAGTGCCATGCAGATTCGCATGCTGCCAATCAACTCCAGCTTTAGCAGGTTTCCGCGTCTAGTGCGGGATCTAAGTAACACGTTAGGTAAGAAGATTAACCTGGTGGTGTCGGGTGAGCACACTGAGGTGGATAAAACGGTATTGGAAAAACTGAGTGATCCTCTTGTGCACCTGGTGAGAAACTCGCTTGATCACGGTATTGAGATGCCGGATGTCCGCGCTGAGAACGGCAAGGATGAAACCGGTACGTTGCATCTCAGTGCCGCGCACGAAGGCGGTAACGTTGTGATCAAGGTGGAGGATGATGGTGCAGGTCTGAATCGTGAAAGAATCCTGCAGAAGGCCGTCGAGAAGGGATTGGTTTCACCGGGAGAAAATCTTTCTGATGAGCGGGTTGATAATCTCATTTTCCACCCGGGATTCTCTACAGCCGAGGTGGTAAGTGATGTGTCGGGGCGTGGCGTCGGCATGGATGTGGTACGGCGCAACATTATTGATCTTGGTGGGCAGATCAGAGTTCAGTCATTTCCAGGCAAAGGTACATCGCTTCGCATCAGTCTGCCGCTGACACTGGCCATACTCGACGGCCAGCTGGTTCGGGTGGGTGGCGAGATCTATGTAATCTCTTTGTTGTCCATCGTCGAAACCGTGCAGATACATCCGGATCAAATCAAAACAATCAGTGGAAGCGGCGAGGTCTATCTGTTGCGCGACCGTTATATACCGGTTGCACGTGCGGCCGATGAGTTTGGTGTTATGCAGGAAGAAGGAGCCAGACCGGCTGACCTTCTGGTGATTGTTGAGACCGAGAATATCCGCTTTGGCGTGCTGGTCAATGAGTTACTGGAACAGCAGCAAATTGTTATTAAAAGTATCGAGAAAAACTACAAGAAAGTGGATGGATTAACGGGGGCGACCATTCTGGGGGACGGGCGGGTTGCGTTGATTCTCGATATTCCCGGATTGTTGCAAAATCTAAAGAACAACGGATCTCTTCCTCATGAGGAAGTCGAACTCGCTGATGCTGCCTAGTCTGAAACTGCCGGATCTGGCAGGCACCAGGGCGATGTTGGACATGCACCAGAAGATCAAGATAATAGAATAAGAGGCAAGCAGATGAGCACGAATACAGAAAACGCCGATAACATGGACAACAGTGGTGAATTTCTTACCTTTATACTGGGCAATGAAGAATACGGTGTCGATATTCTTTCTGTGCAGGGTATTCAGGGGTGGAATGGTGTCACGCGCATCCCGGACACGCCAGACTATATGCTCGGGGTTATCAACCTTCGCGGTGCGATTGTACCAATAATTGATTTGCGGGTTAAGTTTAACTTGAAAACCGCAGAGTTCCATTCGACCACGGTTGTTATTGTGGTACGGGCCGAGCTCGAGGGCAAAGAGCATGTCCTTGGCGTGGTGGTTGATGCTGTCTCGGAGGTCTATAAGTTTGACCACGGTGCCATTCAGACAAATCCTGAGTTTGCCAATCAGCAGGTCAGAGATGTTGTGAAAGGCCTGATCTCCATAGAGGAGAAAATGGTGATTATTCTCGATATTGATTTATTGATCTCAGATTGGGTGCCTGATCTGGATGCTCTCGATGAGGCTGCTTGAGATACGGATTTAAACGGTTGCGGTAAAAAATAAGAAAACGATGTTTACGGAAGAACAACACTCATGAAACTAAAATCCAAGTTACTGGTCGCCTTTGTCGTCGCAGCTATTGTCCCACTTGCTGGTATTTCCTTTCTGGTTACAGAAAAGGTGAGAAGTGTACTGACTGAAAATGCCGTGAATCAATTGGTTGCCGCCCGGGAATCTCGTGAGCAGTCACTTGGTACCTACTTTAACTCCATTGAGACTCAAATTCAGTTGATGGCGGAAGACCACGCTGTGATTGATGCGGCGAAGGAGTTTTCCAAGGCGTATCAGGATCTGGAAAGCAGCCAGCCCGTGCCTCCTGTCGGCAGCAATGACAGTGTGAGCATGGAGGATCGTTTAGCAGGCGTAAAAGATTATTACACCAACCAGTTTGGTGCGAAACTCACCGGGGAATACGGCCAGACCGGGATCGCTATTGACCCGCTGGTACCTGCTTCGCGTGCCAGTGTTCTGTTGCAAAGCCTGTACATTGCAGCGAACAGCCATGAGGTAGGCAGCAAGAATAATCTGCATAATGCGCAAGACGGTAGTACCTACAGTATGGTACATAAATACAATCACGCGTATTTTAACGACTTTTTAAACGCTTACGGGTTCTACGACATATTTATCGCGGATCCAGAAACCGGTAATGTGGTTTACAGCGTTTACAAAGAGCTGGATTACGCCACTTCACTTAAAACCGGACCATACGCTGCCAGTGGTATTGGTGACGCATTTAATGCGGCGTTGTTGTTGCCAAAGGGTGAGTCTTATCTGACTGACTTCAACCGTTATCTGCCATCCTACAATCAACCGGCTTCGTTTATCTCTGCGCCGCTCTACGATGCCGGGGCTATTGTCGGGGTACTGATTTATCAAATGCCGCTTGATCTTATCAATCAAGTGGTCGTTGACCGTCTGGGAATGGGAGACACCAGCAAAGCCTATCTGGTCGGTGATGACGGTTTAATGCGCACGCAAATGCCGTTTGTCGAAGAACCTACCATCCTGGTCAGATCGGTGGATACTGAAGAATTATTACGCCAGCAAGCCGACGGGGCAGGCGAGATCCGGATTGACGACCGTGGCGTGGAGGTGCTCAGGGTGTCGAAAATGATCGATGTTCTAGGGGCCGAATGGTTGCTGGTCGTTGAGCAGGATGTCGAAGAGGCGTTCGTCGTGTTGGATACCCTGACCCGTATTATGCTGATCATGAATGCACTGGGTATATTGCTCGCGCTGACGGTTGCTTACCTGATTGTGCGCAACACAGAGAAGCAGTTGGGGGCGGACCCGACCGAGCTTAACAAAATTGCCGCCGAAATCGCAGATGGTGATCTCTCGCGTCAGTTCGATAATGTTGAGAGTCAGACTGGAACCTTGAAAATGATGTCTGTCATGCAGACACAGCTTAAGGACCGTGAACAGGCGGATCAGGCGAGTATCGCCAGAATCGGTCGATTGAGTCAGGGTCTTGAAAAACTGACGACGATGGTCTGTCTCGCCGCTGAGGATCACAGCATTGTGTTTGTAAATTCAAGTATGCGTGATTATATGAATCAACATCGCGCAGCAATGTCGTCGCTGAATCCGGGGTTAAACAGCGGCGCACTGGAAGGAATGGATCTGGCTGTACTCAGTGATAATCAATCTGCGTTCCGATCCGTTATTGGTAGTTTGTCCAAGTGCCACGAATCCGAAATCACCGCCGGTGATCGTATTATCAATGTAAAGCTTAATGCGATATGGAGCGACGATGGTGTGCGACTCGGAACATCAATGGAGTGGGTCGACATCACCGAACAGCGTCGTGTAATGGATGAGGTGGATTCCGTCGTCAGAGCAGCAAATAACGGTTGTTTGTCAGAGCGCATAGATTCGCGTGGCAAGCAGGGTGTGTACCTGGCGTTGGCGGGCGGTGTCAACGGACTGCTCGACGTGACTCAGCATATTGTTGAAGATGTCCAGGGCTTTCTCAGTGGGATTTCAGAGGGTGATTTGACGAAAACCATTGATACTGATTACAAAGGGTCTTTTGCCGATGTGAAGGGCAAAGCTAACGTATCGGTTGAGAAACTCACGGAGATTGTCCAGAGTATTCGCTCCGTCGCCAGCACAGTTGATACGGCGGCTCGTGAAATTAACACCGGCAATATAGATTTGAGTCAACGCACCGAGCGTGCAGCCGCCAGCTTGCAGGAAACGTCTTCCAGTATGGAAGAGATGACCTCATCCGTGAAGCAAAACGCAGACAACTCCAAGCAGGCGAAGGCGGTTGCTCTGTCTGCGAAAGAGGAGGCTGAGAAAGGCGGGCAGGTGGTCGGTCAGGCGGTGCAGGCAATGGCCGAGATCAATGAGTCCAGTCGAAAGATATCAGACATCATCGGCGTCATTGATGATATAGCCTTTCAGACTAATCTACTGGCGCTTAACGCTTCGGTGGAAGCGGCTCGGGCCGGTGAGCAGGGGCGTGGTTTTGCGGTAGTTGCCAGCGAGGTGCGTAATCTTGCCGGACGAAGTGCGACGGCTGCAAAAGAAATCAAAGACCTGATCGAAGACAGTGTGAATCGTGTTGAAAATGGTGCGGAACTGGTCAATGAGTCGGGTCGATCTCTCGGTGGGATTGTGTCGCAGGTGAAGAAAGTGACCGATATCGTGTCGGAGATTTCAGCGGCCAGCCAAGAGCAGTCAGAAGGTATTACCCTGGTTAATCAGGCGATTGTTCAGCTTGATGAAGCCACACAGCAGAATGCCGCGTTGGTGGAAGAGGCGTCTGCAGCCAGTCACTCGACCACCGAGCAGGTCGAAAACCTGATCAAGCTGATCGGTTTTTTCAACACAGGGAAGAGTGCCAAGGTAACCGCGCTCAACTCGGTTAGGCCAGCCAGGATCACCGCCGTACGCGATCCGGACGCCCATGATAAACGCCCTGAGCTTGGCAGGAAGTCGGTAAATTCGGCAAATTTCTCTAAGCCGGCTAATGTGGCGAACTCTGATACCGATGCGAACTGGGAAGAATTCTAGACCGCAATGGAAGACAGTCAGTGACCGTCGATTGCACGGTCACGGTAAGTTACTTGATAGTTTGTATAGCTAACTCACTGGAAAAATGGAGATAGGTAGACCCCGATGGCTAAGAAGAAACAGGTGTTGAGCAAGAAGCGTACGGCAGTTAAGGCCGGCGGCTCCGGTGCCGGGGCGGCGAGTAAATCTGCGGCTCCCAATTCAACACGGGCAGAGGTTTCAGACGGCGGGGCTGTACCGGATAAGGCCACGGCAAAAAGCCGTGCAACGGCCTCAGGTAAAAAGAAACCGGTGGCAAAGCGCAAGCCTGCATCGAAGAAAAAAACTGCCGCGGCGGGACCTGCGAAAACGGCGGTAGAGGCGGGCAGTAAATCTTCTGCCAAGGCAAAAACAACAGCCAAAGCGAAAGTCAAAGCGAAAGCGAAAGCAAAAGCAAAAGCAAAAGCCAAATCGAAGGCTAGAGCCAAAACCAAAGTCACAGCGTCATCCGGTGTATCAGTTAAGTCAGCTGATGCACCGAAGGTCGAAAAAAGTCACCAAACTAATGCACGTGCCGCGGCGGATGCTGTGCCTGGTGAGGCTGGTGTCAGTCCGGCAGAGGCGGGCACAACCGTTTCAGATGGAGTGGTCACAACGGGTAATGACGCAGTCGGTGTTGAGGAGCAATCTGTTCCGCAGGCGCAGGTTCAAACTGAGACTGTAACAGATGCAGCTGACCCGGTACCGATAGGTGACACAGAAGAGAAAAATAGAGGTGACAGTGCGAATTCCACAGTTGACGACACTGTAGATGGGCATTCTGCCACTGAATCAGAAGACAAGGCGGCCAATCAAATTAGAGCCGCTGCTGAAAAGGACACCGCTGTGAGTGAGAACGTAGATGAATTAAAAGAAAACACCGATGACACGTTTGTTGTCTTGCTGGATGGGCCTGAAGAGTCGGGTCCTCAGGCTGCCGCCAAGGTGTCCAGCGAAGACGATGACTCTTTTTTGATCATGTTCGACGATGATACCAGTGAAGAGCATGAACTGATTGTTGATGTAAATGATGTCGGTGTCTGCTCTATAACCTTGCCGTCTGATATTCGCTTGCAAACGCTTGACGGGTTAAAGGATAGCCTTGTTTCTCATATGGATGTTAAGTCCGTGACTGTCGATACCGGTCAGGTAAAGCGTATGGATTCAGCGTCATTTCAGTTGCTGTGGTCGTATTCCTCTTCACTTAAAGACATGAATATTCCTTTGGAAATTGTTGGTGCCTCCGACGAATTTGCCAGCGCGTCGAAAATGCTTGGCCTAGGACTGCAGTAACTCATCTGATTTAATCGTGGAGATGCGGCCACGGCTGTAAACGCATGAGTCACTTGCAGCGCTGGCTCGCCGGCATGTAATAGCTTGCTGGTATCGATGACTCGTGGCTTGGCGGCGGTGTCGGATAGCGCCGCTTAGCTACGATGACGGAACGTTGAAGTGGGGAATAAAGTGCGAGAAGTCTACACCTGGATACGGGAGTTGCAGTCTGGCGGGCCTGTAGTCACAGAAAGAAGGGCCAAAGACCCGCTGCGCTTTACCGATAAGGCGATGGGCATTGATGTGGTGCAGATACTGCCCGGGGATTGCTATGTGTCTTCACGAGACGAGTTACTCTCAACCGTGCTGGGTTCATGTGTCGCTGTTTGTCTCTATGAACCAGTCCGACGGCTCGGCGGCATGAACCATTTTCTGCTGCCTGGTGGAAGTGATAGTATCGTTGCTACCGCCGAGGCTACCCGCTATGGCAAGCATGCCATGAATGAGCTTATCCGAACCCTGATCGATCTTGGAGCGGATAAGCCGTTTTTAGAGGCTAAAGTGTTTGGTGGAGGCACCATGTTCACAAGTGAACAGGATGTGGGCCAGCGCAACATTAGCTATGCCGATGAATTTTTAAAAAATGAAAACATAGCCGTGGTCAGTCGCGATGTCGGGCTATCGTTCTCTCGTAAGATACGATTCAACCCGGTCTCTGGTAAAGTGATGGTAAAGCGACTCCCCTCACTGCATGGCAGTGCGGGAGGAGGCGTTGACCGTAAAACGCCGGATACCACTGATTGTTGCTCCTCTAAGGGTCGCAGAAATGGCCCCTGGAGAATGTGTGGCTAGTGTGTCTGCCGGCCCGATATTATGAGTAACAAAATCAAGGTTCTTGTGATTGACGATTCTGCGGTTGTTCGGCAACTGCTGACGGCATTGATCAATCGGCATCACAGGTTAGAGGTCGTTGGTGCTGCCGCGGATCCGTTTATTGCGCGTGATAAAATAAAACTCCTTGAACCCGATGTGTTAACGCTTGACGTTGAAATGCCACGCATGGACGGTCACCAGTTTTTGCGAAATCTGATGCGTCTTCGACCGATGCCGGTTGTGATGGTGTCCACGTTGACGGAGAAGGGCGCCGCGGCAACGTTACTGGCACTGGAGCTGGGAGCGGTGGATTCAATTGGCAAGCCGGCGATAGATCACATTGATGAGCTTGGTGTGTTTGGCTCGGAATTGTGCAGAAAACTGGTTGCTGCCAGCCGTATCGATCACGAGCAGCTTATCAGCGCACTGGATAATAACCCGTTGCAGTGCAGGACAATAGTGAACTACCCGAAGGCCGGTAAATTACTGGCGCTGGGCGCGTCGACCGGCGGCACCAAGGCGCTAGAGGATATCCTGCGGCCGTTGCCGGAAAATACGCCCGGCACCGTAATCGTGCAGCATATTCCTGGTACCTTCAGCCAGGCCTTTGCCAAAAAACTTGACCAGAATACCTGTCTCAGGGTTAAGGAGGCGGTTGACGGTGAGCCTATATTGCAAGGCCATGCCTATGTCGCACCCGGTGAGCAGCACCTGGAAGTGGTGCGCGATGGCGGGACGTTTTGCTGTCGTTTGCTTGATACCGAACCGGTCAGCCGGCATCGGCCGTCTGTGGATGTGCTGTTTAATTCTGTGGCGCGATGCGCTGCCAACAATGCAGTGGGTGTGATTCTGACGGGGATGGGCAAGGATGGCTCTAGCGGGTTACTGAAGATACATAACGCCGGTTGTCCCACCGTGGCACAAGATGAGGAATCCAGCGTCGTGTGGGGGATGCCGGGGTCGGCGGTGTCTCTCGGGGCGGTGGATACTGTCCTGCCGCTATCCAATATTCCGGCGCATATCTGCACGTTGCTGTCGCTCAGGATGGTCGCCTGAAAATTACTCCCTCTAGCGGATACAAGACTGATTATCAGGCTCGGTAACGAGACGATTTATAGTCACTAATGATGTCTCTGCGTCTTATTTCATCGTTGGTACAAAAAAACCTGCAGTATCGTTGCGCGTACGCTAACACTTAGGTTGTGTTCGGCGTGTAGTTGGGTTGGTGGTGCGGTGCGAAAATTCCAACCGCAAGTCAGTGCGTCTGGAAGGTTGTGTTTACCTGCGGCGATAGTGACGGCAATGTGTGAACCTTGTCGCATAACCGTGGTGGCGTTTGCTGGCGGTTCGACGAGCCGGGTGCAATCTGTCAGTACCATCGCTGTACTAGACAACATCTGGACCTATGACGGCCACGCTGCTGTCGCTGTTGTACATCGAAAAATGCAGGCATTGTGGGCAAAATTCAGTCGTTCCGCATTGGACAAGAGGCTAAAAGATGAGCTTGGATCAAGAAGACGTAAACATTGATGAGGTACTCGACAGCGACCAATCGCACGTCTGGCACCACCTGACACAACACAAAGGGTTTGAAGCAGTCAAGCCCCCGGTGATGGTCAGCGGTAAAGGTATGAGAATTACCGATGCCAATGGCAAGGAGTTTCTTGATGCGGTGTCCGGTGGAGTCTGGACGGTTAATGTCGGCTACGGGCAGGAACGCATCGCTAATGCCGTCCGTGATCAACTCGTAAAAATGTGCTATTTCGCCAACTCAGCCGGCAATATACCGGGGGCCTTGTTTGCCAAAAAACTGATTGAGAAGATGCCGGGTATGAGTCGGGTGTATTACTCTAACTCCGGTTCAGAGGCAAACGAAAAGGCCTATAAAATGGTCCGTCAGCTGGCGGCTATTGAGAACAACGGCGTCAAGCACAAGATCATCTACCGGGATCGCGATTATCACGGCACAACGATCGGTGCGTTGAGCTCTACCGGGCAGTTCCAGAGAAAAGCGCAGTACGGTCCATTTGCCCCCGGGTTCGTTGAGATGCCGCACTGTCTTGAGTATCGCAGTCAGTACGGTGACGTCCCCGACTATGGCGAAAGAGCAGCCCGGGAGCTGGAAACAGTGATTCTTCGGGAAGGGGCAGAAACAGTAGGCGCGGTTGTTCTCGAGCCTGTGACGGCGGGCGGTGGCGTCATCACCCCGCCGGAAGGCTACTGGGAAACTATCCAGGAGATCTGTAAAAAGTACAACGTCCTGCTGCATATAGACGAAGTTGTCTGTGGTGTTGGCCGAACTGGTAAGTGGTTCGGGTATCAGCACTACGGCATCAAGCCGGATTTTGTCACTATGGCTAAAGGCGTGGCTAGTGGCTATGCCGCTATTTCGTGTACGGTAACCACCGAAGAGGTGTTCGAACGCTTCAAGTCGGACCCGGCTGACCCGATGAGCTATTTCCGCGATATCAGCACGTTTGGTGGTTGTGCCTCAGGACCGGCTGCAGCACTTGAGAACATGCGTATCATTGAAGAAGAGCGCCTGGTCGAGAACGCCGCCAAAATGGGTGAGTACCTGATGGAAAAGTTGCAGTCATTGCAGCAAAAGCATCAGATCATCGGCGATGTTCGAGGCAAAGGGTTGTTTGTCGGTATGGAGCTGGTGACTGATCGTGCCAGTAAAGAGCCTGTGGATGAGTCGATACCGGCTGCAATCGCCGCTGACTGCATGCAGAACGGCGTGATCATCGGGCGTACCAATCGAAGCTTTGAAAAGCACAACAATACACTGTGTTTGAGTCCAGCGTTAATTTGCACGCCGGCAGAACTTGATGAGATTGTCGATGCTATCGATGCGGCCATCACGCGTGTGGTTGGCTAGAGGCCACGCGCTGTTTTTTTTGACCTCTCCCTGGCTACCGGGGAGAGTGCGGTACCGGCTGTGCGGAACGGGGGCGCACCGCTAGATAATAAAGCATTGCACGTATGACAATCCATCGTACTGCCAGTATCGAAAACCCCCGTCACTGATTTTTTCGGCCCAACCCTGATATGGATTGCTATACCAGCTCTGGTGGGTGATATCTCCCTGAATAATCTGCCAGTCGTACATCAGGCTTCCGTCCAGCATGAAGCTGTCGGTGCTTATATATCGAAATTCATGGGTTCCGGTAAAGTGCGAGGGCGTTGTATAAGCGGCTGGCTCATCGTCAACGAACTCCGTCACGAACCGGGTGCAACTGGCGGTTTGGTGTAGCAGAGTTTGCTTGTCGAATTGCAAGCGGTTGAGTGTTATCGGGCCGTAGGCCCAGCTGTTTGGTCCCTCGACGGTATCCGTTGAAAAGAACCAGTGCTCGGCAATGCGCTCGCCAGTGTCCCGGCCTATCTGATAGTTGCTGCGCGCTCCATGGATGGCAATGTAATAGGTGCCGGCGGTATCTGCATCAATGGTAAATTCGTTGCCCATCGGAGACAGAGTGTGTTGCTTCAAGAGAGTAAACTGTGGGGAAATAACAGTGTATTCTGTGCGATCGCCGTTATCATCGAGATCTTTGAAAGTTAGCGTAGTCGATGAATTTTCTGCAAGTGTAACGGCGTACAAATCGTTATTGTCTTCGCAAAGAGATGCGCTGATATTGCGGCCGGTGGTGATCGTCGTTGCGGACGCCAAGGCGTTTGGCGTCTCGAAGGCGTCCTCGACACAGACAACATCGGAGGCTACCTCTATTGCGAAACTGCTGCTGGCGTTATTGCTATAGTCTGATTCCGGTGTGTATCTGAACGGCTGGCCATAGTCCGGTTGCCGGGATGCGTTATCGAAATAAAGATTCCAGTCAGGGTTAATGATCACCCGTCCGAGATAGTTGCCAGACGGCAGATCAGCGAGAAAGCTGCGTGCCGATATTGCCAGCGATTGGTTGTCACTGTCATCAATCCGGCGCAGGTCAACCAGGGCAGAGCGATAGACGCGGTTGAAGTCGGCAGTTGTCGAGTATTCCAGCGCAAGCGACAAGTCACTGATCTCCACAGCGCCGGAGAGGTTGTTGACCACCAGCTCAAAAGGTAGGCTGGTCACGCCGGATGCCACGTGCGGCTGATGCATTTCGACTTCACTGATGTAAAGGTCGGCAATCGCTGAAGTGCCGTCACTGATGAGCAGTAACTGGTCACTCAGCTCGGCAGTCTCGGTGGTTCTGACGGTGGTGTTGAAGTCACTCTGGCCGCCTCCGCAGGCAGACAGTATCGAGCAAATCGACAGGTTGAGAATTAATCGATAGGGCAGTTTCATGATTTGTCCTTGCCACGTGCGCCGGCAATACTTGTCGCTGGCAATAAATGGCTTTTAGGGATATTCAATGTATCGGCCAAAGTCGCTGATTCCGTCAACCCTTATACCCATTGACTCAAAAGTGATGGTTGCCAGTTCGGCATCAGGGTTGTACCAGAGTTCACTACCAAGATGCAGGCCCCCGATCACGTGTTCAAGGTCTGGAAAGCGCGGCCCCCGGTTAGCCGGGTCCGGTTGGCTGTCGTTTTCAGTGCCGTCGATGGTACGCCAGATTTCATAGGCTTTGGCGTTAGCCTGCGTTGGGTCGGATTGATCGACCCCGCTGAGAATCAAATCGCGAAAATCGGAAGATCGCATCCAGTCGGCGATTTCCCGGTAATCTATGGTGATGCCGTCGACCGCGCCTGACGGTTCTGTTGTGACCAGCGCTATGTAAAGAAAGCAGTTATCTGCAGTGCCGGTGCGGCAATTCGGCAGGTAGCCTGAGCGTGAGCCCTCGGCTTTGAAGTAAACATCGAATTCGCTGTTGCCGCTAAAGACCACCGAGCCGAGTTTGAAGCCGCCGGTCCAGTCGCTGACGCTGCCGCTGACGCGTGGCCAGTCAAACCAGACATTCAGGTTCCAGACTTCGGTGACGTCGGCATTAATGCCATTGATAGTATTTAGATAGGCCGCGTTCTGACCGGGAACCTTGCTGACAGTGGATACGTCATGCCAGTATGAATCAAGAAATACATTGGCGATACCGGTGGCGGCTTCGGCACTGCGTATGTCGGCTTTGACCGACACCTTGACGCTGTCTGGCAGGTCTGCTGCCAGAGTCGGGAAGCCGGACGCCTGCTTAACAGGGGTCATATCGTACAGCGGTGAATTGCCGTCTCTGAGTATTGAGGCATCTAACACGGTGGAATTGTTGCACTCAACGCCCCATGATTCAAACCTGCCACCCATCGTGCCGACCACCATAGCGGGGTAGGCGCGCACAAAAGTATCGCGGGTGTCGCTGTCTTTTTCCGCGGTAAGTCGATAGCTGAGCTGAATCGGGTCATCACCATGCGCAATTCCGCAGGTGTCCGCTGTATCGTTCAGAGCCGCCGCGGTTGGTACAAACCAGCTGACAGAATCCTGTACCCCCTGGTACCAGAAGAGCTGATTGGGATCACCCTGAACTCGCTCGCGGTAGTCGTAAACATTGTTGGTGTACAACGCGTCGCCGAGTTGGAATTTACTGAAAGGCTGATTTTTTTCTGCGGTCGCCTTAACATCGACGGCCGGTTGCAGTGGCGGTTCTTCGCAACCGTTTGCATCGGTAGCGGCGTCGCAAGGTGGGTCGTCAACGACTACATCATTGTTGCTGCGGGAGCACGAAGTGAGTGCGGACAGCAGTACAATAAGCACGATGTACGGAATTTTACAGCAGAACTTATACGCCAAGTGACACACTTCTGTTAGGTGCAAAAAAGGTCATTCGAAAGCTGTTCGCAATTACGGTGCCAATACCGGGGGCTATCAATTGGTTGTGGCGGGTTTCCTAATTGCTGTGAAACCGTCAGAATTGAGCTAATCCTGTGGCGGCAAGTAATTTGGTCGCCGTTAAATCCTGCCCCGGAGTTGTTTTCATGAGCGCATCGAGCGGTCGTCACTATCTGGCTATTCCCGGCCCTTCTGTCATGCCCGACGAGGTGCTTCGAGCTATGCACCGGCCAGGGCCGAACATTTATGCAAAAGAGCAGGGTGACCTGATGGCGGGGTTACTTGCTGATCTGAAAACTGTTGCTCGTACTACCCGGCAGGCAGCGATGTACATTGCCAATGGACACGGCACCTGGGAGGCGGCATTGGCCAATGTCCTGGCGGCCGGCGATCATGTGCTGGTGCTTGCCACCGGGCGCTTTGCTCACGGCTGGGCACACATGGCCAGGCAACTCGGTATAGCAACCGAGGTGCTGGATTTTGGATTGCGCTCAGCGGTTGATCTGCAGCGTGTCAACGAGGCGTTGGCGGCAGACAAGTCGCATCGCTATAAAGCGGTGCTGGCAGTGCATGTTGATACGGCGACTTCGGTACTCAACGACATCCGCGGCTTGCGCGCGGTTATCGATGCAGCAGGGCACCCGGCGCTGCTGATGGTTGATTGCATTGCCTCCTTTGGTTGTGATGCCTTCGAAACCGATGCGCTCGGTGTCGATGTGATGGTGGCTGCCTGTCAAAAGGGCCTGATGACGCCACCGGGTCTGGGTTTTGTGTTTTTCAGTGAGCGAGCTGCTGCGGTGCGTGCAAAAATGGAGCGGGTCAGTTCCTACTGGGACTGGAACAAGCGTTCTTCACCAGACGAGTTCTATGAGTATTTTTGCGGCACCCCGCCAACCCACCATCTTTATGGGTTGCGTGCAGCGCTGACAATGATTCTAGACGAGGGCATCGAGGCGGTCTGGCAGCGTCATCTGTTACTGTCGCGCGGTATACATGCGGCGGTTGAAGCCTGGGGTGCCAATGGACCTATGGAATTGAACATCGCTGATCCGCAATGCCGGAGCAGTGCCGTGACGGCAATCCGCATTGGCGCACCGCTCGGTACTGAATTGCGAGAGTGGCTGGTCGAACATGCGGGGGTGACGCTTGGTATCGGGTTGGGCATGGCAGAGCCCAATGATCCTGAGTGGCACGGCTTTTTCCGTATTGGCCATATGGGCCATATTAACCGTCAGATGACCATGGGTGTTCTTGGCAGTATAGATAATGGGTTGAAATCACTTGGGATAGCGCATGGTGGTGGTGCGCTGGAAGCGGCTTCTGTTGTTCTGAGTGAGGGGCATCAAAGCGCTTGATGTGACTGTTGGCGTGATAGCAACAGAGACACTGTCTGCCTGTACACTGGCGGGCACTGCTCTGCGCCGTAGTGCAGGGCTCGCGGCACTGAACTTTATCCTGAGCTCCGGCTATGGCTTTGTAGCCAGCGGACGACGTTACGGGCGTTGTCACCCGGTGGAAACACCGGATAGAACACGTTTACTATCGTGCCTCTGCTGATGATCAGCGTTATGCGTCGATAGAGTTCCATACCGCTGGTGGTGAACGTTGGCAACTGCAGTGTGCTCTTGAGAGACAGTGATGGGTCACTAAGTAGCTGAAAAGGCAGGTGTAGCCGCTGCTGTGCCTCGCGCTGATAGTCGCTTGTCTGTGAGCTCAGGCCAAATACCCGCGCGTTGAGTTGCTGCAGTTCGGTGGTGTGATCCCTGAAGCTGCAGGATTGTGGCGTGCAACCTCTGGCGCCGGGAATAGTGTCCCAGTCGTCGGGCAGCGGCGTGTCGGGACGTCCGGTCATCGGGTAAATATAGAGCACCGTCATGCCGTCAAGCGTTGCTGGCTGAACCAGTTCGCCATTGGTGGCGGTAAATCCGCTGTCTGGAAATTTTAGCTCCGCCAGGTGATCACTGGCGCCGTCATCCTTCGGGGTGGGTAGATTGTCCGGTAATTGTTCAAGGTTCATAAGCGCTTTCGTTTGATTGCGGCTACTGCGTGTATCGCGACGGTGCTTGTGATCACGTCCCGGTGCCAGGGTATAGAAGAGAGCGGCAGCTACCGGCTTTTTGCACGCTCAGTGTGTTTGATGTTTGCTGAAAATTGCCTGCTAGTCGGATATCCCGGTTTCCTTTGTGTCGGGTTCCTGCGTCGGGAACACGTAGCGAAAATCGCAGTGGCCGGCGCCTTCCATCAGGGTCTGAGTGCGTGTTAATTGTGCATCGGGGTTGAACCCCTCGATCATCGCGTAGTCCCGATTGCAGGACAACACAGCGCCGAGTTCCGGGATGCCCAGCGCCAGATACATTTCGGAGTAACGGCAGCGATTAACATTGAAGTTGAGTGTGTGGTCGTCTTCTTCAAGCACTTTTATTTTCAGTGCATCGTCTTGCGTCCAGTACTGCAGGGAGTCCTTAAAAGCATTCTTGTCGCAGCCTTGCATGCTGTCTGCAAGGTCGCCGCCTTGCTGGCGTGCCAGTTCGACAATGGCGTTTGTGACGATATCGATGACCTCTTCACGACCAAATCGATCGCCGAGCGCGTCGACCACCGGGGCCAGAATTCGTGCTTCGATTTCGCGACGGGTCAGAACCCCCACTTTCTGCGTTAGGGTGTCGGCTGGTATTTGCGGTTTGTCGGTCATAATGTTGGTTCCCGGGTTGTGAAATTATCAGAGTTCAGGGGGCCGCTTTTATTGAAATTGACGTGCCTGAATTGGTAACAGGCTCATTTCTGTGTGGTGCTGCTCGGGGTGTGTTGCTGGTGAAGCTGCTCAGTGCTAACGGCATGATTTTGATTTCACGCGCTCAGTGCGGTGAATGTCTCCAGGTCTATATTGCTTCCGCACAAAATCAGACCAACGCGTTTGCCGCTGAGTCTGTCGCGCAGGGGATTTACCAGTGCTGTCATCGCCGCGGCGCATGCTGGTTCGACGCAAAGGTTCAGGTCGGTCAGCATGGTTCTCATGACTGTTCGCATTTGGTCGTCGCTCACGGTGACTATCTCGTCGACGAACTTCTCAACGATGCCGAACGACTCTGGTTTGTGCATGGGGGCCCCGAGGCTGTCCGCAATGGTCTGTACGGATACCGAATCCAGCGGAGCACCGCTCTGCAGGCTTTGCGTCATACCGCTCGCACCTTCGGGTTCCACACCGATCACCAGACAGTTGCGGTTGATCTGCTTGACGGCCGAGGCAATGCCGGCAATCAATCCGCCGCCACCGACGGGAACAATAACGGCATCGAGGTCGGGGACGTCGGTGCATAGTTCCAGTCCGACTGTTGCCGTGCCCTCGAAGGTGCGTTGCCCTTCAAAGGGGTGCACCATGGTTCTGCCTTCATCGCGTTGCAGCGTTTCAACAATAGATATCAATTCGTTGATGTCTTCGCCAAGAACGACGTCGGCACCCAGTTGTTTACAGCAGGCGACGCGGTAGGGGTTGGCGGTTTTTGGCATCACCACTTTGGCGGTAGAGCCCATAGCGCGTGCGGCGAATGCAGTGGCAATTGCATGATTGCCCGCTGAAAATGCGGTAACGCCGAGTTTTCGCTGGTCGTCTTCGAGGTGCATCAGCACATTAAGAGCGCCGCGAGCTTTGAAGCTGCCAGTGCGTTGCAGCAATTCCATTTTCAACCAGACCTGGGTGTCGGGTGTCAGGGAGTCGAGCCCGGTCAAGCCGTAGTAGGGCAGTGTCGGGGTGCGTACCACGTGTTCGGCAAGCCGCTCAGCGGTGGTATTGATGGTGTCTAGTGATGGATGTGGCATTCAATGATTACTCATGGTTTTTTTCTGTCGCCAAAGCAAACCTGCTGCGAGCAGGCTGTAGACAATGATGAGTAGTATGGGCAAGCCGTATTTTACCGACAAGCTCAACGACCAGCCAGCCGACAGCGATCCGAATAACGCGCCGATGCCCCACATGACGGCAAATGCCGAGGTGCCGTTGATCAGTTCCCGGCCGCTGAAGCGGTCACCCAGTGATTTAAGTGAAACGGTGTAAATACCATAGCCGGTGGAACCGACAATAACCAGCAGAGGCCACAGCAGCGGAGAATGGATGAAAAACGGCAGCAACAGCACAAAGCCGGCAGTGATTGCTGCGCACCAGAACAAAACCGATCTGGCGGGGAATTTGTCAGCCAGCCAGCCTATCGGTAGCTGCAAAAATATATTGCCGGCAATCAGTGCGGTGAGTGCGAATGCCGCTGAGCTTTGTGTCAGGCCGTTTTCGACACCATAGACCGGCAGCAGCGACAGTGTTGCGGCGTCGAATATGGCGAAGCAGCCGACTGCGGCTATCAGCATTGGTGCTTTCGGGGCAAACGCCAGAATGCCCGAGGCGGGTGCTTCTTCGGCGGTGCTGACGACTTCTTCATGTATCAGCGCGATGGGGATCATGCCCAGCAGAATGACCACAGTGCCAATAATAAAGGGCGTCCAGCCTTCGATACCAAGGATACCGATCAGTGCCGGTCCGGCGGCAAAGCTTGCCGATAAAACACTGGCATAGATTGCGACCACCTTGCCGCGGTTGGCTTTTACCGTTGAGCCTACAATCCACGCTTCACTGAGCACAAACAGGGTTGAGATTGACATGCCGTTGATCAGTCTGATGACGAACCAGGCACTTAGGTTGTCAAAAAGTTTGTAGGCGACGATGCACAAGGCCGTTGCCAATGCCGCAATAAGCGCCACCTTGCGTGACCCCCAGCGTTCGGAGATAAACGGTATTACCGGTGAAAACAGTAAAATACCGACCGGCATTAAAGCCGAGTTAACACCGATCAGTCCTGCCGGAACATCTCGACTCTGCATGATCAGTGACAGCAGCGGTGATGTCATTCCGAATGCCAGGCCGAACACTGTTATGGCAGAGCACGAGGCAATCAGGTTGCGAGTATTTGTTTTATTGTTCGCAGGGGTATTCATAATTATTTTCAATAGCGATACGGGCTCTCAAGGCAGCCGCCGTACACGTCGTGGTTAGTGATTTTTCAGGGTGGCTTTGGTTACTGATGTGCTGCCGCTTGCCGTGTCTCCCGGTGTGCCACGAAAAAGTGATGATAACAGTTTGCTGGCATCGGTCAGTCCTGTTCAGAAGGTGTGCGGAGCCTTTCGCGCCCGGCTATATTTACCGTATCCAGTATCCACTCTACGTCAGTCCGCGAATTGCTGCGTGACTAATTGATGCCAATGTCACAGGTCATAAAGGTGGCCTCTCGAGAGGCAGGGCGCGGGTATGGGTCTCGCACCGCAGTGGAAAGGTGATCACGGCTTTCCCGTGACCGCAGCGCGGCGGGTGTGTGGATTGATCACCGGATTGATTCTTTGCAGAGAAAGCAGGTAAACAGGGGGCGGGCAGCCGGCAGTGTAGAAGCTATCACGGCACAGGAGTTAGACAGCAATCAATTGTTTCCGTAGAATAGGGGTAATCAGCGGTGAACACATCAGCGCTACTCCCTCCCCCTAAAACCACAGAGATACTCCATTGCGTAAAAACGCAATACTTACCCTCGCAGATGGCACTGTATTCGAGGGCAGGTCGATTGGCGCCCGGCAAACAGGTGTCGGTGAAGTTGTTTTTAATACCGCTATGACCGGCTATCAGGAAATCCTTACCGATCCTTCCTATGCACGGCAGATAGTCACATTAACTGCCCCGCACATTGGCAACACCGGTGTTAACAGTGAAGACGAAGAATCGGCAGCGGTCCATGCAGCCGGTTTGGTGATTCGCGACTTGCCACTACTGACCAGCAGCTTTCGCAGTGAGCAGTCGCTGCGAGGCTACCTGCGCCAGCATAATATTGCGGCTATAGCAGATATCGATACACGGCGGCTGACCCGGCATTTGCGCGAGCACGGCGCTCAGGCCGGTGTCATCGACTGCTCAGACAATCCTGCCGACAGCAATGTCAGTGAACTGCTGGACGGATTTGGCGGGTTGGCCGGCATGGACCTCGCGCAGCATGTCTCGACGCCGCAAAGCTATGACTGGCGAGAGGGCACCTGGCAGCTTGATGGCAGTCGGATTACCGCAGACGATACGGCCTTTCACGTGGTGGCATTTGATTTCGGCGTAAAGCGAAATATTCTGAGAATGCTGGTGGATCGGGGCTGCCGCGTTACCGTGGTCAATGCAAAAACGTCGGCGCAGCAGGTACTTGATTTAAAACCCGATGGTATTTTCCTGTCTAATGGTCCGGGAGATCCTGAGCCCTGCACTTACGCTATCGAGTCCATTAGTGAATTACTGCAAAGCGGAATCCCTGTGTTTGGTATTTGTCTCGGGCATCAGTTGTTGGCGCTGGCGAGTGGTGCTGCCACGATGAAAATGAAATTTGGACATCACGGCGCTAATCATCCTGTCGTTGATCTGCACAGCAAGGCTGTCATGATAAGCAGCCAGAATCATGGTTTTGCCGTCGATGAAAACAGCCTGACGGCGACGCTTCAGCCGACTCATCGTTCGCTGTTCGACAATACCCTGCAGGGTATTGAGCGCACAGATGTACCTGCATTCAGCTTTCAAGGGCACCCGGAGGCCAGTCCCGGGCCGCATGATGTGGCGCCATTATTCACTCGCTTCATTAACATGATTGAAAAACACTCACATGCCACGTCGTAGTGATCTGAACAGTATTCTGGTTATTGGTGCCGGTCCGATTGTGATCGGGCAGGCCTGTGAATTCGACTACTCCGGCGCGCAAGCCTGCAAGGCCTTGCGCGAAGAGGGGTATCGGGTAATTCTGGTTAATTCCAATCCGGCGACGATCATGACCGACCCGGCTACCGCCGATGCCATATATATAGAGCCGGTTGAGTGGCGTATTGTCGAAAAGATTATCGCCAAAGAAAAACCCGACGCAATCTTGCCGACTATGGGTGGGCAAACCGGTCTCAATTGTGCGCTTGATTTATTTCATAACGGGGTGCTCGATCAATACGGAGTTGAGCTGATAGGTGCCAAGCCAGCCGCCATTGATCTAGCCGAAGACCGCGACAAGTTCCGCCATGCAATGACGGAGATCGGTCTTGCCACGCCAGCGGCGGAAATTGCCCACACGATGGAAGAGGCCTACGCCGGTCTGGACATCATAGGTTTCCCGACCATTATCCGGCCCTCGTTTACGATGGGCGGCAGCGGCGGTGGTATCGCCTACAATCGCGATGAATTTTCCGAAATCTGCCAGCGTGGCCTCGACCTCTCGCCGACGACTGAGATTCTCATGGAAGAATCAGTTCTCGGCTGGAAAGAATACGAAATGGAGGTGGTGCGTGACTCTGCCGACAACTGCATCATTGTCTGCTCTATAGAAAACATTGATCCCATGGGGGTGCACACCGGTGACTCGATCACCGTCGCACCAGCGCAAACGCTGACGGACAAGGAGTATCAGATTATGCGCAACGCCTCGATCGCGGTGTTGCGTAAAATAGGCGTCGAAACCGGTGGTTCAAATGTGCAGTTTGCCGTCAACCCGAAGGATGGCAGTCTCATAGTGATAGAGATGAATCCGCGGGTGTCGAGATCATCAGCTCTGGCCTCTAAAGCAACCGGCTTTCCGATAGCGCGGGTTGCTGCAAAACTCGCTGTCGGGTTCACTCTCGATGAGCTGCGTAACGATATAACCGGTGGTGCGACGCCGGCGTCGTTCGAGCCCGCAATTGATTATGTTGTCACCAAGATCCCGCGTTTTACCTTCGAGAAGTTTCCCTCGGCGGACGGTCGACTGACCACCCAGATGAAGTCGGTGGGGGAGGTCATGGCGATCGGTCGTAATCAGCAGGAGTCTCTGCAGAAAGCGCTGCGCGGACTGGAAACAGGGGTTGCCGGTCTCGATGAGATTCTGCCGCCGGAGTTGTCAGCCGAAGATCGTGACGCAGAATTGCAATTGCAGTTAAGTCAGCCCGGGGACCGGCGTTTGTGGTACGTCGCCGAGGCCTTTCGTTATAGCTATAGTTTGCAGCAGGTGCACGCAGCCACCAGTATTGATCCATGGTTTCTGGCGCAGATTGAAGATCTGGTTCTGTCAGAGCAGGGTCTTCGTGATCGCGCGCTGGCGAGTCTTGATCGCGATGAATTGCGTTTGCTAAAGCGCAAGGGGTTCTCAGATAGTCGCATTGCCACGGTGATGGGTGTGACTGAAGATGAAGTTCGTGCTGTTCGTCATGCGTTTAACCTGCGCCCGGTCTATAAGCGTGTCGATACCTGTGCGGCTGAGTTTGCAACCAATACGGCTTATCTGTATTCCAGTTACGACGAAGAATGCGAAGCGGCCCCGACCGATCGCAAAAAGATGGTTGTGCTTGGTGGCGGGCCCAACCGGATTGGGCAGGGAATCGAGTTTGACTACTGTTGTGTTCACGCGGCATTGGCGCTGCGTGAAGACGGTTATGAAACTATCATGATCAACTGCAATCCGGAGACAGTCTCAACCGACTATGACACTTCCGATCGATTATATTTTGAGCCGTTGACGTTCGAAGATGTCTCGGAGATTCTGCACCGGGAAAATCCGCACGGGGTAATCGTGCAGTACGGTGGTCAGACTCCGCTGAAGCTGGCCGACAAGCTTATGCGTAACGGTGCGCCGATAATCGGTACGTCGCCGGAGGCAATAGATCTGGCGGAGGATCGCGAGCGCTTTAAGCAGGTTGTCGACAAATGCGGCTTGTTGCAGCCACCCAATCAAACCGCCAATACTGAGGCAGAAGCGTTGCAGGCGGCATCGGTAATAGGTTATCCGTTGGTGGTGCGGCCCTCTTATGTATTAGGTGGCCGGGCGATGGAGATTGTCTACAGTGACAAAGAGTTGCTCAACTATATGCATACCGCAGTGTCGGTGTCTAATGATTCGCCGGTACTACTCGACCGCTTCCTCGATGATGCCATTGAGGTGGATGTTGACGCCATCTGTGACGGCACCTCGGTGACAGTCTGCGGCATCATGGAGCACATAGAACAGGCCGGTGTTCACTCCGGTGATTCCGGGTGTTCATTGCCGCCTTATAGTTTGTCACCGGAAATACAAGCCCGGCTCACCTCGCAAATGAGTCAGTTGGCGTTGGCGCTGGGTGTGGTTGGCCTGAGCAATGCACAGTTTGCGGTCAAGGGTGATGACATCTATATCATTGAGGTCAATCCGCGTGCGTCGCGCACTGTGCCGTTTGTATCAAAAGCCACTGGTGTGCCGCTGGCGGCTGTCGCTGCGCGGTGTATGGCGGGAGCAACCCTGGAAGAACTCGGTTATCTCGATCCTGTTGTGCCGAAGTATTTCGCGGTTAAAGAATCCGTTTTTCCGTTCAACAAGTTTCCCGGTGTTGATCCACTGCTCGGGCCGGAAATGAAATCTACCGGTGAGGTCATGGGCAGCGGCCGTACTTTTGCCGAAGCGTTCAGCAAAAGCTCACTGGCCGCCGGAATGCCACTGCCGGACAAAGGGGTGGCGTTTCTCAGTGTGCGTGATGCCGATAAAAAACGAGCCGTTGAGCTTGCTGGAATACTGCACAGGGCAGGGTTTGAACTCCTCGCTACGGGTGGTACACAGCGTGCTATCACAGCGGCCGCTGTGCCGTGTGAAATCGTTAATAAAGTGAAGCAGGGGCGGCCACACATTGTTGATATGATAAAAAATGATGCGTTATCATTAATTATCAACACGACAGACGGTAGGAGCGCAATTGCTGATTCATTCATGATTCGCCGGGAGGCGCTGAATCATAAAATTGCCTATGCGACTACGGTTGCCGCCGGTGCGGCAATTTGCGCGGCACTGTCCGAAGATCCGATCAATACAATTTATAGTCTGCAGGAGTTACATGAGTAAGGTTCCACTGACATCCCATGGTGCCGAACAGCTGAGGCTGGAGTTGACCGACCTCAAATCTGTGCAGCGCCCGCGAGTCATTCAGGCGATTGCGGACGCGCGCGAACACGGTGATCTGAAAGAGAATGCCGAGTATCACGCGGCGCGAGAACAGCAGAGTTTTATTGAAGGGCGGATCAAGGACATTGAAGGCAAGTTGTCCCATGCGCAGGTGATTGATGTCACCGAAATGAATGCGGACGGCAAGGTGATTTTTGGAACGACCGTTGAGTTGCTGGATATCGAAACCGACAAAAGTGTGACCTACCGGATTGTCGGTGACGACGAGGCCGACATCAAACAAGGTCTGATCAGCTACAGTTCACCACTGGCCCGGGCGATCATTGGGAAACGCGAAGGCGATGATATTTCTTTTGAAGCGCCTGGCGGGGTACGCGAGTACGAGATCGAAAAGGTCAGCTACATCTGATTGGCGGCCGGACCAGGCAAACACCGGTTTCCCGGTTGCGTCCAGACAAGCTATTTGGGAAACACAATGACGGGTTTTTCGTGATTACGTCTGAACAACACAGCAATCTGGCCAATTTGCTGGACAATATTGGCATCGCTTTGATCGGCTATTTGCGTGATAGCCGCCTGGCGTTCTTCGCGATCACCCATGCTTACTTTGATTTTTATTAATTCGTGGTGGGCCAGGGCAATTTCAAGTTCAGCCATCAAGGCTTCGGTTACTCCTTTCTGGCCGATTCGAACCACCGGGTCGAGCGAGTGGCAATGGGTTTTCAAAAAGCGAAGCTGTGTTTTGTTGGGAGTCATTATGTCTGATGTGGCAAGAGCCAAAGTAATTGCAGGATTTTACACTGGTTTGGTCCGTTGAGTCGCAGTAAAAGCAGCAAACGCTGGCTGAATGAGCATCATTCGGACGATTATGTGCGCAAATCGCGCGAGCAGTCGTGGCGCTCGAGGGCGGTGTTTAAATTATCCGAAATCGACGAGCGCGATCGGCTCATCAAGCCAGATATGTGTGTGGTTGAGCTTGGCGCAGCGCCGGGCGGCTGGACCCAGTATGTTGCCAGCAAATTGTCGTCCAAAGGGTACCTGCTGGCTGTCGATATTCTGGAGATGGATGCCGTCGAGGATGCGCACATACTGCAGGCCGATTTTACCGAATCAGCTGCCGTTGATCAGATTCGAGATATGCTGGATGGCCGCCCGGTAGACCTTGTTTTGTCCGATATGGCCCCCAACTTCACTGGACAATCTGTGGTTGATCAACCACGCTCTATCTATCTTGCTGAGTTGGCACTGGATATGTGTGGTGAATTCCTGTCGCCGGGAGGCAGTTTCCTGGTAAAAACCTTTCAGGGGTCAGGTATCGAGCAGCTCTCGAAAGACATGAGGGCGAGATTCAGGAGTTGTAAGTCGCGTAAGCCTGCAGCATCAAGACCGAGAAGTCGTGAAGTCTACCTTTTAGCCAGGGACAAGCTGGCATGAAGGCTGTACATTGTTGCCGTATACACGTAAGCGATCCGATACAATGAGCAATGCTGCAACGGCTTTACGCAGTTAAGGTAAGAAAGCATTCTGCGCGATTAAGTGTGGAAAATCAAAGACAACACGAGGCGAATTCGGTTTGAACGACCTTTTAAAAAATGTACTCCTCTGGGTAGTGATTGCCGTCATTCTGGTGGCCGTCTTCAATAACCTGGGTGGCCCCGCGCAGGTTGGTTCTCAGCTTAGCTATTCTGAATTCATCACAGATGTGAAATCCGGCCGGGTGGAAACCGCAACGATCTCCGGTCGTGAGATTCAGGGACGCATGCGTGGATCTAATCAGGTATTCAACACCTACAGTCCCGAGACGGACAATCGTTCGCTGGTCGGAGATCTGCTCGACGCCGGAGTCGAGATCAAGGCCGAGCCACCCGAGAATCCGAACTTCCTACTTCAGTTGTTACTAAATACTTTTCCATTCCTATTATTTATAGGTATATGGATTTATTTTATGCGGCAGATGCAGGGTGGCGGCGGTGGTCGTGGCGCGATGTCGTTTGGTAAAAGTAAAGCCAAGTTGCTGGGTGAAGACCAGGTCAAAGTCACTTTTGCAGATGTGGCTGGTGTCGAAGAAGCCAAAGACGAGGTCTCTGAACTCGTTGAGTTCCTGCGTGATCCGGGCAAATTCCAGAAGCTGGGTGGTAAAATCCCGCGAGGTGTGCTGTTGGTCGGGTCGCCGGGTACCGGTAAAACACTGTTGGCGAAAGCAATCGCTGGCGAAGCGAAAGTGCCGTTTTTCACAATATCGGGTTCTGATTTCGTAGAGATGTTTGTCGGTGTCGGTGCATCTCGCGTTCGCGATATGTTCGAGCAGGCAAAAAAACACGCACCCTGCATTATCTTCATTGATGAGATCGACGCCGTAGGTCGCCATCGTGGTGCCGGGCTGGGCGGCGGTCATGACGAGCGAGAGCAAACCCTCAATCAGTTGCTGGTCGAGATGGATGGCTTTGAAGGCAATGAGGGCATTATTGTGATTGCCGCGACTAACCGCCCGGATGTACTTGATCCTGCGTTGCTGCGTCCGGGGCGATTCGATCGTCAGGTGGTGGTTCCATTGCCCGATGTCCGTGGTCGCGAGCAAATCCTGCGTGTCCACATGAACAAAGTACCCTTGGCTGATGACGTCCGGCCTGACCTGATTGCCCGTGGGACACCTGGATTTTCCGGTGCCGATCTGGCCAATCTGGTTAACGAAGCCGCGCTATTTGCCGCGCGTTCAAACAAGAAGCTGGTGGAAATGGCTGAGTTTGAGCAAGCCAAAGATAAAATCATGATGGGCGCTGAGCGCAAATCAATGGTGATGAGCGAGGATGAAAAGCTGCTGACGGCCTACCATGAGGCGGGGCATGCGATCGTTGGTCGTCTGGTGCCGGACCACGATCCAGTCTACAAGGTAACTATCATTCCGCGCGGACGAGCGCTCGGGGTAACTATGTTTTTACCTGAACAGGATCGCTACAGCCTCAGTAAACTTGGTCTTGAGAGTCAAATTTCTTCCCTGTACGGCGGTCGAGTGGCAGAGGAGATTATTTTTGGCGAAGACAAAGTCACCACTGGTGCGTCAAGTGACATAGAGCGTGCAACCGAGCTGGCTCGCAATATGGTCACGAAATGGGGGCTGTCAGATTCCCTCGGTCCGTTGGCGTACAGTGAAGAAGAGGGTGAAGTGTTTCTGGGTCGCAGTACCTCACAGCCGAAGCAGATATCCGGCGCGACCAAAGAAATCATCGATACTGAAGTACGGGCGATCATTGATCGCAACTACGATCGCGCCGAAGATATGCTGCGTGAGCATCTGCCAAAATTACACATGATGGCCGATGCTCTGATGAAATACGAAACCATCGATGTCGGGCAGATAGACGCTATCATGGAAGGTCGCGAGCCCGATCCGCCATCAGGCTGGACGGATGGTGGCAACGGCGGGGGAGATAGTCCTGCCGGTGGTCCGGGCGTACCGGTTGTCGATAAGCCTGATGCGGCGATTGACGGGTCTCCCCCGGTGGCTGATCCCGATCCAGCCGCATAATCTGCGCACAATATTTTACGCCCGATACCCCGGTATCGGGCGTTTTGGTTTTGTGTTGCATAAAACTTGCGTAGTGACTGGTCTCTTGAGGTTGCACTTGTGTGTTGGCAGCTGAATCAAGCGCTATCTATTTATTCAGGTTGGAGCCCGTAATGGCAAGAAAGTATTTCGGTACTGATGGAATGAGAGGGCATGTAGGCACTGAGCCTATGACAGCCGCTACCGTGATGAAGTTGGGGTGGGCCGCTGGCAAAGTGCTCGCTGACCAGGGCAATCGTGATGTATTGATCGGCAAAGACACCCGTGTCTCGGGCTATCTGTTTGAGTCAGCGCTTGAAGCCGGTTTGTCGTCAGCGGGCATCAACGTTCGCCTGCTGGGGCCGATGCCAACGCCGGCGGTTGCCTACCTGACCCGCACCTTCAGAGCGGCGGCTGGTATTGTCATCAGCGCTTCGCACAACCCGTACTATGACAATGGCGTGAAGTTTTTCTCGGCGAACGGTACTAAGCTGCCCGATGACACCGAAGCGGCCATTGAAGCGATGATGGATCAGAACATGGAAACCGTCGATTCGGCGGAGCTTGGGCGCGCTACTCGCATCGATGATGCCCCGGGGCGCTACATCGAATTCTGCAAAAGTACTTTCCCGACCGGGCTGCGGCTGGACAAAATGAAGATCGTGGTCGATTCCGCTAATGGTGCGGCCTACCATATCGCCAAAGGCGTATTCGAAGAGCTGGGCGCAGATGTGATTGCGATCGGAGCTGACCCCGACGGCTTGAATATCAACCGCGATTGCGGCGCTACATCGCCGGATTTACTACGCGCTCATGTATTGATGGAGCGTGCTGATATCGGCGTCGCACTCGACGGGGACGCTGATCGGTTGATCATGGTTGATCATCGCGGCGAGATCGTCGACGGCGATGAATTACTGTATGTGCTGGTAAAATCCAGGCTCGATGCTAACGAAAAAGTCCCCGGCGTTGCCGGAACCCTAATGAGTAACCTGGGTCTCGAGCACGGTTTGCAGGAACTCGGTGTTGATTTTGTTCGGGCCAAAGTGGGTGACCGCTACGTGCTCGAAGAATTGCGTAAGCGTGACTGGACTATGGGGGGCGAATCGTCCGGCCATATCATTTGTCTGGATCGCACCACCACTGGTGACGGTCTGGTCGCAGCACTGCAGGTGCTCGCCTATATTCAGGAATCCGGTGAGTCATTGGCGACGCTGCGCTCTGGTATGACCCGCTATCCGCAGGTGCTGGTTAATGTACCGCTGCGCAAAGGCGAAGCGCTCAATGACAACCCGGAAGTGCAAACGGTAGTCGCTGAAGCTGAGGCCGAACTCGGCGATGCCGGCCGGGTGTTGTTGCGTCCGTCCGGTACTGAGCCCGTCGTGCGAGTAATGGTGGAGGGTCGCGTTGCCAATGACGTCGAAAAGATCTGTCACCGTGTTGCCGAGGCGGTTGGCCGGGTGCTCGGTTAAGTCCGGTGGCTGTGTGATTTCCACGGTCCAAAGGGCTGCACGCCAGGGCAGTCTTGCGGTAATTTTGCTGCGCAATGCGTCAGAATGCTGCATTGCGCTCCGCAAAAAAATTTCTAGCGGCTAAACTACCCGTTAAGTAGTTGCATCGATTGCAATTTGGTGGCGCGCAAGGTACGCTTGCGCGTTTTCGGACGTCCTTATTTGGGGCGTTGCACTAAACCGTCACGTTCGTGATAGAGAAAAATCCGCATGCGTTTGCCCATCGTCGCTGGCAACTGGAAACTGAACGGCTCCAGAGCCAGTGCCAGTACTCTTGCCCGTGAAATTGCCGCTCAACCAGTAGCGGGTGTAGAAGTTATTGTCTGCCCTGTGGCTGTACATCTCGACGCGGTTGCCCGTGATCTTGAAAATTCTGCGGTAAAGCTTGGTGCACAGAATGCTGCCGCGCAGGACAGCGGTGCTTTTACCGGTGAAGTTGCGGTGCCCATGCTGGCTGAGTCAGGTTGCGAGTATGTGATCATCGGCCACTCTGAGCGTCGAAGTCTGTTTGGTGAAGACGAAAAATCCTGTGCAGAGCGCTTTGCTGCGGTCGTGCGTGGTGGACTGATACCGATTTTTTGTGTAGGCGAAAGTCTTGAGCAGCGTGAATCCGGCAATACAATGTCGGTAGTGCAGCAGCAGCTTCAGGCCGTCTTTGATCTATCCGGTGCCTCGGCATTCAGTAACGCTGTGATTGCTTACGAACCGGTCTGGGCGATTGGAACGGGCAAAACAGCGAGCCCCGATCAGGCGCAGGAGGTTCATCAGTTTATTCGTGGTTTTGTGGCGGGCCAGGACCAGGCAAATGCTCAGGCTGTGCGTATCCTTTATGGCGGTAGCGTTAATCCCGGTAACGCCGCTGAGTTATTTGCCAAGGCAGATATAGATGGCGGGCTTATCGGCGGTGCAGCACTTAAAAGCGAAGATTTTTTAAGCGTGTGCAACGCTGCAAGTCACTAACAATACTTCACAACGGAACCAATCCCTGATGGAGACTATCTCTCTTGTAGTACACGTATTTCTGGCGCTCGGCGTCATTGGCCTGGTGCTGATTCAGCATGGTAAAGGGGCTGATGCCGGAGCTGCCTTTGGCAGTGGCGGAGGTGGCGGTGCCTCTTCCTCTGTTTTCGGATCTCGTGGGTCGGGTTCATTCCTGACGCGCTTGACAACGCTGTTCGCACTGGCGTTTTTTTGCACAAGCCTGATGTTGTTCTTCCTTGCATCTCAGCGTAATGCGACTATTGGTAGTGTTATCGATGGCGTAGCGGTGCCCACTGTTGATACTCCGGAAATGCCTCATTCCGGTTCTGAGTCAGATGTGCCGGCAACGCCTGGTGCCCCTGCCGCCAATGACGACAGTATGCCTGCTCCAGCATCGCAGCCGGAAACGTCAGGCGAATCAGATGTGCCTGCTATTAAAGAGTGAAACGAGAGTGTCTTCAGGGCAATCTTTAAGCGCTGAACCAAAATAAAAACGTATATTACTGGCGAGACTGGTTTAAAATACGAGAGTAGTTACGGGTAACTGAAAAGCCGACGTGGTGGAATTGGTAGACACGCTATCTTGAGGGGGTAGTGGCGTGAGCCGTCCCGGTTCGAGTCCGGGCGTCGGCACCATCTTTTGCAGTTATTCTGATCTATTTAACACGGCACTGGCGTATTCAATAACGGTGTGTTTGAGCGGACCTTGCTACCTCCCGGGTGAGGGGCAACGGGCTGCTTCAGTGCTGCATGTTTTTCTGCAGGTTAAGGTATTTTAACAAGGCCATAGCAACCCGCTCGGGGTAATTAATGCTCGCTAATTATTTTCCAATATTGGTTTTCATTTGTATCGCGCTGGTGTTCGGGGCGGTGCTGCTGCTCCTTGGCACGTTGGTCGGCCCGACTGAACCAAACACTGAAAAAAACTCCCCCTATGAATGTGGTTTCGAAGCGTTTGAAGATTCGCGGATGAAATTTGACGTTCGCTACTATCTGGTGGCAATTCTTTTTATTATTTTTGACCTTGAGATCGCATTTCTCTTTCCCTGGGCGGTCGTACTGGATGAGATAAGCGTCGGTGCTTTTGTGGCGATGGGTGTTTTTCTGGGGATTCTGTTGATCGGCTTTATTTACGAGTGGAAAAAAGG
>CALKXD010000080.1 GCA_938003855.1 uncultured Granulosicoccaceae bacterium | reverse complement strand
GGTGTTGTTCGGCCTTGCTTACGCTGCGGGTTTCCTGGTGGGGCTGGGGATGTTTTTGGGTTGTGGGGTAGGTTTGTTGGGTGGTGTTCGGCCTTGCTTACGCTGCGGGTTTTCTGTTGGGGCTGGGGATGTTTTTGGGTTGTGGGGTGGGTTTGCTGGGTGTTGTTCGGCCTTGCTTACGCTGCGGGTTTCCTGGTGGGGCTGGGGGCGGCGTTTTGGTTTGATGCGGTGGGGGCATCGCAGGAGGAGGTGTTGCACCTCCTCCTTTGTTACTGCTTATGCGGCTTGTCTGGATGCGCGCTTGCGGTCGGTTTCTTTTAGTATTTTCTTGCGCAGGCGGATGCTTTCCGGTGTTACTTCGACGAGTTCGTCGTCTTCGATAAACTCCAGCGCTTGCTCAAGTGTGTGCTTGATGTGCGGTGTCAGGGTCAAGGCTTCGTCGGTGCCGGAGGCACGAACGTTGGTGAGCTGCTTGCCTTTGGTGGCGTTCACGGTCAGGTCGTTTGAGCGTGAGTGCAGTCCGATAATCTGGCCTTCGTAGATCTCGATGGCGTGACCGAGAAACAGGCGTCCGCGATCCTGCAGGTTGAACAGTGAAAATCCGGCGGTTTTGCCGTTGACCATGGAGACCAGTACGCCATTTTGACGTGAGGCAACTTTGCCTGCTTTGACTTCGCCGTAGTGGTCAAACACGCTGGTGAGGATGCCGGAGCCGGAAGTCAAGGTCAGAAACTGGCCGCGAAAACCGATCAGCCCGCGTGATGGAATCAGGAATTCCATTTTTACCCGGCCTTTGCCGTCGGGCTCCATGTTGGTCATCTCGGCTTTGCGCAGGCCGAGTTCTTCCATCACTGATCCCTGGTGCTGGTCTTCGACGTCGACGACTACCTGCTCGAAGGGTTCCTGAATGACGCCGTCGATTTCTTTTTGTATTACTTCGGGGCGCGATACGCCCAGTTCGAAGCCTTCGCGTCGCATGGTTTCGATTAACACGGACAAGTGCAGTTCGCCGCGACCTGAAACTTTGAATTTATCGGCCGAATCACCTTCTTCGACGCGCAGAGCAACGTTGTGTATGAGTTCTTGCTCGAGGCGTTCGCGAATGTTGCGAGAGGTGACATACTTGCCTTCCTTGCCGGCGAACGGTGAGTCGTTAACGCGGAACGTCATGCTCACGGTGGGCTCGTCTACAGATAACGGTGGTAGTGCTTCCACGTGCTCGGGATCGCAGAGGGTGTCAGAGATACCCAGTCCGTCGATACCGGTGATACAAACGATATCGCCAGCAGCGGCTTTGTCGGTGTCTACGCGTTCCAGGCCCATGTAGCCTTTCACGTTCAGTACACGGCCTTTGCGTTCTTTACCGTCGGCGGATTTGATCACGACTTGCTGGTTAGGCTTGAGCAAGCCGCGGGTGATACGCCCGACACCGATTACGCCAACGTAGCTGTCGTAGTCAAGCGCCGAGATCTGCATCTGAAATGTGCCTGCGACGTCGACCTCGGGGCAGGGGACTTTTTCGGTGATCATCTGGAACAGCGGCGTCATGTCCTCGGCCATTTCTTCGGGTTCGAGCCCGGCGATACCATTGATCGCAGAGGTGTAGATGATAGGGAAGTCGAGTTGCTCGTTGGTTGCGCCAAGTCGGTCGAACAAATCAAACACCTGATCCATGACCCAGTCAGGGCGGGCGCCGGGTCGGTCTATCTTGTTGATGACAACGATCGGTTTCAGGCCTTGCTCAAACGCCTTTGAGGTAACAAAGCGTGTTTGCGGCATGGGGCCGTCGACTGCATCGACCAGCAGCAATACACTGTCGACCATCGACAGTACGCGCTCGACCTCGCCACCGAAATCGGCGTGGCCGGGAGTATCGACGATATTGATCCGGTAGTCCTGCCATTCGATAGCGGTGTTTTTCGCCAGAATGGTGATGCCGCGTTCTTTCTCCTGGTCATTCGAGTCCATGATGCGCTCGGCGTCCTGAGACTTGCGATCAAGGGTTCCCGACTGATTGAGAAGTTTGTCGACAAGGGTGGTTTTGCCGTGGTCAACGTGCGCGATAATCGCGATGTTTCTGAGATTGTCTGTTGGTGTTTGATGCATAAGAGGCGTACAGAGCGGTAAAGCAGGCTAAGCCCGTCAGGTTAAAAGAAAGGTTGCGCGATTATACAGATTGCGCACCGAATAAATACCGGTGTCTCGGGGTTGTTTGTAATTAATGAGTAACAACGCCGGCAAACGGCAGCAATTGACCGATTGTAGCCTGCTTAAAGCGCAAATAAGTCGTGAATCAGGCGGCTGGCGACCGTTCTGACGGTAGCTTGTGAAAACTGATATCAGCTACTGGTAGGGTCAGGCACTAATGGTTTGCGGTTAAAGCAGGGCTATTGCGCTGTTAATTATTGAATTATAGCTATTTTCTGACGGATTATCAGCGTTTATCTGAAACCCATTGCGCTACAGCCGGAGTGGCCTGTGCTGAGTGTTTTGGCGTGCGGCTGCGGAATTGAGTCCACACACCACTGCGGTGATTTTTCTGTCCTATTCGAATTCCATCGCCCGATAGATCTGATCCGCGTTGCGCGCTGCCAGCTCGGTGAAGGTATCGAGGTGACGGTAGGCAGACTGATCGACTGCGTAGGCGTCGATCAGCGTACCGCCGGAGTCGAGGAGATCGCCGATCACCTGCCTCATGTGCTGAAGATAGCCGAGTGTGTATTTTTCAACTTCCTCCATCACGGTGGGGTCGCCATGGCCCGGTACCACAATGGTGGCACCGAGCGCGGCGAATGTCTCCCAGGTTTCAATCCAGGCGGCGGTGTCGGTGTGCTCGAAAACCGGCAGCAACCGCTGATGGAAGGCAATGTCACCGGCAATGACGATCTTGCGTTTCGGCAGCCACATGATGATGTCACCGGGGCTGTGGGCCGGCCCGAGGTTTAGCAACTCGATGGTTTCACCGCCGAGTTCGATGACCCGTTTGTCGCTGAACAATTCGTCCGGTTGTGACAGTTCGGTGCCCATCGCTTTGTCCCGATTGCGGGTTTGCATGCGGGCCAGTACCTCGTCGCCGGTGTGTTCGATTTCTGTGGCGGTGTCTTCGTGGGCAATGACGATAGCGCCCTGCTGTTGCCAGTAGTTCATGCCAAGCATGGCATGGCCTTGTCCGTTCTCCAGTACCACATATTTTACCGGTTGATCGGTGCGTTGCTGGATCTCCCGGTGCAGGGCCTGAGCCAGCAGGTAGTTGTCACCGGCGTTCATCACAACGACGCCGTCGGGGGTAATGATGAAGCTAAGATTGTTGTTGTGGCCGGAATTCTCATAGGTGGGTGGAGCTGTGGCACCAATGGCACTCCAGATGCCGTCGACGACCTTGACCGGTGAGTTATACAGCATGGTGCCGCTGGCCCGGTCCGGCTGTAGGACGGGCAGGCCGGCATCGCGCCATTTGAAAAAACCGTCCGCGTAATTGTAGACGTTTTCGTAACCCATTTTAACCAGTGTGTCAGCGGCTAACGGACTGCGAAGGTTAATGCCGCAGAACACAACAACCGGGGTGCTCTTGTCTGCAACAGCGTCGCTGATCCGAAACTCCAGCCAGCCGCGATTTATATTAAGCGGGTGAAAGCCGGCATCTATAGTGCCACCGAGCGTTGCAATTTCGGTGGCGGTTCGCACGTCGATCAATTGTATTTCAGGTTCCGCTTCGATAAGCGCTTGCAGGTCATCGGTGCTAAGGTTGCGTATAGTGGTGTTTGCCTGCAGCAATAGTTGTTCACTGTAGTCAGGCCCGGCGGCCTTTGCGATGCACCCGCAAACCAGCAACACAACTGCGGCTAATCGTTGGCTTTTTATCATCGGGTTGTCCGGTTAAGCGATGGGGTTTGCACCAGTATAAAACAACCAATTTAAACTATATGGTTGTGTTTTTACTATTGGTATTTATTGTGTTGTGCGTATATCTATAGGTATATATCTTGTTGAATAAAGCCTGGCGTTGGCTCTGTCGATCAGCCAGCTTGTACTTGATGTTGGTATTTCCGGTGACGTAAAGTGTCTGAACGGTTTTGGTTTAAAGCCGCAACCTGATCTATAAATACCGGGGCAAAATAAATGGCTTCACAGCAGCGACGACAATTTCTGAAAAAAACAGCCGCGTTTGCAAGTGTTGCATCGTTGCTGTCGCCCGGTGCGTTGCGCGCAGCACTGACCACTCCCTGGGGCGATGGAGAGCTGCTGGTTATCAGTGACGGGCATTTAACGCTGCCGCCAAGCTTTATTGCTCCAGCGGATACCGACCCCGATGAATTGCAAGCTTTACTGGCCAGGTATAACCTGCCCGTGGATAGATCCACCCCCGATTGCAACATAGCACTGTGGCGCTCGGCAGACCGGCTGGTGCTGTTTGATGTGGGGGCCGGTCCTAACTTTATGCCCAGTGCCGGACAGTTGCTCGCGAACATGGAAGCGCTGGACATTGATCCCGGTGACATCACCGATGTTGTCTTTACCCACGCCCATCCGGATCATCTGTGGGGGCTGGTCGATGATTTCGACGAGTTGGCATTCCCCGAGGCGAACTACTACATGGGCCGGGCTGAATGGGATTTCTGGCGTGCCGCCGATACGCTTGAGAAAATGCCGGAGGAGCGCAAAACTTTTGTGGTCGGTGCGCGCAACCGCTTCGCCTACCTTGAGGACCGTATCCGGTTGTTCGACGCGGGTGCCGAGGTTATCCCCGGCATTGAAGCCATAGATACGGCCGGTCACACTCCCGGTCATATGTCCTTTGCGCTGCATGCCGGGTCAGAGAGTGTGGTGCTGGCGGGGGATGCGATCACCCATGTTGCGTTATCGTTTGAGCGGCCGGACTGGCCTTCTGCATCTGACCACAATCCCGAGCAAGGCCGCCATACGCGTCGTAAATTACTTGACCGTCTGGCCAGTGATAAAAGTCAGCTGGTGGGGTATCACCTGCCGCATCCGGGGTTGGGGCGGGTGGCGGTGTCGGGCAATCATTATCTATTCGAAACCGGCTGAAGCTGCGGGTAGCCGCTTCTGGTGAAGTCGCACTTAGCTGCAGTATAACGAGTGCAGGGTGGCAATGATCGACGCCACCTTCGGGTCGTCAATGCAATAGTACACTGAGCGCCCGTCACGGCGTGTGGCCAGCAGATTTTCCTGTCGCATACGGGCCAGGTGATGAGACACGGTCGCCTGTGCAAGATTAGTGTGGTGTTCGATCTCCGACACTGATTTCTCGCCGTCGAGCAAGGTACACAGTATCAACAGCCGGCCTTCGTGAGCCATGGTCTTGAGAATTTCTGTAGCGGCCTGAACCTGCGAGGCAAGTGTTTCTTTGTGCAGCAGCGCCGGTGGCGCGGTCAGGGTTTTATTTTTCGCGGTGGTCATGTTCTCTGTCGGCCGTCGGCGCAACTCCCCGGTAGCTGCTTTCGCTGTGGATTAGCCTCTGTAATTGCGGCATTATAGAAATCCAGCGGAGCCGGGTTGTTAATATTCAAGAATATGCATATGACAATATTCACTTGTGCATATTGTGCCACAACTGCTGCTTGTCTATTGTTAGCCCAGATACGGTACCGCCCGGCGACAAACTAACCAGAGGAATGTGAATCACATGATGCGCACAAAAAACCGGCTGATCAGATCTGCGTTGTCTGTTGTGTTGGCAGGGGCAGTGTTGAGCGTTAACGCGAATGCCGATTCCCCGGTGAAACCTGACGATGTGCAATTCAAGGATATGGCTGTTTCTGCCTCCCTGACCGGTGCAGCGGGGGATGCCGCAGAGGGCCGTAAGGTATTTGCTAATCGAAAGCAGGGCAATTGCCTGGCATGTCACGCCGCGACGGACCTTAAAGATCAATTATTTCATGGTGAGGTCGGCCCGAATCTTGACGGCGCCGGTACTCGCTGGTCAGAAGGCCAGCTGCGGGCAATTGTGGTTAACGCCAAGTCGATGTTTACCGATGCCACGGTGATGCCCGGCTTCTACTCGCTGGATGTCGGCGCGGATGTGCGCAAAGACCTGATCGGTAAAACCATCCTCTCAGCGCAGCAGGTAGAAGATGTCGTTGCCTACCTGGCCACCTTGAAATAGCTTAGAACCCCGAAAGTAAAACCGCGGAGGAAACATCCTCCAATGGAGACCTTACAATGAAGATGAACAGGCGCAAGGCCTTGCGAATGACCGGCCAGGTGGCGTTAGCCGGCGTGTTCGGCGGTAACATAGCCGCTGTCCTCGCAGATGCTGAAAGCACAGGCAAGATGATCGCAGAGTTTGCCGGTGATGCAACCCCTGTTGCCGGTACCATTACCCTGACAGCGCCGGAGATCGCAGAGAACGGTAATACTGTGCCAATCTCGATTTCCGTTGACAGCCCGATGACGGCAGAGTCCTACGTTGAGTCAGTCATGATCGTCGCCGAAGACAACCCTAATCCCGAAGTCGCAACTTTTCATTTTACCCCTGCCAGTGGAATCGCCCGGGCATCCACTCGCATGCGTCTGGCGAAAACCCAGAACGTTATTGCAGTGGCAAAAATGAACGACGGTTCGGTTTTCACTGACACGCGCAACGTGAAAGTGACAATCGGCGGTTGCGGCGGATAAGGACGGAGAATAAAGATGGCAGCAAAACCTAGAGTCAAGGTACCAAAGACCGCATCAGCGGGTGACATAATCACAATAAAAACACTGATCAGCCATAAGATGGAATCCGGTCAGCGTAAAGATAAAGCCGGAAAAGTAATTCCGCGCAAAATCATCAATAAGTTTACCTGCGAATTTAACGGCAACGTAGTTTTCAGTTGCGATCTTGATCCTGCGGTGTCGGCTAATCCGTATCTTGAATTCAGTGCCCGCGTTGAAGAGTCCGGTACCTTTAAATTTACCTGGGTTGACGATGATGGCACGGTGACCGAGACAGAGAAAACTATAGAGGTATCCTGAGGCAGTATGCCCGGTAGATAGCGTCAGGGTCGCCTGACGCACTACATCTGATAACACAAAACTGCCCAGTGCCTGCAACGGTTGATGTTGTTTGGCGCAAAGGCTGATCTGGAGCGAATTCGTGAAAAAAATGTTGCAGGCGTCATGTGGTCTGACAGGTGCGTTGTTCATAGGGTTGTCGGCAGTGGCCATCGCGGGTCCGGTCGATGACAAGCTTGTGATCGATGATGAAATAGAAATGACAACACGTGTCGCGCCACCGGCCGGCCATCCACTCAACGAAGTCATCTCCGGCTGGCACTACCGGACGCCTGAAACACGCGCTCTTGAGGCAGATACCTTTCAGAACCCGGGCTTGCTGGGTGTGGAGCAGGGCGAGAGTATCTGGTACACCGTCGATGGCACCGAGGGCAAGTCCTGCGGGTCCTGTCACGGTGACGCGGCAGAGTCAATGAAGGGGGTTGGTGCCAACTACCCGAAATGGCATGCCGCAAGCGGTCGGCCGATAAACGTTGAGCTGCAGATTAATCAGTGCCGGGTCAATAACATGGGGGCTGAAGCCTACAAATTTGATAAAGGCGGCCAGAAGCCACTGACTGCTTACATCAAGCATCAGTCTCTGGGGCAGCCGGTAGCGCTGAACCTTGAAGAAGGTGATATGCCGGCCTGGTTCGAAAAAGGCAAAGAGCTTTACTACAAGCGTACCGGACAACTTAACCTGTCGTGTGCCTCCTGCCACGAGAAAAATAACGGTAACTATATCCGTGCTGATCACCTCAGTCAGGGTAATGTAAACGGATTTCCAACCTACCGCCTCAAGCAGGGCAACCTGATATCGGTTCACAATCGCTTCAGGGGCTGTATCCGTGACACACGTGCCGAATATCCTGCGGCATTCTCTGATGATCTGATGGCACTGGAACTCTATGTCACCTGGCGTGGTACCGGTCTGTCGGTAGAGACACCGGGTGTCCGTCAGTAGAAAATCTATAAGTCCTTTTGTGCTGAGCAAAGGCGTCATGACTCAGTGCCTATATAGCTATAGATAAGTTGCAGTCGTAAGTGACACAAGTACTGTCTGATCGCTTACTGTACTGATAAACAGGGCGTGGCTATTGTTCAATAGCCACCTTGCCATTCGGCGAACAGGCTGACAGCCGTATCGACTCCATAGCGCCCGTTGTGCAGACGGGTGGATGTGCCAGATCATAAGTTGTTTGGCCGGAGTCACCGGAGAGGTGTTGCCAATGATGAACCGGAAAACCAATGTTCACGCGTAGAGATTTTTTACAATTTTCGGCAGTCACGGCTGCGCTTACCGGTTTCTCAGGTGGGCTGACGCGGGTGGCTGCGCAACAGCAGTTGCGGCAGGAGGATCTGCTGCAGTTTGATGCCAAAGGGCAGGTCACACTGCTGCACCTTACCGACATCCATGCCCAGTTGAAGCCGCTGTATTTTCGCCCGCCGTCGGAGAACTACGGCGTCGGCGCATTCGAAGGTATTCCGCCACATCTGGTGGGTGACGAGTTTCTTCGTCACTTTGATCTGCAGCGGGGATCTGCACTGGCCTATGCACACACGATGGTCGACTATGTCAACATGGCGAAAACCTATGGCCGGCTCGGTGGACTGGATCGCATTGCCACGCTGGTTAAATCCATCCGTGCCGATCGCGGTGAAGACAAAGTACTGATGCTGGACGGGGGTGATACCTGGCAAGGCTCCTATACCTGCCTGAAGACCAACGCGCAGGATATGGTCGACTGCATCAACCTTTTAAAACCGGATGCCATGGTCGGGCACTGGGAATTCACTCTCGGCGCTGACCGCGTACTGGAAATTATAGACAGTCTGGATTACCCCTTTTTAGCCAGCAATATTGTTGACCTCGACTGGGAGGAGCCCGTCTTCGAGAGTACCGCAATGTATGAAAAGGGCGGTGTCAAAGTGGCTGTTATCGGGCAGGCCATGCCCTATACACCGATATCAAACCCGCGCTATATGTTTCCTCAGTGGTCGTTCGGGCTGCGCACCGGCGTGTTGCAGGAGAATGTAAACAAGGCCCGCGATGAGGGCGCTGAAGTGGTTGTGTTGCTATCGCACAACGGCTTTGATGTTGATCAGAAGCTGGCCGGCACCATCAGTGGCTTAGACGTGATTCTCACCGGTCATACCCATGATGCCGTGCCACATGCTTTGAAAATAGGCAATACGCTTGTTATGTCTTCCGGGTCACACGGTAAGTACCTTGGGCGAATTGACCTGCAGGTGAAGGGCGGCAAAGTCGTTGATCACAGCTCAACCCTGATACCTGTGTTCTCCGATGTGATCACCCCCGATCCCGAGATGGCGGCAAAGATAGACGAAGTACGTGCGCCTTATGAAAAAGAAATCACTCGTGTTATTGGTAAAACCGAAGGATTGCTGTACCGCCGGGGTAACTTTAACGGCACCTGGGATGACCTCATCTGTGAGGGAATGATGGAAGAACGCGACGCAGAGTTAGCGTTCAGTCCGGGGTTTCGCTGGGGCACCACATTGTTACCGGGGCAGGACATCACTATCGATGATCTCTATACCGAGACTGCGATGACCTACCCGTCGGTGTACCGGCTGGAGTTTACCGGTGCACAAATAAAAGAGATTCTCGAAGACGTTTGCGACAACCTGTTTAACAAAGATCCGTTCTTTCAGCAGGGCGGCGATATGGTCCGTGTGGGCGGCATGGGTTATACCTGCGCACCGAAGGAATCTATGGGGGGGCGTATCAGCAATATGACTCTGCTGAAAACCGGTGAAGCGATTGACCCGGCGCGCTCTTATACCGTTGCCGGCTGGGCATCGGTGAATGAAGGCGTTGAGGGACCCGCGATCTACGACTTGATGGAAACCTATATCAGCAAGCAAGACACTGTTAATGTGCCTAGAAATGATGCGGTCAAAGTTATTGGTGTGTAGTTGCTGCTGCACGCTCAATATATGTAAATATTCAAATGTATGAATTGAAAGATCAGGAAGGTAACGTGAAAAACAATTCAGGTAAAAAACACCCTCGCAATGCTCCGCAGGACGCCGGGCGTCGCAAGTTGATGGCCAGTGCGATTGGTGCCGGGGTGGCCGCGACAAGTGGCAAAGCACTGGCACAGACGGCTGATCCGATTATCACCGACGTGCAGGACTGGAACCGGTATCTCGGTGACGGTGTCGACGCCCGACCGTATGGTGCGCCATCTCCGTTCGAAAAACAGGTCATGCGGCGTGATGTGTCGTGGCTGACTGCTGACCCTAAGTCGTCAGTGAACTTTACCCCGTTGCACGAACTGGACGGAATCATTACACCGAATGGTCTGTGCTTCGAGCGGCATCATGGGGGTATTGCCGAAATAGATCCCGCTAATCAACGGCTGATGATCAACGGTCTTGTCGACACCCCGTTGGTATTCACTATGGAGGATCTGCAGCGTTTCCCGCGGGAGAATCATGTGTACTTTCTGGAGTGTGCCGCCAACACGGGTATGGAGTGGCGCGGTGCGCAGCTCAATGGCTGCCAGTACACCCACGGCATGGTGCACAACGTGATGTACACCGGCGTGCCGTTGAAGTACCTGCTTGAAGAAGCAGGGGTCCGTATCAAGGGGAAATGGCTATTACCGGAAGGTGCCGATCCGTCGCATATGACCCGGTCTATCCCGCTGCAGAAAGGGCTGGAGGATTGCCTGGTCGCTTTTAAAATGAATGGTGAGGCACTACGCCCGGAGCAGGGCTACCCGCTGAGACTTGTGGTTCCCGGCTGGGAGGGCAATATGTGGGTCAAGTGGTTACGGCGTATAGAGGTTGGCGATCAACCATGGCATCAACGCGAAGAAACATCTAAATATACAGACTTACTCGAGGACGGAACGGCCAGGCGTTTTACCTGGACCATGGACGTGAAATCGGTCATCACAAATCCCAGTCCGCAAGCGCCTATTCGTCATGGCCGCGGGCAGATGGTTGCAACCGGACTGGCCTGGTCAGGCCATGGCAAAGTGAAGCGGGTCGACGTGTCAGTCGATGGTGGTCGAAACTGGCAGCACGCGCGGCTCGATGGCCCGTCGTTGTCAAAGTCGGTGCATCGCTTTTACTATGATTTCAACTGGGATGGCCAGCCGATGATGCTGCAGAGTCGGGCAATTGATGAATTCGGCCAGGTGCAACCGACCAAGCAGCAGTTGCGCAAAGCGCGTGGCGTCAACTCGATCTATCACAACAACAGTATTCAAACCTGGCTGGTTGGCAACGACGGGAGTGTCGAAAATGTTGAGATCTCTTAGTCTTCGGTTATTGCTTGTGGTGGCGTGCGCGGCGGCAGGCGCGCCGGCGGTGGCTGATGTTGCCAAGGGCGAGAAGCTTTACCGGCAGTGTCAGGGATGCCACTCTATTGGTCCGGACGCACCAAACGGATTCGGGCCACAGTTAAACGGGGTTTTTGAACGGGGCCCCGGTGGTGCTGAAAAATACAGCTATTCGGCGGCATTCAATCGTGCGGTAAAACAGGGCATGCGCTGGACCGATGCCTCTCTAGATGAATTCCTCACCGCCCCGCTGAACTATATTCCCGAAACCCGCATGGCCTATCCCGGTGTCAAGAATCGCGAGGATCGTCAGGAGATCATCGCGTACCTGAAACTGGTCGGCCCCGATGGTGAGTTGCCCGAAACCGAAAAAGTCAAAGCGAATCGCAAACGAAAGCAACCACGTCCGCTTGCCGCCGAAGCGGAGATTCCGGCTCATGGTGTATTGCATCTGGGGCGGGTTGCGCTGCCGGAGGAAATAGCGGCCTGGGACATCGACATACGGCCCGACGGACAAGGCCTGCCTGAAGGCAGCGGTAGTGTGATCGATGGTACTGATGTGTACGAGTCCGGCTGTGCGGCCTGTCACGGGATTTTCGGCGAAGGTATGGGCCGCTGGCCGGTGCTGGCCGGTGGGCACGACACATTGACGGATGATCGGCCGGAAAAAACCATCGGTTCGTACTGGCCTTATTTGTCCACGGTGTTTGACTACGTACGCCGCGCAATGCCGTTTGGCAACGCCAGGTCACTGAGTGACGACGATGTCTACGCGGTCACCGCCTATCTGTTATACCTCAATGATCAGGTTGACGAAGATTTCGTGTTAACCTCGGAAAACTTTACCTCGATACGGCTGCCCAATGAAGGTAACTTTATTACCGACACCCGTTTGGCCGAGGTAAAGACAACCGTTGCATCGGACCCTTGTATGACAGACTGCTTTGACGAACCGGCAGTCGTCACCCAGCGCGCCAGAATACTTGATGTAACACCCGATAAAGACACAGATGAAGGCAGTTCGGCGACAATCGACTGATTAGTAACAGCGTATGCGAAAATCTACAGCGGTATTTCTGGTGGCAGTTTTAGTGACTCTGACTACGTCTGCCTTCGCGCAGGACGGGCCGGGTTTGTTCCGCCAGTGCGCTTCATGCCATGTGCTTGAAGCGGGTGGTCCGGCGCGTATCGGGCCGCATTTGTCCGGTATCGCCAATCGACCGGCCGCCGGTCTTGCCGACTACCGATACTCAGATGCACTGCAACAGCGTTCGCAGCAGGGGTTGACCTGGAATGCGCAGACACTCGACCAGTTTCTAGCTGGCCCCGGTGCCTATGTGCCCGGTACGCAAATGGGCTTTGCCGGTATTAAGGATGCGGCAAAACGTGCCGTGCTGGTCGAGTGGTTGCTTAATGAAACCGCCGTCGCGTCCGATGACAGCGCCGCCATGCAGGACGATGAAGCAGTACAGCGAATATTATCGCAGGACGCCGACCCGGACTATGGTGAGTATCTGGCCGGTGAGTGTCTGACGTGTCACAAGGCGCAGGGGTCTACGCCGGGTGTGCCGCCTATTGTCGGGTTGTCGGCAGCGCAGTTTGTTCGGGCGCTACTTGATTATAAGGAGGGGGTTCGGACTAATCAGGTAATGAATTTAATGGCGGGGAATTTGGGGGATGGGGATATAGGGGCTTTGGCGGTGTATTTTTCTTCTTTGTAGTTTTTTTCTTTTATCTTTTTTCTTTTTTCTTTAGCGGTTCGCGTTGAGCGTTTCGGCTAGAGCGTTTCGGCTTTAGCGTTTCGGCTTAAGCGACATGCC
>CALKXD010000079.1 GCA_938003855.1 uncultured Granulosicoccaceae bacterium | reverse complement strand
AAACTGTTCCACAGTCGCCAATTCCTCAAGGTCTTTTTCCACACGCTGGAGGAGTTTCAGGCCAAGATCGCGATGCGCCATCTCCCGCCCTCTGAACCTCAGCGTGACTTTGGTTTTGTCGCCTGCTTCCAGGAACTTGACCAAATTGCGTAGTTTAACCTGATAGTCCGCATCTTCGGTACCCGGTCGAAACTTTATTTCCTTAAGTTGGACCTGCTTCTGTTTTTTCTTCGCGCTGTGCTGCTTTTTATTCAGCTCGAATTTAAAACGCCCATAGTCCATTATTTTGCAGACGGGCGGGTCTACGTTAGGTGAAATTTCGACCAGATCCAACCCGGCTTCTTCAGCCGTTTTGATGGCATCGTCCACCGGGACGACACCGACTTGTTCACCGTCCTGCCGGATCAGTCTGACTTGCGGAGCCTCAATTTCATGGTTCCGCCTATTCGCTTTTGGTGCAGCTATGGATTAGTCCTCCAAAGGGTTGCGACCGTGTGTCGCAACTTCACGTGTTAACCCGGCAATCAGTGTGTCAATGTCCATTGGACCCAGCTCTTTCGCATCACGCGTTCGAACCGCCAGCTTGCCGGAATCTATTTCTTTATCGCCAATCACGAGCATATACGGTACCCGCCCTAACGTTGCTTCCCGAATCTTAAGGCCAATCTTCTCATTTCTCAAGTCACAATGTGCTCTGAAGCCTTGATCCGTCAGGGATTTTTCAAGTTTCTTGCAAAAATCCTGCTGTTTATCGGTAATGTTAAGAATGTTTATCTGTCTTGGCGCCAGCCACAGCGGCATTTTGCCTTCGTAGTTCTCGACCAGAATCCCGATAAATCGCTCGAAGGACCCTAGTATAGCCCGATGTAGCATAACAGGTGTCTGTCTTTCGCCACCAGCGTCGACATACGTCGCATCCAGCCGACCGGGCATTGAAAAATCTACCTGCATGGTACCGCACTGCCACACCCGACCGATGCAATCTTTCAGGGAAAACTCAATTTTCGGACCGTAAAACGCCCCCTCTCCCGGCAGTTCCTTCCACTCAATCTGCTTGGCATCAAGTGCGTCGGCCAGCGCTTTCTCTGCTTTGTCCCAACTCTCTTCACTGCCAACGCGATTCGCCGGACGTGTGGACAAACGGTATATCACCTCGGTGAAGCCAAAGTCTTTATACACCGAGTGCAGAAAATCAATGAAGGTCGCGCATTCATCCTGAATCTGCGCTTCGGTACAGAAGATGTGGCCATCGTCCTGCACAAACGCACGTACCCGCATGATGCCATGCAGAGCGCCTGACAATTCATTTCGATGGCAGGAGCCAAACTCTGCCAGCCGCAACGGCAATTCGCGGTAACTGCGCAACCCCTGATTGAATACCTGCACATGACAGGGACAGTTCATCGGCTTGACGGCAAACTCACGGTCTTCGGTTTTCACGGTGAACATATCGTCACCGAATTTATCCGCGTGGCCGGAGCGCTCCCACAGCGACATATCGACGACCTGCGGTGTGCGGATTTCGCGGTAGCCCTGCTCTATCTGACGGCTGCGCATGTATTGCTCAACGGCCTGATAAATCGTCCAGCCATCCGGATGCCAGAACACCATGCCCGGCGCTTCTTCCTGCAGATGGAAGAGATCCAGCTCTTTGCCAATCTTGCGATGGTCTCGTTTGGCGGCTTCTTCAAGGCGATGTAGATGGCCCTTCAGATCTTTTTTGGATGCCCAGGCAGTGCCGTAGATTCGCTGCAGCATGGCGTTGTTGTTGTCACCACGCCAGTACGCACCGGCCAGTTTCATCAGTTTGAAATGGCCGAGATGACCGGTATGAGGGACATGCGGCCCGCGACAAAGGTCTGTGAAATCACCTTGCTCATACAGAGAGAGCACTTCGTCTTGAGGAATATCGCGGATAATCTCGGCTTTGTAGTTTTCTGACAGTTTGTCGAAAAAAGCGACAGCTTCATCGCGTGGCAGTTCGCTGCGCACAATATCGATGGATTGCTTTGCAAGTTCTGACATCCGCTTCTCGATAGCCTCGAGATCTTCGGGGCCAAACGCCTTCTCATAGGCGAAGTCATAGTAGAACCCATCTTCAATGACCGGCCCGATAGTCACCTGTGCGTCGGGATACAGCTGCTTGACAGCCTGCGCCATCAGGTGCGCTGTCGAGTGGCGAATCAGGTGCAAGCCATCTTCATCACGTGAGGTGATAATAGAGAGAGCCGCATCTGACTCGATCAGGGTTGCGGCATCGACCAGAACGCCATCGACCGTGCCAGCCAATGTCGCTTTGGCCAGACCAGGACCGATATCAGCGGCAACATCAGCCACAGACACCGCGTTTGCAAATTCGCGCTGACTGCCGTCGGGAAGGGTAATTGTAGGCATCGTAAATCCTGTCAGTGGTGACCCTTACGCGAGGCCACTTGTCGTTTAACGTTGTTCAAATTCATCAGCGTTTGCAACAAACGCGATGCAGAAAGAGGAGAGAGTATAGGTACTGTATGGCAATTTGGAAGTAAGGCTGCCGCGCCTGAGCATTCTACGCCACCCAATCGCCCATTATAGTCGCAAACGCCGACCACTATCAAATTGAGACGATGCGGGTGTATCGCAAGGCAGGCCCTGCAGTTTCCGATGTACAGTTCAATCGCTGATGCACCATCGGCGGGCTAAAACAAACCACCGGCAGACAGGGCTAACTGCGCTTGCGACAGCGGCAAAGTTCGCGTTTAATAAAAATCACAGAGCACTGGCAGGCCGCCGGCTGCCGGAGGAAAACTGCCACTTCCATTGGACCCGCCGCTTTATGAGCTCGATAGCCGTAATAGACATCGGAAAGACAAACACCAAACTGTGCGTGGTTGACTCAGACAGTGGTGATTTGCTCAAAAGCGACTCCACCAGCACGCGCTCTGTAGATCAGCCACCCTATCTGCACATTGATACCTCTTCGCTGTGGGAGTGGTTGCTCGACCAACTGACCGACGCTGCCAAGGCCACAGACATTTCCACCATCGTCGTTACTGCGCACGGCGCGACAGCCGCGCTGATCACCGACAAGGATCTGGCTCTGCCGGTAATGGATTATGAGTTCACCGGACCAGACTCGCTGACTGACGAATACAACACACTGTGCGATCCATTCAACAAGACTTACAGCCCGCGCCTGCCACACGGATTGAACATCGGGCGACAACTCTACTGGCAGAGAAAGCACTGCCCGCAGGACTACCGGAAAGCTAAACAATTATTGCCGTACACGCAATTCTGGAGCTGGAAGCTTACCGGCCGGGCCGCCGCAGAAGTCTCGACGATAGGTTCCCACTCCGATCTCTGGAATCCGCTCGAAAAATGCTATTCCAACTTTGCCGTGCAACAGAATTTTGCGCAGCTTTTGCCACCAATGAAACTGGCCGGCGACACGCTCGGACCGCTTACCGAACCGATTCAACAGCGCACCGGCTTATCCCGTCACTGCAAGGTGCTGGTTGGCATACACGACAGCAACGCCTCGCTGATCCCGTGGCTTAAATCACGCGCAACACCATTCACTGTCATGTCCACCGGAACCTGGGTAATTATCTTTGCACTGGGTGCACCGCTCGACACCCTGCTTGAGCAGCGTGATTGCACCGCAAACGTCAATATTTATTCTGAACCAATTGCCTGCGCCCGCTTTATGGGTGGTCGGGAGTTTGGCGCTATCGCCGGTACTAGCGCGCAATCGGCAGACGTTAATGATCTTCAACGCATCATCGATGACAATATCATTGCACTGCCCGCATTCGCCGATAGCGGCGGGCCCTACCCGGGTCATCAAGGGTCAATACAATCGGGCAGAGACTTAAGCCCACCAGAGCGCTATGCACTGGCCTGCGTGTACTGCGCTCTGACGTCCGATGAATCACTTACCCTGTGTGGTTCAACCGGAGACATAATCGTTGAAGGCGCGTTTGCGAAAAACCACTTACTGCTGCAGTGTCTGGCGGTGTTTCGCAGCGATAACAATCAGGCGGTTCTCGCCAGCGCGGACAGCACCGGCACCACTCTTGGCGCTGCCATGCTCGCGGCAGACACTATCAGCGCACCGGCACTCCAGCGGATCACCCCCTTCGAACCTGCCCTGGCAGCACAACTAAACCGTTATCGACACTACTGGCATCAGCAGATAGCGCTTTGCGCGCCGTCATCTCAACCACCGACCGCTGCTTGAGCATCACCAGCGCAGAGAAAAACCAATGATCAGCACGACACCGAAGCCTCTGTCAGCGGGCGGTATGCAACTACAAACAACCAGCTTAGGGTTTGATCGCAAGCGTTGCAGATGCAGCTACCGGAACAAAACCTCACTGGTGGTTTTTCCCGACCAGATGTAATTTCCGCACTGCCCGCTACAGTGCGGTAGCGCAGCTTGCAGAACCTCTGCTAGCCGCACTTTTAGATGAGTGCAACGGTAAATGGTAAACTCACCGTCGACACGCGCCAACAGACCATCGCGAATGCATCGCCATCGCTAACTTTATGACCGGCAGGACCACCGCAACTCGCCTTCGGATCAAGCCGGCATCTACCCCGTGAGAAACCCAATGCCGACACCAAGCCACCCACAGATTCGCCGCGATATCATTGCCGCCTGCCTCGATATGAACAACACCGGGCTTAATCAAGGCACCTCGGGCAACATCAGTGTTCGCTGCAACAACGAGATGTTGGTCACGCCAACCAGTCTTCCCTATGACGAAACCGAGCCCGAAGATATCGTCAGTATGCAGATAGACGGCGAGTACGGTGCCTACGACGGTCGGCGCAAGCCATCCACCGAGTGGCGATTTCACCTCGACACCTACAAGGTGCGACCGGACATCAGCGCTATGGTCCATACGCATTCTATATACGCAACCACCCTGTCAATGCTGCGGCTGGATATCCCCGCCTGTCACTATATGGTGGCGGCATTTGGCGGCCCCTCCATTCGCTGTGCAGACTACGCCATCTTCGGCTCTGCAGAATTATCTGAAAACGTCGTCGCCGCACTGCAAGACCGCACCGGCTGCCTAATGGGCACACACGGCATGATTGCCTGCGGCGCTGACCTGAAGCAAGCCATGTGGCGTGCGCGGGAACTGGAAACGCTGGCCCACCAGTACTACCTGACTCTGCAATCCGGTCGCGACGCCGTCATTCTCGCCGACGAGCACGTCTACGAAGTCCGGGACAAAATGAAAAGTGGCTACGGCATCTGGAATCAGGAACCAACACAAGACTCCTGATTAACCCGCCCACCCGCCCGAGAACCCTCATGGAAAAATACGCGTTCAAAATGCTGCTCAATCCGGGAGCGGAAGCCGAATACCGGAAACGCCACGACGAGATCTGGCCGGAACTGCTGGTGTTATTAAAAGACGCCGGTATCAGGGATTATTCTATCCATCTTGACGCCGACACCAATATTCTGTTCGGCGTTTTGTGGCGTACACAAAACCATTCAATGGATCAGCTGCCGTTGCAGCCGCTAATGCGGCGCTGGTGGGAGCACATGTCCGACATCATGCAATCCAACCCCGACAATGAGCCGGTGGCCATTCCGCTGAAGACGGTTTTCCATATGCCGTAACGGTCACCGGCACCAGCGCTATCGGCGGGTGCGCGGACACGCACCGAAGGCAAAACCGCAACAATCACTCCGTCCATCTCTTTACAACCGAGCGCTATCCGCGTTACAACGTAAGTGACTATCGCTGCAGTTTACCTCGTATGGACTTCACTCTCCCGGACGACCGGCGCATGCTGGCCGACTCGTTATCCCGCTACATCCGTGAGCAATACCCGATGACTCATCGCATGGCTCACTGCGACATCGATCCCGGTTACAGTAAAACCACCTACCGCGAGCTCACCGATCTGGGCATTGGCGGCGCTTTACTGCCGGAATCCTGCGGTGGCTTCGGCGGCTCAGGTTTTGATATTGCGCTGGTGTTCGAGGAACTCGGTCGCGGCCTGACGCTGGAGCCATTTCTGGCCAGCGCGGTGATGTCAGCCAACCTGCTCAACGATATATCTCCCGACACCCATCAGGACCTCATCACCGCCCTCTCAGATGGCACCAAAACCGCCGCCCTTGCCTGCTATGAGCCCGACGAACGATACGCACTGAACCGGGTCAACTGTGTGGCGTCCTGCAGCAACGGTGACTGGATACTTAACGGACGCAAGTCCCACGTGATCAACGGCGACTCCGCAGACTATCTTATTGTCAGCGCGCGCAGCTCTGAATCGCCAGACAGTGAAACAGGCGTGTCATTGTATTTAATCGACACCGCAAACTGCAGCGGACTCAGCCGCCAGAACTATCCGACCGTCGACGGCTACCGTGGCTGCAACGTCACGCTGAACAACGTCACCCCGACAGCACTGCTCGGCCATGCCGGCGAAGGCTATGCCACGCTGGAAAAAACGGTGGCACGCGGTGTCCTGGCACTGTGCGCCGAGGCACTGGGTGCGATGCAGGTCTGCAAGGAGATGACTGTTGAGTACCTGCAAACACGCAAACAGTTTGGCGTCGCTATCGGCAAGTTTCAGGTACTGCAACATAGAACAGTCGATGCACTCATCGAAATAGAACAAGCGCGCTCCGCTGTTATCAATGCGGCAGGTCATCTCGACGCCGACCGTGCACACAGAGAAAAACACATCGCCGCGGCTAAAAACCTGATCGGTCGCTCCGCAAGGTTGCTCGCAGAAGAGTCTATTCAAATGCACGGAGGCATCGCAATGACCTGGGAATACAATTTGTCTCACTACGCCAAGCGACTGATTATGATCGATCACCTGCTCGGCGATACCGACTACCACTTACAACGCTTTATGCGTTTCTCGGCACTTACTCCCGCCGAAACAACTTAACCGCCATAACCGAATGAACTCACGGCCACACAGCAGACCATCGCTGCCGTGGCCTGCGCCCCACACGACAACGACAGCAATCTGGTCTTCAACAACCGCTAAAAATTCCATCAGAAACAGCAAACCGGTCCGAACCCGTATGAACAAGGCAGACTAGCGCATGACTGATTCTCAAACCGACTCTCCGATGCAGGGATTTCCACCCGACGTAACACAGCAGGTAACGCTGGCCAATTGGCGGACCTCACCCTACAGCCAATGGGCCTTCCATCACGTTCGTGAGGTCGTGCCGTCAGCAGACATATACAACAATACCGACAACGTCTGGAATATAGAAGAGTCGCCGGTGAGCCTTGGCGGGCTCAATATCGACTGCGACAACCAGGGTGTCATGTCACTGGCAGGTTTCCAGGCCTATGCACATATGGACGCGATGATCGTATTGCATCGCGATAAAATAGTGTACGAAGATTATCAGCATGGCATGGCTCGAAATACACCGCATATACTGATGTCTGTATCGAAGTCACTGCTCGGTATGGTTGCGATTATTTTGCAACACAAAGACATATTGAATACCGAATCCCTTGTCACCGACTACATTCCCGAACTTGCCGACAGCGCTTATGCCGGTGCCACCGTGCAACATCTGCTTGATATGCGTGCCGCCATAGATTTTGATGAAGACTACCTCGCGACCAGTGGCGCGATTATCGAGTACCGTAAATCCACAAACTGGAATCCACTTGACGCGGGAGAAACCCCCACAGATCTGCGCTCGTTTTTCCAGACGTTGAAAAACAACAACGGCGAACACGGCGGCCGTTTTTTCTATGTGTCACCCAACACAGATCTGCTGGCCTGGGTCATTGAGCGTGCGACCAACTGCCGCTACGCAGACGTTCTAAGCGAGCACCTCTGGCAGCCACTGGGGGCAGAAGCCAATGCCTATATCACCGTCGACCGGCTTGGTGCCCCACGAGCCGCCGGTGGCGTATGTACCACTTTGCGTGATCTGGCACGGGTTGGCCGCCTGGTCTGCAATAACGGCAAACGCGACGATCACCAGATTCTGCCGTCCGACTGGCTGGACAGGCATTTTACCGGTGGCGACAAAGACGCCTGGCAGGCAGGGTCATTCGCAGATATGTTTGCGCAACTGCCCACCAGCTACACCGACAAATGGTATGCCTGCCACAGCAATCCGTTCGACGAAGCCAACTGGCTGATTGCTATCGGTATACACGGACAGAACATTTTTGTGGACTCGCAGAACGACTTTGTCATGGTAACATTTGCTTCACATTCAGCCCCCCTGACCGAGACCGCGTCAATGCACGGCCTATCTGCTGCCCGCGCCATCCGCGACTACCTGGTTAACCATTTCTAGCAAGTACGTAACGATACAACCGGCCGATACCATAGATGGACATTCAAGCACCCTTTAGTCAATTTCGAACCACCGTAAAACCGGAGTGGATCGACTACAACGGCCATCTGAATGTTGGCTACTATCACGTAGCCTTTGATTTAGGTGTAGAATCCTTTTTTCATTGGCTGGGCTTCACACCGGAGCATCGCGAGCAAACTGCATGCTCAACGTTTGCTCTTGAATCGCACTTGAATTTTCTTGCTGAAGTCAAAGAAGGCGATGAATTGCGATTTGAAGCCAGGCTGCTCGATCACGATCAAAAGCGATGGCATTTTTACCAGGAGATGTATCACGTAAGCGAAGGGTATCTCGCCGCAAGTCATGAGTCACTTGGCGCTTATATTGATATGACCAGACGCAAGACCACTAATATGCCCCAGAATATCATTGACCGACTGGCCGCCGTCAAAGCCGCACATGCGACTCTTGATCGACCATGGCAGATCGGGCATGTCATTTCTCTAAAGAAGTAACAGCGCCGGCAATCGCCATCGAGCTAATACCCGCGCTATGTGCAGCAGCAGAATATAACTGAACCCGGAATTCAGCCGGCATTATAGACGACCGGTTCCAGGCGCCATCGACTAACACAGTTTTCACGCGATTGATGTCCTCTGTAATAGTTGATTTGCAGTCAACTGCGTCGTAAAAAAATGGGGACAACAGCGAAATCCACGCCCCGTGAGGTGTTCCGCATGACAAGCAAACTAAACGCGCATCGCCAACTCTATGCCAGATTGATCACTAGTGGCCTTGACACACAAACCCTCGAGCACGCCTTCGCCACAGTACCGCGCGAAATATTTATGAGTAAAGGGCCCTGGCACATACGCACCGCTGGCGGCTATATTAAAACGCCCACTGACGACCCGGAACTGCTGTATCAGGACGTACTTGTCGCCTTGAAAATGGATACGGGCATTAACAACGGCATGCCTTCACTGCACGCCCGCAACATTGACGCACTCAAAATAAAACCCGCCGAAACAATAGCGCAGATCGGCGCGGGCACCGGCTACTACAGTGCTATTCTTGCCGAAGTTACCGGTGCGAACGGATCTGTAACAGCATTCGAAATCGACCCGGACCTTGCCACCGCTGCAGCGACACACCTCGCCCGCTGGACCAACGTTTCCGTACAAGGTGATGCAACCGTTGATGCAGCCCTGCCCGCAGCAGACGTAATTTACATCAACGCCGGCGTCACCGGCCCGTTGCCTGGTTGGCTGGATGCACTGACCCCTGGCGGCCGGATGCTGCTGCCAATGACCGATCATCAATGGAATGGCGGTATGCTGTTGCTACGCAAGGCAAGCGCGCCGTTTTTCAATGCGCGGTTTATTTCACCCGTAAGCTTCATTCCCTGCGTTGGCGCACGTGATAAGGCGACCGCAGAGCGATTAACGATAGCCTACCGTGATGGTTCAGCACAAACTGCCCGAACTCTGGTGCAGAACAACTCACCAGACGCCAGTTGTGTATTCGCTGGAGCGGGATGGTGGCTTTCCCGGCTCAGCGTCGAGTCGTTAGCCAACCGCTAACGACAGCCTGCAAAGGTATGCGACGGCATTGACCTGGCGGGCTGGATATATCAGCTGAGTAATCACCAAACTTGCTGACGCGGCGATTAGACTGGAATTAATCGTCAGTAGTCACAACAGCCGCCAAAACCGGGTGAAAAATGCTGGTATAGATAGGTAATAACGCGACTCATCTGCCGGCACTTTGCCACCCCGACCTTACGACTTCCCTCTGTATACTCACTAACGTTGCATCCTTTATAACATCAATACACCCTGACGCTCACCACAGCCAAGATCACCGACAACCCTAACGCTGTCAGTAACTTATAGTACCTGCAACCCAGTCGCGCTGCCATCTTACGATCGTTAAGCCCTAGACGCACTTTTTCCTTTAACCACGCGCTGGCCGATAGCTGTATTTTTCCTTAGCTGCTGTTGTATTCGGGGAGCCCCTTCAGGGGCGGACGGGAAGTGCGCTTGACACAGCGAGAGCGGAAGACGCGCAGCGGCTGCAGCCGCTGGGGCAAGAGCGCTTGGGCGGGCGGGGTTATCAACACGCGCGGCGCAGCCGCACAACCTCTACGCGGTTGCTTGTCCGAGTTAACGTCATGTTATGCGGTGAGCGACAGCGAACGCATCAGCCGCAGGCTGACGCATAATGGCTGAGTTAAGCGGCGAGTAACCGCGTCTCCCCCACTGGGGGAGATGCCGCTAGGCAGAGGGGGGTAGCACTACGCGTGGTGAAGCACAGGGAGTGGCTGGCAGGGCTTGATAATACCCCATATTGAGGTATTATCAACTGCACTTTGAGGATCATCGCAAGACCGGGGGTAGCATCATGTCATCTGTAATCGAACACTACCGGCTCAAGATGACTGAAGACCACAGCGCGTTCTTTGAAGCGCTAGGGCAGCGCATTGCCACACTGCGCAAAGCGCAGAACATGACCCAAGGGCAGCTCGCTGAATATTTGGGGATTTCTCAACAGCACATGGCCTCCTTCTAGAAAGGCATTCGTAAAGTCCCCGCCTCGATACTGCCCACACTGGCCAGGCTCTTTAGTACCAGTGTTGATAAGTTGGTCGGGCTTAAAGACACGGCGGCTAAGCGAGGACCCATTCCCAAGTTGCAACGCCAGTTCGAACAGGTCGCACAGTTACCGCGCACCAAGCAGAAGTTTGTCAGCGAGATGCTCGATACTGTTATCCAGCAAGCCGCACATTAACCGGAAAGATCATCATGCAAAACGCTAAACAGGAAGCCATCGACGCCATACAACGACTACCCGACTCGGCCGACACAGAAGAGATGATGTACAGGC
>CALKXD010000078.1 GCA_938003855.1 uncultured Granulosicoccaceae bacterium | reverse complement strand
ATATCATATAAAACAATAGGTTAATGAGCATGATACTCAATAGATACACTTGAAAGCCGTCTAGTGATACTTTTTTGACAAGTTTTTGCCGTTATGTGCATAACTTCGATTCGTCCCAAGCTCCAAGCGTTTTCGTCAAGTGTTTTTTATGGTTTTTTATCGATTTTTTTACCCCGACTCGGCTTGTACCCAGGGGCAAAATGAGTTAGCCACAGATCAGAAAATGAGCCGGGAAAAACAGAGCAGAGCCGTTTTCCGTCACCTGGCGTAGGGGGCTGCTGGTTAATGATCGACAGGCCAATCCAACCGGCAGACGGGCTGTCGCATCTTTACCATACGGGTACGACGATGCATCGAGTTATATCTACCAGTTCTCTGGGCGCCGGCCTGACCATCAATGGTCGAGCACCTAACACAGTTGGACCCACCAGTGATTCAATGGCCGGTACTAACGCAGGTCAGCCCGATAATGTCGCCGCAGTGCCTGCGATGTGAACGCAGCCATAGACGATACTGATCGAAGAAGTAGGGCAGAGATACCAAGTCGCGTAGGCTCGCGATCACCACGGCGGGCGTCAATCAGCAGAGCAATGGCAAGAGTGAGAAGAGTCGTGCTTAAAGGTGCCGCCGCGCTTGCTCCGCGACGGACTGACACAACATTGAAGCGTCAGTCACCCGGTACTACTTTTAATTGGCGGAGCGGACGGGACTCGAACCCGCGACCCCCGGCGTGACAGGCCGGTATTCTAACCAACTGAACTACCGCTCCAAATGCGTGGTGGGTGCTGAGGGGATCGAACCCCCGACCCTCGCCTTGTAAGGGCGATGCTCTCCCAGCTGAGCTAAGCACCCAGCGCAGCGGCGAAGCATACAGCTTCTTTCAACTGTTTGCTATACCGGGTTGGTATTTATTTTGTCGATGTGCGGTCACTAATTTGCGGGTGAGAATTTGTGCGTGTTGATTTGAACAAGGCATGGGTATTTTGATTTGCAAAATCGATTCGCGGGGCCACTAGATAGCGGAGTTATTCTTGCCGCCGATGGTGGCTTTCCCGGCGGTTAATTGCTGTAAGCGATGAAATCTTGTTGATCGCTTGTCCGTCGGTTAACCACCGTCGTTTGGCAAATTGCAGAATGATGCCATAGCCAGTAGTCTGGCCGGATGTGTAGTCCGAATCTGTCTGTAGTGCGCTTGACCACTTGCTGTCCATCACGACTCCATTGTGTTCCTCTGGAGGTCTGGAATGTCTGATGCAAATCAGCCTATCGGGTTGTACCGTGCGATAGTCAATCAGGCGTTGGCAGATCAGCTGAGTTCAATCGATACAAGCCAACTGCGTGCAACGGTTGACTCACTCGACGAGGCCGAGCTGCCCAGCCGTATCGGAGAGGTAATCGCACACTGGGTAGCCTCCGCCCTTGGTGGTGTGCCTGACGCCACTAGGCCCGCCGTGGCCCATGCCCTGGCGGCGCGTCTGCTTGCAACAATCAACGAAGTAGTCGAGGGTAGCCCGCTTCTTATAAGTGACACGCTGGACCAACCACTCCGGGAACTGGCGGCCCTTGAAGGCTATGACCCGGCAGGGAAGGTGGTGCCCATCCAGCGCCCCAACACGCCCATCGGTGATACGGTCTTACTGACGAATGCTCGTGGTGAGCCCTCGCTTATTAGTGAGATCGCCGCCGAGATTGATTCCGCCGACCGTATTGACCTGGTTCTGGCATTTATACGGTGGACAGGCATTCGCAACCTGATAGCACCGTTAGGCAAGCACATTAAGCTTGGCAAAAAAGTCCGCGTCATTACCACCACCTACACAGGCTCAACGGAAGCCAAAGCGCTTGAGAAACTGGCAGACATCGGCGTGGAGGTAAAAGTCAGTTACGACTCCACCACCACCCGGTTACACGCCAAAGCCTGGTTGTTTTATCGGCCAAGCGGCTTGTCTACTGTTTACATTGGTTCATCCAACCTTACGCATTCTGCGGTGGTGACCGGTATGGAATGGAATGTTCGCGCCAGTGAGGTCTTAAACCCGGACGTCGTTCGATCCTTTGAATCTACCTTCGAAAGCTATTGGCAAGATCCAAACTTTGAGCCCTACAATGGCGACACATTCAACAAGGCCATAGCAAGCCAAAGTGGTAGCCGCGATACCATTGATCTAACACCGTTTGATATTGTTCCCTACCCGTTTCAGCGGGCCATGCTCGAACAACTGCAAGTAGAGCGAGTCAACGGCAGACCACACAGTCTGGTGGTCGCAGCGACCGGCACCGGCAAAACGGTGATGGCAGCGCTTGACTACAAGCATTTGCGCAGCCAACTGAGCTCATGCCGGCTGTTGTTTATCGCCCACCGCAAAGAAATTCTCCGCCAAAGTATCACGACATTCCGCCATGTATTGCGCGATGGTTCATTTGGAGAAATGTGGGTCGATGGTCAGACACCGACACAGTGGAATTTTTTGTTTGCGTCGATTCAAACACTCGCGGTGAACGGCTTGCAGAAGCTTGCGCCCAATCATTTCGATGTAGTGATCGTCGACGAATTTCATCACGCCGCCGCCAACACCTACACAGAAATTCTCAACACGCTAAAGCCTAAACATCTAATAGGCTTGACTGCCACACCCGAGAGGACAGACGGGTTGGATATCACACAGTGGTTCGACGGTCGTACCGCCGTTGAGCTGCGGTTATGGGATGCGCTAGAGCAGCAATTGCTCGCCCCTTTTCATTATTTTGGCATCGCAGATGGTACCGACTTAAGTCGTCTCAGTTGGCGGGCAGGGCAGTACTCAGTCGCCGAGCTGACTGGCTTATATACCGCCAACGATGTGTGGCTGTCAAAAGTAGTGGCGGCACTGCGTGATGTTGTCGCCGCGCCCCGGTCAATGCGAGCGCTGGGGTTCTGTGTATCAATAGAGCATGCAGACTTCATGGCAAAAAAATTTCGCCATGTTGGTATCAACGCCCGGTCCGTCACCAGCCAAACCACCCGGTCAGACAGAGCCACTTACCTGCATGAGCTACGTGACGGCAAACAGCAAATATTGTTTACCGTAGACCTATTCAATGAAGGGGTCGATGTTCCCGCAGTTGACACCATTTTAATGTTGCGCCCCACAGAAAGCGCCACCATATTTTTACAGCAATTGGGGCGCGGACTCCGCAAGCACGATGGTAAAAGCGTGCTCACCGTGCTTGACTTTGTTGGTCAGCAACGAAAAGAATTCCGCTTCGATCAGCGCTTTAGCAGAATGCTTGGCAGAAGCCGCCGCCAGATCGAAAATGACGTGGAAACCAGCTTTCCATTTTTGCCCGCAGGCTGCCAGATAAATCTGGATCCAGTCGCGCAGCAAATAATACTGGCCAATATCAAAAATGCGATGCCGGCTACCTTCAAAAAGCGTGTTGCCGAATTGCAAATAATGGGTGATGTGCCGCTGAGCAACTATTTACACGAGGCCAACCTGGACATAACCGACGTATACAGCAGCAACCACTACTGGACATCAACCCGCCGTGCGGCAAATTATGTCGCTGAAGCTGCCCCCGCAATGGAAGGGGTATACGGTCGCGGTGTAGGTAGGATGCTTCATATTGATGATGCAGAGCGGATCGAATTTTATCGATCAATACTGAGCGCCACCGGCCAGGTTAACTGCAGCAGCCTGCCAGTCGCAGACCAAGCCCGCCTGACGATGTTGTTGATGACACTGCTTAACCCGAAGAAAGCCCAATTCACCACCATAGATCAAGGGTTAGCGGCTTTCAGTACCTGCACACACCTAAAAGAAGAAGTACTGCAGTTGCTAGACTGCCTCACCGGGCAGATAACCCACCTGTGTAAACCAAGCGGATTAGGCCGGAACATACCGCTATTAACGCATGCAACCTATACCCGGGATGAGATTCTGGCAGCATTCGGGGCATCAACCATCGCCGCTCCCATCAGGCCGCAGGAGGGCGTGTACTACCACAAGTCTTCGCAAACTGACCTGCTGTTCGTCACGCTGGATAAGTCGAGTAAGACCTTTTCACCCACCACCAGCTACCACGACTATGCCATTAGCGACACCCTGTTCCACTGGGAATCGCAATCGACGACCAGAGCCGACAGCCCCACCGGCCAGCGTTACATCAACCAGGGTCAGACCGGCACCAAAGTGGCGTTGTTTGTCAGGCGGTCGAAAACGACAGGTGACGGTCGCACTCGGGCGTATCTGTTTGCCGGGTTGGTGGATTACGTCAGCCACAAGGGGGAGCGGCCTATTGCGATTACCTGGCGGTTGCGGGAGCCACTGCCGGGTGATGTGTTTGCGGAATTTCGGGCGGCGGTGGCTTGAGTGTTTGGGGCTGTTAGTGTGCTATGTCAAAATTTGCCCCCTGGATGTTTCTTTGGTGCGGGCCTAACTAATTGTTCCGTGCTTATTCTGGTAGTGGCGCCGCTCAGTTAGTGACGGCGTCGCTGGGGGGGGGCTGTTATCGGTTAGTGTCGTTCGAGGCAAGGCCCTGAACCAGAGTTATCACATCGCTCAATCTGATACTATTGACACTGGGTGTGTGTTGCGAAACTGCAACTGAAGCGAATTCTGATCGCCACGCCCAAAAATTTAAAACGTCGTAACGCAAAGAGACAGCTATGGGCCTACT
>CALKXD010000077.1 GCA_938003855.1 uncultured Granulosicoccaceae bacterium | reverse complement strand
ATCCTCTTCTGCGACATTTCTGGTGTCCACAAAATAGGCTGAAAACAGAGCCTCGTGAATAGCACCGCCACCGGCCTGGGTATCTGCCCATTTGCCAAGCTCTTGAGCAAGCCGGCTGTTATAGGTGTGCGTGCGCACCCCGTAGGGTAAGCCCTCAGCGTCCATAAGGGCTTTCATTTGTGCGTTCTTTTGCTCAATGCCCGCCGCATTTGTTCCAAACAATAACTCCAGTGACTTTCCCTGCGCCGGTGTATCCGGGTGCAACGGAAAATGCACGTAACGGGTAACGACGTCAAACTCTTGTTTTATCTTTTCAATACGCACGGTACTGAGATAACACCAGGGTCACACGTAGTCGTTGAAGATCTCGAGCAGTGTGGGCTCAGCAGACATAATGGCTCCTGTTGGTTGACGGCATACTGGTGCCTGGATGCGGACTCCAGTGCAAACGTGGATAATAGCAACGCCCCTGCTGCAGAAACCAATCTGCTCAAAGGGAGTACGGCACCGAAAAAACGCCACACCAGTTACCGCGACATAACTGATTATACGCCACCAAGCCGGCAAGTGACGACTAAAGTGCGTCAATCAACCGATGATTCACACACACGATTACTGTGGTGGCAATCACCGGCACAGTCACTATTGACTCACCGAGTAATCTTCTGCGGCCTGCTATCAACACGCCGACCAACACGTTTGTGCTGAAAACCGCAAGCGGGCACGGACGCATTCAGCCGCCGCCTCACCAGGCACGATTCCAACAGCCCTGCCCGCTATAACAGCGGCCGCCGACAACTGAATGGAGTCCTTAATTTTCTAACCCAGACAAAACCGGACGGATAAGTCCCTTTCTGTTTGTTTATCTTCGGACATTGCAGACCGGGCCCCTTACCTGTTAGACCAGAACCATAAACACAATGCCAGTACAGGCAATCAATCTGAGCCTCGTATCACCAACTTTGCGCCATCAACAGGTCGCTAATTTAGATTTGCCCCGATACGCTCAACCCCGCCATTTTTTTCAGATAGGCTGTGTCAATTAAGCGACCGGGATTAAATGCGTCGGCATAAGATGGCAAATCACGCCCCAGCAGATGATCGGCAAGTAGTTCACCTCCAGCGCAGGAGGCCATAATGCCATACCCTGAAAACGCGCTGCACACATAGGTACCGGGCACATCGAGCGCTCCGATTAACGGACGATTATCAGCCACTTTCGTGTAGTACCCGCCATCAATGTAAGGCCGTGGCATGGGGTCAAGATAGGCCGCAAGGCCCGGAACCATGCGTGCCATACCGCGCAACAATATTTCCGGATAATAGGGATCTGATTCAATCGGGAACACAGGCGCATCAGTTACTTCGCAATCGTATGTCCAGTATAGAAACACCTGGTCGCCTGCTCCGACCGGACGACCATGCACACCAGCGGGAAAAGTCTCTGTCAGAAAACGTGTTTCAGCTGAGTCTGTAAGCACCTCCAGGTCTTCGGCTGACCAGGTTAGGTTTGTGGGATCATTCCAGACAATCAATGGCGCTTCACGAGGCAAAACACCGAGCTTATCAGCCAGACTGATTTTCACATGCTTCTCGACCACCACTGGCAACAGCGTCCCGGCCAGTGCGGCGGTTGACTTCAAGTGCGGGCCACTCGACAGTACAACGGCATCAGTTTCCAATTCAACAACCCCGTCAGCTGTGCGTATCTCGACAGAAGATACACGCCCGCCACTTTGGTGCAGTGCTGAAAAATCAGCAGTGATTAAATCAAGCCCGTTGCCGCGTGCTTCCTCAAGCAGGTACATACCAAGCTGCTGCGCACTCAAAACTCCACATCGGCGGGCATGTAATACACCGATGGTATCGCCAGTCAGATAGGGAAAGTGATGCTCTATAAGCTTTTTATCCGTTATCAGATCGGCACCATCAAGCGTGGCATCGTACCCCTGCGTTGGCGACGCTCGATACGTGGTCCTGTGGGCGGTCGGTCCGTGATAACGCAGCGGACCACCGCCATAACGTTCATTATCCAGAGCCTGTTGTTGCAGCTCCTCGATTTCCTGTGAGCGCGCGGTCGCAAACAAATAACCACGCTGGTGCAGCTGAAATCGATTGGCCGACTGATCACACAACTGCTGCAGCATGTCTATGCTTCGATTCATCAATGCTGCCATCGCACTGTCCGGGCCAGGCCAGAAATTGCGGTAGCATTCAGTGGATTTATCACTGGTCAGGCTCAACGGCGCATCACGCTCGATCAGCGCCACCCTGCCCGCACCGGCATTGATCAGAGCGTGGCCCGCTGCAATACCTGCGATACCGGCACCGACGATCACAACATCATATTTTGGGGATCTCACGTCACTGGGGTTCCGATTTCTGAAGACCAGTGGTGATTATTCAGCACCGGGTCTATGACAACAAAATACGAGCCTGCCATAGTAACGGTTTTATCAGACAGTTGGCAGACGCGTGTTACCCTAAAACAGCGCTGTGGCGATCAACAGGATTATGTCCCGTGCCTGCTCTATTTATCGACAGACAGCGTTCGCAGAAAGGTGACCAGATCATTTCTTTGCGAATCACTCAGGGCAAGCGGGTTTAACAGAGATTCGCCCTTCGCATGCAATCTAGCCGGGTCAATGTCAGCATAGGCGTCGACAACATCTCTGAGCGTCGCCAGGCTGCCATCATGCATATAGGGCGCGGTGAGCGTCAGGTTGCGCAATGACGGCGTTCGCCACTGACCGAAATTCGGCTGCGATAGTGTAACGCTTCTGGTTATGCGGGCGACGTCACTTCCCGCGGTGTTGTACACACCAAGCAGGTTAAAGGGATCTTCGCGGACTCGTTTTATACCCGTGTAGCGCCCGGGATCAACCTGCCCCACAGCGGTGAAGAACGGCCGGCCGATATCGTGAAACTCGCCGTTGGAAAAATTAGCTCCGAAATGGCACACAAAGCAATTTCCCTGACCAAAAAATAGCTCCGCACCGCGCAATGCTGCTTCAGGGTAGTCATTGAGTGCAGCAATATCCTTCTGCACTATTGCATCGCGAAAACGGTCGAACGCCGTGGTTCCGGACACCAGTGTCCGCATGTACGCCGCGATTGCCTTAGTGGCCAGCACCAGCAGCGCTTCGTCGCCTACCGGATCACTACCCACGAGGTAGCTTTCGTACACGGGAGTTGCACGGAGGTAGCGTGCGACTGCTCCGGTTTCACCATTCATTTCTATGGGGGACAGCAAAGGTCTGATCGATGCAGCCCACAAACTGTCAGCACCGCCATCCCATCCGAACCAGCGCTGCAACCCCACGTTAAGCAGACCCTGGGTGTTGCGCACATGCTGGCCGACGCCTCTGGCTACTGACAGCCCATCACTAAAGCCTAGCTCGGAGTGATGGCAACTGGCACAGGAGAGTTTACCGTTACCGGAAAGCCCGGTATCGTTAAACAACAGTTGGCCAATCACCTCCGCTGAAGGAACACCTGACAACTCATTACCCGGATCGGCAGGTACTGTTTTCGGCCACGGCCCCTGAGCGATAATCCGCAATGCCTGCTCACCAGAGAACGGGAAGTCAGCCATGTCCGTATCAGCCGCAGCTACCTGTGCGTTAACCCCGCCTGCACACAACAGGCAAAGTAAAATACCGACGAATCGAGTCATAGATATCCCCCTTGCACAGCTAGCGGAGGTCGAAGTCTGCTGTCAGCTGATTTTTGCCGTGCGCGGAGTCCAGCGCTATCGCCCAGCGCCAGTTACCCGGCATATGTAGAATCACCCCGTCAACCCGGTGGATTGACTGACCTGTCGACTGCGCCACCACGCTATGCTCCGGCGCGTAGTTGGTACCGTGACCATGAGCAGGCATACTGGCACTAAGCTCAACGGTAGCAGACTGAGCACCATCGCCACAAACCACCACCTCAATTGACATAGGCTCGCTGACCATAGGTTCAGACAACGGTCTGAGCCGCACCGACAGCGGATCACCACTGATCAACATCTGGTCTGCTGACGGTGGCTGGCTGCAGAGATTCTGACCAGAGGCTTGCGAGTCCGCGAGCAGTTGCTGAGCACTTCGGTTTTTCTCCCACACCGGCATAAGCAAATTATAGGCATTGCGCCAAGCCACATTCTGCGCCAGCTCGTCGGGCAGACTGTCAAGCCAGACGCGCGCGGACTCGGCGTGGTCGGGAATAAAATACATGCGCTCAGGTGTATAGGTGTCAGTCCCCAGCATCATACGATCGGGGTGCGCCGTAAACAGATCAATCCAGTCCTGACTCAGCTGCCCGCCACTGCCTACCTCAGAGCGAAACGCCAGATCTGCCCACAAGCGGTCATGCTTGTCGAGCATCATTGCGATCTCATCCGGTTGATCAAAGCCCGAATGCGCCCACAACACTTTTACATTTTTATTCTGCGCCAGCAGTAGCTCGATTGCTGCGGCATCTGAGTGTGCATGCAACACCAGATTATATTTATCGGCAAGTTCAACAATACGGCGGGGAATAGGCAGATTGACATCATCGCCATACAGATGGAATTCACCAATGGTGGCATAAGAATTTTTTTGCAGAAGGCGCTCAACATATGCAAGCGCTGCCGGATCAGTAAACCAGGAGCTTAGCTCACCACGGCGTCGGTACGGACGCAATCCGGGAACGATCAGATCCGGCGCCAGATTACTGAGCAACTGTGTACCGTTGTCATCAGAGCTTGATACCAATGCAAACTTTAAGTTAGCCGAACGCATAATTTCTATAACACGTGCGGGTGGTGTCAGCTCTACGGAGTCATGACTGTAATGCACATGCGCATCAGCGATTGGCAGATCTGCGCTGCCGGACACCGGCCCGACAAATGCACACAAGCACAGTGCGACAGCGCGCCTGGTTATTGAAAAAATCCGCCTGAATAAACACATTAGCAATTCCCTGAAATAAAAATCAACACAACAAGTACCCCTGACAAAAAAGCACCCACTAACACTACTGTTGCCCGCAACCGGCCTACCAACCGACCCCGTACTCTACCACCAGACAGAATGTCACTGCCGTGGCAAATGCCTGCGACTGCAATGACGATGGGATGCACAGAAAAATTGCCGTGGCGACTGTCCATAGAATGCCAGCCACCAGTTACTGCCACTATCGCAACGCGCCTGCGGGCTCTGCAACGACAGCACCGCTCGTCGCGAACTTCACGTAGCGCAGACTTTCCAATACACCACAAACTCGATCACTTAGACAAACCGACGCCTCTGGCACTGTAATCAGAGCGCGCTCAAGACACAAGCAACGCACACAAAAACGGCGGGACAAACCGCCGTTTTTACACAATCTACACATGACAGCCCGATACTCGAGCGTCATGACACGGAATCGTGTCTAGCGCCGCAGAATAATATCCACCCGGCGGTTTTTCTTGCGTCCTTCGGGGGTATTGTTGGTGTCTACCGGTCGTGTATCTGCAAGACCGCGTGCAGACAACTTGGCAGCGTCGATTCCGGCCTTGAGCGTAAGATACCTGACCGTCGCAGACGCGCGGGCACTGGAAAGCTCCCAGTTGCTCGGGTATGACTGCCGCAGTTTTGCACCAATCAGCTGCGCGTCCGTATGACCTACCACATCAATATTCCAATCGGTATAGTCAGCCACTATAGACCCCACCGCCGCCAGCAACTGATTACCCTGTGCGCTGAGTCTTGCACTGCCAGTCCGATACAGATCACCGGAGCCAAGGGTTATCGCCACTGCTCTGCTGTCTTCAATTGGCTTGACAAACGCGGTGGTAATTCCTGCTGCCTTGAGCTTCTCTGCGATCTCACTGGTCACGCCGACTGTCGCCTCCTTTGTTGCAGCGACAGCTGCGGCTGACACCTCCAGCTGTTTTTGCAATGCCTCAGCGCGTGCAGTGATTTCGGCAATCTTGTCCTCAGACTGTGCAGCCTGAGTCTGCAATTGAGCAATCTTACCGGTTGCTTCATCGCGCGCTTGCGACAGACCGCTGTTGAGTTTTTCGAAGTCAGCCACTGACTGGTTCAATTGACTGATCGTTGCCTGCCCCTGCTGCAGCGAACTGTTAAGTGCGGCAAGCTCTTCTGCCAATGCTGCAGACTTTGCCACGGCCTCATCACGCTCCGCGGTCAGTGTCGCTTCGCTGTCCTGCATTAACGTCAGTGATGTCTGTAGCTCAGCGGCCGATGCTTTTTCACTTTCCAGTGAGCCGGTCATCGCGTCTATCCGGCTCGTCAACTCAGCAATTTTCGCCAACGACTCATCACGCTCTCCGATCACCGACGTACTGCTCTGTTGCAGTACCGCCAGACGCTCTTCCAGTGAAGTCACTTTGCCAGCCAGTTCATTCGCTGTTGCTTTTTCGGTATCGAGTGTGCCGGTCATCGCTTCAATCTGACTGGTCATGTCTGCGACTTTTGTCAACGCTTCATCGCGCTCACTTGTCATTGCCGCATTACTTTGCTGCAGTGCCGCCAGGTTATCTTCCAGTGAAGTCACTTTGCCAGCCAGCTCACTCGCTGCTGCTTTCTCAGTATCGAGCGAGCCGGTTATCGCTTCAATCTGACTGGTCATGTCTGCGACTTTTGTCAGCGCTTCATCGCGCTCACTTGTCATTGCCGCATTACTTTGCTGCAGTGACGCCAGGTTTTCTTGCAGAGATGCCACTTTACCAGCCTGCTCTCGTGCTGCTGCCTTTTCGTCGTCTAGAGCACTGGTAATCGCTTCGATCCGGCTGGTTAAGTCTGCGACTTTTGTCACCGCCTCATCACGCTCACTTGTCACTGTGGCGTTACTTTGCTGCAGTACTTCCACATTGCCAGCCCGCTCACCAGCCAACGCCTTTTCAGATTCCAGCGCGTCGGACAGTGAGGCAACCTCACTGTTCAGTTTTGCAATTTCTGCCAATGCATCATTACGCTCGGCTACAAGCGCCTGCTCACTGAGGTCCATAGATGCCACGCTTTCCTGAATGGCAGAAAGCTCTGCCTGAAAACCATCGGCGTTAGCCTTTTCGGTCTCCAGCGCCGCACTTAATGACGCAAGCTCATCAGTCATAGCCGCCACTTTCGCAACAGCCTCATCGCGCTCGACGACAACAGATACCGTGTCTTCCTGCGCGGCTGCCATACCCTGCTTCATCGAAGACACCAGACTCTGTAACTTGCCGGCGGACGCTTGTTCAGTGCTTAACGCCCCGTGCAATGAATCAATCTCGCTGGTCATTGCCTTAATTTTATCGCTCGCGCTGCTCAGCTCATCACTGATAGCTGCTTTGTTATCCTGCAAGCTGGCCACTGAAGCCTGTAACTCAGCGACCCGACCCTGCTCCGTCTCAAGCGCCAGATTTGTCGCGCTAATCTGCTCATTCAACGCAGCCACGGTAGCGTTTGCGTCATCACGCTCTGCGGTTAGTGCAGCGCTTGATTGCTCAAGTGATGAAATAGCTCCCTGCAGTTCCGCCACAGCTGCCTGCTCTGCCTGCAAGTCACTCTTTGCAGCCTCTATTTGCGCGTTCAGGTCAGCAATGCTGGCAACACTCGTGTCACGCTCTGCAGTCAGCAGTGTGTTTTCCTCTTGCAGGCTTGCAAGTGTGGTCTGTAGATCAGAGCTACCAGAGCGTGCCCGCTGCAGTGCGCTTTGTACCGACGCTACCTGATTGGTCAGACTGGAAATTCTACCCGCCGCGCTGTCTTTTTCAGACACCAGCAATGACCGGGATTCTTCGAGTTCTGCCACGGTGCCGGTGAGATCGACCACTGTTGCTCGCTGCTGATCAACCTCAGATTGCAGCGATTGCACTTCATTGGTCAGCGCCAGAACTTGCTGCCCGGCTACTGCTTGGTCGTCGACAGCCCCTGCCAGTTCAGTATCAAGATCGGCGATCTGAGCCAGAGCTGCATCACGCTCGGCAGAAATTTTCCCGATCTCGGCAGACAGTGAAGTTTTAACGCCGTCGAGTTCCGCGACAACGCCATCGCGCTCAGCTTGCATGGCAGACAGCGCTTCATTATGCGCCAGTGTACTTTGCTGCAGCTGTCCCTCGAGCTCGCCGACGCGAGTCTTCAGTAAGCCAAGCTCTGCCACCGCTTCATCCCGCACCGCTGTGACAGCACCGTTCTGCTCTTGCAACTCCGCCAATGAAGTACCCAGCAAACCAAGCTCGTTGCGGGCGTCGGCTTCTGATGATTCCGCCTCTTGCATTCTGGCGTTAAGTGTCTCGACCTGTTGCTTTAGTGTGTCTGCTTCAGCCATACCAGCGTTTTGTTCGGCCGTCAGTGTTTCGAGCTTTGACGTCATTTCATCGTGCATGCCACGCAATTGATCGCGTTCCGCCGTAACCGCGTCCCTGTCCGCAGCTGCGGCATCAAGCGATTCATTGGCGAGCGTCAGAGAGGCTTCACGCTGCTCAAGCGTTGCCTCTGTGGCAGTAACTTTTTCCTGTGTTGACTGCAGCTCATCATTGAGTGCCGCAAGTTGTTGCTCAAGCGCGGTTGCCTGATCACGCGCAACAGCATTAGCGTCTTCAAGCTGACCTACCTGCTGCTCTAGCCCGGCCACCTTTTCACCGAGCGCTGATACCTCACCATCACGCAGTGACAAGGTATCTACGGCCTGATCCCGCATGCCCAGCATTGCTGTCAGCTGATCCTGCAATTCGGTGGAGTTTGTGGCGAGACTGCTCACGTCGTTCTGCCGTGCTGTTTTCTCTTCAGCCAGCGCCTGTGCGGCATCACTTAACTGCTGATCGAGGGCAGCGCGATCACTATCAAGAGAGTCGATTTGCCCCTGCAGCCCGGCAATGCGGGTTTCAGCGGCCTCTACTTGTTGCCGCAGTTCTGCCATTTCCGGCAGCGCCACATCCAGCTGCCCCTGCAACTCGGCGCTGTCCGCTGTCAGACGTTCTACCTCTGCGACTCGTGCGGATTTTTCCTCTGTCAGACTTTGCTCCGCCTGCGTCAGTGTTTCTTCAAGCGCTGTACGCGCCCGTGCAGCGGTATCGAGCTCTGTCTCGAGCTCGGCGACTGCGGGCGTCAGTGCATCGATCTGACTTTGCAATTGGGTATTGGCGGATAGGAGTTCATCCTGTCGGGCGGTAGCGGCATCGCGGCTGGCGGTGATTTCATCAACACTCGCTCGCAGGGAGTCGAGCTCGACCAGTTGCGCCGCGCTGGATTCAACCCTGGCGAGGGCATCATTCAGTTGCGATCGCAACTGCCCGGCCTGCTGCACTGCGGCGTCTCGCTCACCGGTCATTGCATCAAGCCCGGCCTGCAATCGGGTTCCGGCTGTCACGGAGTCATCGCGCTCGGCTGTGACCTCGGCCAGCAGACTCTGCATACCGGCATCATCCGTCGGACGGTTTTCAGCCGCTGCGAGATCGGCACCGGCCTGCTCAAGCTGGTCGCTGAGTTCCGCTGACTTTGCCTGCGCCGCGGCGAGTTCAGCGTTGGCAGCGTCGACTTCGCCTTGCAATCTGGCTATTTGCCCTTTCGAAGCTTCCAGTTCGGCGGCAAGACCCGCTGCAGTCGTCGCAGCGGAATCGACATCGCCCTGTAAAGTGTTTATCTGAGTCGTGGCCAGCTGCGCCTGCTCACGGACACCCGACAGCTCTTGCTCGAGGCTGGATTTTTCTTCAGCGACAATACGGCTCTGCTGGGTATCGCTGCAATACTTCATGCCGCCGATAAAGAGCGCACCGACAAGCAGAAAGGGAATGGCCACCCGATACATCCAGGACACGTCAGATTCTTTTTCCGCCATGCTTGCAACAGGAGCAACCGCACGGCGGGGTGCAGGTGCTACGGCAACCGGCGCGGTTCGCGGGTCAGTGACTACCGGTTCTATACGTCCGTCGCGGTATGCAGTGCCCTTCAGGTCACGGTCAAATTCGAATAACTCGGTGACACCGGTCGGGTGGTCGACACATCCTCCGAGGGTAAACTGATTCTTCAACGCACCCAGTACCCCGGGCGTCACATAGCCAAGTACGTTGTCAGCGTCACCAGTGGAAATTCCAGAACCAGTGCTAAGCTGCTCAACCATCAGTTGTTTGTTGTCAATCCCGACGATATCGGTCAGCAGGTTACTGCCGTCTGACATTACCTCCAGCGGATCGCGCTCGTGCAGCAACACGCCCAGGTTATCGACCACACGCTCATCGGCATGGCCAATTGCATTGTAGAGGAGTTCCCGACCCCGTATGTCTATACCAACCGCGGAAAAGCTGTCCAGCACACTGTCGATTGACTGTTCGACAGCAGCACCAGCCTGCCGCGCCGGACAACCAAGTAACTCGCCGACAACGTGCGTCGCTGGCCGACCAAGCTGCTCGTGCACTAAGTTTATTAAGTTTTTATTCATTTCAAATTCTTCAGCGAATAGTCGCTGGATTCCCCTCGGTTCTGACTTCCACCATGGTAAAAGCTCTGGTGTCTGGTTTTTTAACAGT
>CALKXD010000076.1 GCA_938003855.1 uncultured Granulosicoccaceae bacterium | reverse complement strand
CGGCAGTCTGGCTCGGTGAGGCCCAGTAGAGAGCAGGCATACTTTACGCCGGCCGGGCTGGGTTCTATAAACAAGGCGCGATGCAAAGGCATTAACTTCAATTGAAGCTCGAGTGCTTTTTGATACTGCTGAGTGGCGCAGGCCAGCTGCAGCTCTGCGCAGAGAGCCGGTGCGACGTTAGCGGTGACAGATATACAGCCCTGACCCCCTTGCGCGTTATAGGCCAGTGCCGTGGGGTCTTCGCCGGACAAAAAACAGAAGTTTTTTTCAATCAACAGGCGTTCACGCAGCACCCGGGATAAATCTCCGGTAGCATCCTTGACACCGACCACGTGTTCGAGTGCTGCCAGTCGAGCCATGGTGTCCGGTTGTATATCAACGATAGTGCGTGGCGGTACATTGTAGGCGATGATTGGTAGTGCCGTGGTGTCGTTCAACGCTTTGAAATGCTGATAGATGCCTTCCTGATCCGGTCGATTGTAATACCCCATTACCTGCAGTACTGCATCGGCACCACTGTCAGCGGCGTGCGCTGCGCTGGTAATGGCTTCAGCGGGATTATTTGATCCGGTGCCGGCAATCACGGGTACTTGTCCGGCTACTTCCCTCACAACAAAGTCGATGACCTCCCGGCGCTCCCGGCTGCAGAGTGTTGATGCCTCTCCCGTGGTGCCTACAGGCACAATTCCCTGTGTACCGTGGTCGAGGTGAAACCGTATCAGTCGAGCCAGCGCTGTCAGATCGACTGCGTCATTGGCAAAGGGTGTCACAAGTGCGACGAGTGAACCGTAAAACATGCTTGTCTCCTGGGAGTGGGTGACAGCAAAGCGGTGACCAGAATGCAAAAAACCCCGGAAACCGCTGTAGGCTGCCGGGGTTTTTTAGTTAAGTATTCCCTTGTCCTACTTGCGCGCGTCTTTTGCGACCTGTTTATTTGAAACAGGTTTAGTGGGTTTTTTTGCATGCAGGGCAGAGTTCATGAGTCGACACTATGCGTTCATGGCGGGCTTGTCAATAGTGTCGCTTTTGTCAGTGCGTGCAATTGGTGATTGTTGGCTAATGGGGTTACAGCGATTGGAGACGCTTTCGTGTTGTCTTATAGCGTCGGTGTCTGAGTCGGGTCAGCCGTGCTATCTTGCGGCGCTGGTGGCGTGCTAATGCCGTCGGAGCAGCCGCGATTTAGCCGGCCTTAAGGGGTTGCTGGTACGATACAATTGCATTGGCTGCAAACAGCCAGATCAAACCACCGGATAACGGATTTCGAGGAACCTTATGTCAACTGGCTGGATCTGTCATGAACTCTACATGTGGCACAACACCCATAACTGGAATCAGTTCTATGAACCTGGCTTGTCTATTCAGCCCGGTGAGCACGCAGAGAATCCTGAAACCAAACGCCGCTTTCGCAATCTGCTCGAGGTCAGCGGTCTGCTTGATGATCTAGTCACGGTCAAGCCCCGCGCTGCGACGGTAGATGAGTTACTGCGCTTCCATACCCAAAAACACATTGATCACATTAAAGGGCTGAGTGACTCCGGCGGTGGGGACGCAAGTCATCTGACACCGCTGGGCCTCGGAAGCTATGAAATTGCGTTGCTGGCAGTGGGCGGTGCGATTGAAGCGTGTGACGCTGTCGTTAACGGGGTAGTGGATAACGCCTATGTACTGTGTCGTCCGCCGGGTCACCACGCCCTGGCGGAACTGGCGCTTGGTTTTTGCTTATTTGGTAACGCTGTGCTCGTGATAAAACATGCGCAGGCGGTGCACGGCATAGAGCGCATTGCAACGATTGATTGGGATGTGCACCATGGCAATGGCACGGAGGCGGCGTTTTATGATGATCCGCGTGTGCTGACTGTGTCTATTCATCAGGACAGCCTTTTTCCGCCGCAGTCCGGCTCAATTGATCGTGTCGGTGCTGGTGACGGGGTAGGCAGCAACATCAATATTCCGTTGCCGGCAGGTTCCGGGAGAGGTGCGTATATTGCTGCCATGGAGCAAGTAGTGTTACCGGCGTTGCACCGGTACCAGCCGGATCTGATCGTCGTACCCTGCGGGTTTGATGCCTCCGCTATGGATCCGCTCGGTCGGATGATGTTGTCGTCTCAAACCTACCGGCGCATGACAGCGATGCTGAAAACCGCCGCGGGTGAGATGTGCAACGGGCGTCTGCTGATGACACACGAGGGCGGTTACTCCGCCAGCTATGTGCCTTATTGCGGTCTTGCTGTTGTTGAGGAGTTACTCGGCAGTGAAAGCGGTATTGATGATCCCTGGGGTGAGATGATCGAAGACTACGCGGGACAGGCGCTGATGCCTCATCAGCAGGACGTCATCACACGCGCAGCGGCACTGGTGCCGAATGTTGCAAGCTGAGCGTGCAGGCAGTGCCGGCCATGAAGCCCGCTTTGCCGGTGCGCCTGCAGCACTGTTATCGTGTAGCTTATAGCTGCACAGGATACAACGATCGGGTGTCGGCCTGACCATTCTGGAAACCCGGACTACTTGAACACTCTGTTATTCATTCGCGAAAACGTGCGCTGGCTACTCGGCGGACTGCTGCTGACGATTTTTTCGAGCTTCGGGCAAACCTATTTTATTGCGCTGTTTGGTGCCGAGATAAGAGACACTTTTTCCTTAAGTCATGGTGACTTTGGCGGCATCTATATGGTTGGTACTCTAGCGAGCGCGGCCACGCTGGTGTGGCTGGGGAGGGTGGTGGATTCCCATGCCGTCAGTACGGTGGCGTTTTATGTCTGTGTTGCGCTGAGCGTGGCGTGTCTGGCGATGTCACTGGTGTCATCCGTCTGGATGCTGGTGCTGGTGATCTTTGCTCTGCGCTTGTTCGGGCAGGGCATGATGTCTCATATCGCAATGGTCGCGATGGGGCGCTGGTACTCGGCCGAGCGTGGCCGTGCTGTCTCTATAACATCGATGGGGTACCAGATAGGTTCCGGAGTGCTGCCATTGATTATGGTCGGGCTGATAGGGTTGATCGGCTGGCGTGCAAGCTGGGTGCTGGCAGGCGCACTGATTATTTTTATTGCCACCCCTGCAATTTACCTGTTAATGAAAAAAGAGCGCCTGCCGCGCGGGCAGATTCCGGCGGCTGATCTTGCCGGCGGTGTTCGGCAGTGGACGCACCGTGAAGTGCTGGCCGATCCGCTGTTCTGGGTCATGATAACCGGTGTACTGGCTCCGGCATTTATCGGTACCTCGGTGTTTTTCCATCAGGTGCATATCAGTGAAATAAAGGGCTGGTCGCGTGAGCTGATTGCAGGCTCTATTGCAATTGCTGCGATTACAACTATTTTGTTTTCGTTGTTGTCTGGTTTTTTGATCGACCGGTTCAGTGCGCGGCAATTACTGCCGACCTTTCTGGTGCCTCTGGGCGTCGCCAACCTGTTGCTCGGCTGGGTAGATATTCCAGCAGCCATAGTGATCTATATGTTATTGCATGGTATTTCAAACGGTATCTCGAACACCTTATTCGGAGCGCTATGGCCGGAGGTGTATGGCACCCGGCATCTCGGTGCAGTGCGGTCGCTGATCATGGCGGCAATGGTCATTGCCTCGGCGCTAGGGCCGGGCGTCACCGGCTGGCTTATTGATATTGGTATCGGCTTTGAGTCGCAACTTATCGGTATGGGCGTCTATTGTCTGCTGACAGCTGGATTGATGCTGTTGGTCGCTCAGGCACTTGCGCGCCGTAAAGACTGAGTGTCCTTAAAGGCGGCAAGGGTTGCTTTTTACGGCACATCTTGAGCCGGGTGTAGCGCCGGAGACAGGCGCTTTCGGGTTTATCCGGCCGGCTGCTTTACCAGCAGGTGCCAGGGGCTGGCTTCACTGTCGGGCGCTATCATTACCTCAATGATTGCCGGTTTGTCGGTGGCAATAGCCATCGCCAGTGCCGGTTCGAGTTCGGCAGGATTGTTAACCCGGTAACCGTCAGCGCCGAAGCTCTGAGCGAGCAATAGAAAATCCGGGTTTTTCAGGTCGGTGGCGTTGGTGCGGTTGTCAAACAATCGCTGTTGATCACGTTTGACATTGCCATAGGCCGAGTTATTAAAAACCAGTGCGATAACGCCTATTTTTTCCTGCACGGCGGTTGCCAGTTCCTGCACGGCAAACATGAAGCCACCATCGCCTAGTATGGATATCACGGCTTTGTCGGGATTAGCTACCTTTACGCCAAGGGCTGTCGGGTAGCCATAGCCCAGTGTTCCCTGGTAACCACAGGTAATATAGGTGCGCGGTTGATAGGATTGCCAGCCAAAGTAACTGGCGTAGACAACCTGACACAGGTCATCGACGAAAAAACCATCGCGCGGTAATACTTTGCGAATCACCTCGAGGTAATCCATCTGTGGCTGAATGTCATTGCTTAGCGCCTGTGATTCCAGCCGCGCGGCTTTGATGCGTTTTTTAATGCCTACCTTTGGTTTGACCGGTGATAATTCGGTAATCAGTGCGGCGCAGGCGTCGACGGAATCAGCGACGACAGCAACATGCGGTTGCAAGCGTCGCATTTCTGCGGCGTCTATATCAATGCGAATCAAATGTGGCGGCGCTTCGGCTTGCTGAATCATGGTCTGCATTCCGGTCCAGCGCATGTATTGCAGTTCCAGTCGGCTTCCGATACCGATCAGAACATCCGTGTCCGGCCACATCTCATAGGCGCATAGCATGTCGACTGACAGCGGATGATCTCCCGGGATAACGCCTTTGCCACTGCGGTGGCTGGTGACCGGAGCACCCAGCATCTCGGCCAGCTGTAGCACTTGTTGGGCGGCGTGCTGTGCTCCGCCACCGACCATAATCATGGGGCGCTTCGAACGCTTTATTAATTTAGCGGCTGCCACTATCTGCGAAGCGTCGACCGGTGGATTGTCTTCTGCAGGTGTTGGAGCGGGTTCGGGCAATGACCCGTGAGCTGCCATCATATCCCAGGCCATTTCAACCGAGACGGGGCCTTGACGACCGGAGGTCATGGTCTGCCATGCCTGGCCCATGACGCGGTTGGTGTCTTGCGGATGCTCAATCCGGTAGGCGCCTTTTATAAACGATTGCAAGGTCGCACGCTGGTCTGGCAGCTCGTGCAAGTGCCCGCGCAGCTGTCCGATAAAAGCGGACGGTGATTGTCCGGTGATACACATAATGGGGGCGTTAACGCCAAATGCAGTACACAGCGCCGCTGCCGTGTTCAGCACACCGGGTCCGGGCACCACAGAATAGGCTGCGGGTCGTCCGGTGGATTTTGCGTAGCCCAGCGCCATGTAAGCGGTGGCTTGCTCGTGGCGGGCGGATATCGTGCGAATGTTATTGGCACTGCGTGCCAGTGCATCAAACAGCGGGTAGGTTTGTGCACCGGGTAAACCAAACAGGGTGTCGATTCCGTTCGCGATCAGGTTAGCGACAATCAGGTCACCGGCGGATTGCGGCTCTGGCATGGTTGGGCTCTCGGTGGGGGTATGCTGCCATCATAACCGGTTTTGCGCCAGAGTCGTTGTTATGATCGGTCAGTTGGATCAACGGGGGGCGGGTGATGTTGCCTCATACGATACCACTGCCGTTTCAACTGCGACGGCACTGCGGCGTGGCCACGGCAGGATGTATTCCTCGCGCGCGGTCGCTTTTGTTGCCTCAATGAGTCAAAGATCAGAGAGTTGTCTGACTACAGAGCGGTAGTGGCCTTGGCTCCCGTGCTGCTGGAATGGAGTTACCTGGTGTCAGCTTGCCCCGCCGTTTTGTCATCTCAGTTCTATCGTTCACCTTCATGTTTGTTGTCGCCGGTCTCGGTTCTTTTAAAGATAGGTGCATAGTTGTGATCGTAGAGACCGTTGTCGTGGTTACCTATGCCGCGACTGCCGCTATAGGGGGATTACACAGTAAAGTCTTCGTGGAGCACGACTTCTCTTTAAAACGATTTTATTTAGGGGGATCGTGTCGGTCTATCGGTGCTTGCGTTTAGCGATTAACAGATCCCGCATGGGGGTATATATAGTACGTGCTGAGCTTGCTTGATCAAAAGGGACCGGAGCGTTGTTTGTATCCTGCTTTGTCGATACGTTGGTGTTGTGTCATCTCCGGACAGGGGGTGACACCTTGCAATCAGGCCCGTTTATGAAAGGTTCAATCGGATCGCGACATAGCATTTTAAAGTGGTTAGAGTTCGCCAAGCAGCCAGTCGATGAATTGTCTTGCAAGAGTGGCACGCCGCTGTGATGTCACGGCAATGAAAAAGCCGTCGGTGGCGTTGATTGACACGGGATTGATTTGCACCAGATGCCCTTTACGGATAGCGGGTGTTGCGATTAACTTACTCGTTAGCGCGACACCTGAACCGGCTACGGCAAAGTCGACGGCCAGTCCGTGGGTGTCAACAAACAACGTCGGCCGGTGGTGATCGACGAGACCGAAATGCCTGGCGCAGTGTGCCCAGGTATCTGACGTACCGACAGCCTGAATTAACGGATACTGTTTTAGTTGTTCGCTTGTTACAGAGCTGTTTTTTTCAGGCCCGTATAGCGCAGGTGAAGCGACCAGTATCAGTTGATTGTCCCCGAGTGGAACTTCCCCGGCGTCATTATCCCTGGCAGGGCCAAAGCGAATTTGCACGTCAGTCGTATCGGATAATTCGTCTGGCCATACCGACGTCAGCAGGCGCACTTGTAAATCATCGTGTTGCGCGACGAACCTGTGCAGTTCCGGCGCGAGATACCACTGGGCGACGCTGACACTGGTCGCGACAGTCAGTACATCGGGGTCGGCCTGAGAATCGAATGGCGCGGTCGCGGTGCGAATGGCCTCGATTGCGCGGGCGACATCAGGCAGTAATTTACGGCCGTCATCGGTTAGCGCAATGCCGCGATGCTTACGCACAAATAGGCGGCAACCGAGCCGGGATTCCAGGGATCGAATCTGCTGGCTGACAGCGGATTGGGTTAATCCCAGTTCCTCTGCGGCGGCGGTGAAGCTTAATCGAGTGGCGGCGCACTCAAAAGCGCGGAACCAGCCGAGTGGAGGTAGTGAACGGGACATTGCCATAAACATAACATTAGTAAAGCTAATGTCAATGGCCCCGAATTTATCGTTTGTCAGAAACGACGTTTTATCAGAAAGTTACCGTCCAATATGTCCCGGCAAAGGGTAGCGCTCTGATGAAGCCTGAAATACGCAAATTCGTCACCTTTGATGAAGAGATACATATCGAGGGTTTTAAGCCCGCCGCCGAACCCTGGCGCACGTTTGCCGTAGCGGTGGTCGTGACCAACCCCTGGGCGGGTCGGTTCGTTGAAGATCTGAAGCCTGAGATAATGGCCTACGGTCCGCTCCTGGGTGAAGCGCTGACGCAACGTATTATCGCGCTGGCCGGAGGAGGCGATAAAATTGAAGCCTATGGCAAGGCGGCGGTGGTCGGATTGGACGGCGAGATTGAACATGCCTCCGCGCTTATTCACACACTGCGTTTCGGCAATTTTTACCGAACTGCCGTGGCGGCGAGCAGTTATCTTGCCTTCAGCAATACCCGTGGACCGGCTAATGCGCCGATTGCAGTGCCGTTAATGGATAAGCACGACGCCGGGCGTCGCTCGCATTACCTGACCATTCAGTTTTCGATAAATGACGCACCCAGAGCAGATGAGCTAGTCCTGGTACTTGGAGGGGCCAGCGGCGGCAGGCCGCACCATCGCATCGGTGACCGCTATCAGGATCTAAAAGACTTGGAGCACGATGTTGATAACCCGGCTGGCATCTAACGCAAGCACGATTGCAAACGGATGAGATACCTGGTTAAAACCACCGAACCTGTCGAATAGCACCGATGACTACTTACTGCGTTGAACACATAAACAGTCGCTGCCACGGTAACGGGCCAGCCATGCTGTTGATCCACGGTGTGGGTATGCGCGCTGATTACTGGATCAATATAGAACCGCAGCTTGCCAGACACTTTTCTTTAACGGTAATAGATATGCCGGGGCATGCTAACAGTCCGCGTCTCGAAGCCGATCACCCCGACTTGGCAGACTATACGGATCAGATTTCCGCAGTGCTATCGGATGCTCGACCGGCCATTGTGGTCGGGCATTCCATGGGGGCATTGATCGCCCTGGATCTGGCCGTGCGCTACAAAAAAAAGGTGTCCGGTATTGCCGTACTAAATGGAGTCTACCGGCGTACCAGTGAAGCACTGGCAGCGATCAATGCGCGTGTCGCTGAGTTAACACAGGCCATCTCCACCGACTCTGCGCCGGTGACTGATCCTGCAGCAACCCTTGAACGCTGGTTTGGCGCAGCGCCTGAAGGTATCAATGCCGATGCCAGTAAGGCCTGTCGGGTCTGGCTGAATGCGGCGGATCCGATCGGGTATCGTGACGCTTATAGAGCCTTTGCGAGGGCTGATGCGCCGACTGATCAACAGTTGACAAAAGTAACCTGTCAGGCGTTGTTTATGACCGGATCACTCGAGCCGAATTCGACACCCGAAATGTCGCAACGCATGAGCCAGCTGGTGCCCGGGTCGCGATGCTACATTGTGGAGGGCGCGCGCCATATGATGTCGATGACGCACGGTGATCAGGTCGTGCAAGCGCTGACGAGGTGCTTTTTACCCGGGCATTCAGTTAAAACAGGCGGTGTTGTATGAGTCAGTTTGATGCGCAAACCCTGCGACGTGCGTTTGGTAGTTTCATGACGGGTGTGACTGTCGTGACAGCGCGCTCTGACAGCGGCGAACTGGCAGGTTTTACCGCAAACTCGTTTACATCAGTCTCTATAGATCCGCCATTGTTACTGGTTTGTCCGGGTAACCACTTGTCGTCATTTGGACTCTTTAATACCGTCAGACATTTTGGTGTAAGCATTCTGGCTGAAGGACAGGAAGCGGTGTCAAACGAGTTTGCCAGCAGTGTGGACGACCGGTTCGACAACACGCCGTGGCATCAGGGTATGCATGGTGTGCCGTTAATTGACGGTGCGGTTGCCACCTTCAGCTGCCGGGTGCACCAGCGTCATGTTGCCGGTGATCATCTGGTTTTGGTTGGTGAAGTATTGGCATTATCCGGCAGTAACCGGCAAGGGCTTGGCTACTGCAGTAACGGGTATTTCAGCTTAAGTAAAGAACAGCAGGCTGATGCTCCCGGACTAGCCGGTTATGAAAGTGTGGCGGGTGCTATTGTGGAATGTAACGGCCGTATTCTGGTGGCGACTGATAATGACGGTGCATCACTGCCCTGTATTGCACAAACGGCAGGTAGTGGTGCTCGAAGCTCACTGCAAAAACATTTTCATGCGTTGGGTTTAACAGTGGATCTGGGGCCTGTCTATTCGGTGTACGAAGATAGCACCCGGCAAAAACGTTACACCTATATACGCGCCCGGGCGACGACGGCCGACACCGGTGAGCTGGGATCGTTTGAAACCATTGAGTCGCTGAAGAACCTGCCGTTCAATGATCACGCGCTGGCAACCATGATGGCCCGATTTGTCGCAGAGAGCCGTATCAGGCAATTTGGCCTGTACGTCGGCAGTGCTGAATCAGGTGAAATACACCCGCTTGCGGAAAAACAGGATTAAGCCATGAAATTCTCTCTGTTTACTCATATGGAGCGCCTGAGCGAGACTCAGAATCATAGCCAGCTTTACGAAGATTTCCTGAGCTTGTGCACACTTGCTGATGAAGGCGGTATGCGTGCTATCTGGACTGGTGAGCACCATGGTATGGAATTTACCATCGCGCCGAATCCGTTTATTACTATTGCTGATGTGGCGCGCCATACCCGGAATGTCAAGCTGGGTACCGGTACCATCATCGCGCCGTTCTGGCACCCGATAAGACTGGCCGGCGAGGCAGCGATGACGGACCTGGTAACCGGCGGACGGCTTGAGCTGGGGGTTGCCCGCGGCGCTTACTCATATGAGTACGAACGCATGATGCCCGGGCTTGATGCCTGGGAGGCGGGCCAGAGAATGCGTGAAACCACCCCTCTGTTAAGGCAGCTGTGGCAAGGGGATTGTGCGCATCAGGGGGAGTTCTATAACTTCCCGTCAACAACTTCCGCACCTAAGCCGCTGCAAGAGGGTGGTCCGCCGATATGGATTGCAGCCCGTGACCCGAACAGCCACGAATTTGCCGTACACAATGGTTTTAATGTACAGGTTACTCCGTTGTGGCAGGGCTATGATGAAATAGCCAGTCTGATGCAGCGTTTTAACGATGCCTGCAGCAGCTACCGTGGTGCACGACCGAAGATTATGCTGTTGCACCATACCTATGTGGCAAAAGACAGTGATGATGTACAGGCCGGGGCTGTCGAGCTGAGCCGGTTTTATAACTATTTCGGTGCGTGGTTTCAGAACAAACGAACCGTACAGCAAGGGCATTTAGACCCCTTGAGCGAGCAGGATATACGCGACAATACAATGATGGCGCCGGAAAACATGCTGCGGGATCTGACGATAGGCACGGCGCAACAGGTTATTGATCAGATCAAGCGTTACGAGGACCTCGGCTATGATGAGTTTTCATTCTGGATCGACAGCGGGATGTCTATCGACAGAAAGCGTGCCTCACTGACCCGTTTCATAAATGATGTAATGCCTGCCTTCAATAGCTGATCGAAAATATAGATTGTCTAATTTACCACTGGATACCACCATGAGTTCACTTCCCCATTATCAACTGTATATTGACGGTGCCTGGTGCGAGGGCAGCGAGGGGCAGACCGACCAAAGTATCAATCCGGCGACCTCTCAAGCCTGGGCGACGTTTGCCTGTGCATCAGAGAACGACGTGCACCGTGCGGTGACTGCAGCAAGACAGGCGCTTGATAATCCGGTCTGGCGCGACATGACGCAAACCAACCGGGGCAAACTGCTGTACAGGCTGGCTGATCTGATCGACCAATCCGCCGAGACTATCGGTCGGGTTGAAACAAGCGACAGCGGTAAGCTTGCAACGGAGACTATTTCTCAATCGCGCTATGTTGGCGACTACTACCGTTACTTTGCAGGGCTAGCCGACAAGATCGAAGGATCGGTACTGCCAATCGATAAACCGGATATGCACGTGTTCACCCGGCGTATGCCGATAGGCGTGGTCGCGGCTGTTGTCCCGTGGAATGCGCAAATGTTCTTGACCGCCACCAAGGTGGGGCCGGCCCTGGCCGCTGGGTGTACGGTGGTATTGAAGGCCTCTGAACTCGCCCCGGCACCTATGTTTGAGTTTGCCCGTCTTATAGAGAGGGCCGGTTTTCCACCCGGTGTTATCTCTGTGATCACCGGCGATGCAGAGAACTGTGCGATACCACTGACCCGTCACCCGGACGTCGACAGAATAGCGTTTACCGGCGGACCTGAAACCGCACGGCATGTTGTTCGTAACTCGGCAGAGAATTTTGCGGTGACATCCCTTGAGTTGGGTGGTAAGTCGCCAATCATCGTTTTTGACGATGCCGATATAGAAAATGCTGTGAACGGGCTTATCGCGGGCAATTGGGGGGCATCCGGACAATCGTGTGTGGCGGGATCACGCGGGTTTGTGCAGCGTGGAATCTTTGATCGGATTGTTGAAGAAGTTGCCGAACGCTCGCGGCACATTGTGGTTGGAGATCCTCAGGACGCCAATACCCATGTCGGTCCGCTGTGTACTAACGCGCAGATTGAACGTATCGAAGCGACCTTAAAAAAGTCTGTTGCACAGGGTGCGGTCATCAGGGCCGGTGGTTCAAGAACCGACAACCTGAACGGCAATTATTTCAACCCGACACTGGTTGAGTGCCGTGATACCAGTGTCGAAACGCTGAAAGTAGAAATGTTCGGCCCGGTGATGTCATTGGTGCCGTTCGATACGGAGGAACAGGTGATTGGCTTTGCCAATGACAGCGATTTCGGTCTGGGGTCGGGGGTGTTTACCGGAAACGTTGCTCGCGCGCATCGGGTTTCCAACCGCTTGCGCTCCGGGATTTGCTGGGTCAATACCTACCGTGCCGTGTCGCCGATTGCGCCCTTTGGTGGCTACAACCAGTCGGGGTACGGTCGTGAGGCAGGGATGGATTCGATCATGGATTACACCCGCACAAAAACCACCTGGATAAACACCTCAGATAAACCGATGGCCAATCCGTTTGTGATGCGCTGACGGTTTTGCCTGATTGCTGCTCGATAAAAAGGTAAGCCATCTGGTCACGACATAGGCGTGACCATACGGCACTGGAGTTCGGCTGTTGAGAGTCGGCTGTGGTAAATCAAGATTGAAATAAAAAAAACATTCATTCATTCTTACCCCTGAAAATACTTGCTGTCCCATAACACCACATGCGGAGGCCGTTAGATGGGCAAGGAACCGGGGAATCATCGGGAAGACGTCGTTGGCAGAGCCAATGTCGAAGATACGCCCGAGCTATTGGCCTACTACGATGAGCTTGATAACTACCACGCTGGCGCACTGTGGACGGTCGCCAACAAGATAGAGCCCTGGGAGCCGAAGTCGCAATCGATTCCGGTGGTTTGGCGATACGCTGATCTTCGTGAGCATGTGTTGCGGTCGGTAGACCTGGTGACCGCGGAAAAGGCCGGTCGACGGGTGATTTATCTAAACAACCCGGGTCGGTCAGATGTGTCCGCAGCAGTGGGCTGGCTGTATGCCGGTCTGCAGGTGATGAACCCCGGTGAAGATGCGGCGGCGCATCGTCACTCAGCCAGTGCCATACGCTTTATTATGGAAGGTGAGGGTGCTTTCACGGTGGTCGATGGTCATAAAATGACGCTCGGTGAAAACGACTTTGTACTCACGCCTAATGGCACATGGCATGAGCACGGTGTTGAGCCGACCGGTACACCCTGTATCTGGCAGGATGGTCTCGATATTCCATTTGTTAACGCCATGGAAGCGGGTTTTTTTGAGGTTCACCCTGATCTTACCCAGGCGGTAGGTTATGCCGTCGACGATACCACCAAAACCTGGGGCAACCCCGGTCTTACACCGGCCAATGGTAAATGGTCAGAAGCGTATAGCCCGATGTATAAATACGAATGGCTGCCAACTTATGAGGCTCTTTTAAAGTATGCCGCGTGTACGGATGGATCGCCATACGATGGAGTACTAATGGAGTACGTCAACCCGACCAGCAACGGTCCTGTGATGCAGACCATGGGCGCGTCCATGCAGTTGCTTCGGGCGTCAGAACATACCAAGGCGCATCGCCATACGGGCAGCTATCTTTATCATGTGGCGAAAGGTGAGGGACATTCAATCATTAATGGCAAGCGCTATGACTGGCGTGAAAAAGACATCTTCTGTGTGCCTTCGTGGGCCTGGCACGAGCACGTCAATGCGTCCGACACTGACGACGCCTGCCTGTTCTGTCTGTCGGATCTGCCGGTAATGCGTGCGTTTAATTTCTACAGGGAGCAGGCGTTTTCCGATAACAATGGTTATCAACCAGTCTCTGCCTGAACCCGCCCTATATTTTGCCCTATATTTTAAGGAATAACTTTGAAACTAGTGACTTATCGCTCTGGCGTTGAAGCAGAGGCGCGACTGGGTGCTGTCGTGAATGACCTTGTTATCGACGTTGAAGATCTGGGGGCGGCAAATGGTGAAGAAATGCCCTGCTCGATGCTCGAGTTGATTGATAGCGGGCGACCGGGTCTTGCTGCGTTGCAGGCATTAGTTGATCAGGCTGGAGACACCCCGCCCATCCACACCGCTGAAGCGTTGTCGAATGTTACGTTGTTGGCACCGATCCCGCGGCCGCGTAAGAATATCTGGGGCATTGGCCTGAACTACGTGGAACACGTGGCTGAAAGCGCTAAAACTCTTGATACATCAAAAGATCTGCCGGACAAGCCGGTGCTGTTCACCAAGCCGCCGACCAGTGTCATCGGCCCGGGGGGTGCGATAGACCACGATGCCAACATGACCGCGCAGCTCGATTGGGAAGTTGAACTCGCGGTTATTATCGGGTCATCGGCAAAGAAGATTCGCAAACAGGATGCACTTGACCACGTGTTTGGATACTCCGTCATGATCGATGTTTCAGCGCGTGATAACCGTCGCTCCGGTCAGTGGATATTCTCCAAAGGGCAGGACACCTATGCGCCGTTCGGTCCCTGTATTGTCACGGCGGATGAAATCCCCGATCCGCACAATCTGGTGCTTTGGCTTACCGTCAATGGTGTCGAAAAACAGCGTGGCAATACCCGTAACATGTTGTTTAAAGTAGATCATCTGATAGCAGATATCTCCACCGGTATGACACTCGAACCCGGAGACATCATTGCCACCGGTACCCCGGAAGGTGTAGGTGCAGGGCGATCACCGCAGGAGTGGTTATGGCCGGGTGATGTTGTAGTGGCGGCAGTGGAAGGCATCGGCACGATTCGCCATCCAGTTGTGAATGCGACCACCGAACAGCCGTAGGCGATTGTCGCGGTGTTACGATGATCCAGACTGTCACCGGACTGCCGGCCGATATTGACGACCTGGTACTGCAAAGCGAGGCCGAGGGTTTTGTTTTTGTTCGTCGGTTAACTGACGAGTGGCGGCAGCAGAGTAATTGCTTTGATCGCGACGGCGAGGTTTTTTTCACTGCGAGCAGTGACAACCGAACCGTTGGTGTCTGTGGTATCAACCTCGATCCCTATGTCTGTGATCGCAGCGTGGCCCGGCTTCGCCATCTGTACGTACTGCCGGAGTTCCGTGCCGGCGGAATCGGCGCGGCGTTGGTTCGGCAATGCATTGAGCACTCAGCGAATCACTTTTCGCGAATACGTTTGCGGGTACCGGACAAAAACACCGGCCGCTTTTATGAGTTACTTGGATTTTCGGCGATCAGTGATAGCAGTGCATCGCACGTGCTTGTTTTAAACTAGAGCGGAGCGTTACCTGCCGAATGTAGAGTGACCACGAATCGGACTTCCTCAATACTAAACTGTGTAGTAAAGTATTGTGCATGTGATCAGGGGGCTTGGCATGCTGCAGGAACGTATTGAAGGAAAATGGCTGGCGTCGTTTCGTCGTGTGTTTGCGCTCAATGGAATTCAGCAGGGCTCCACAGTCGCGCTGATATCCGAGACACAGTCGCGGCCGGTACTGGTTCATCTGGCGGAACTGGCATTGTACGATCTCGGTGCTGATTTCTGCATGTTGAAGATGCCAAGCCCGCCGCAGACCGCGCCAGTGCCGGTGAAAGGTACCGGCACGTCACTAGCCATACAGCACAACCGTGCTGCGATTGAAGCAATGAAGCAATGTGAGATCGTCGTCGACTGCACTGTAGAGGGCATGATTCACTCCCCGGAGTGGCCCGAGGTTGAGGCCGCCGGTGGCCGCATTCTGGTGGTGACCAACGAGCACCCTGAGATACTGGAGCGCACTGAACCGAAGGCCTGGCTCGGGCCGAAGGTTGATCTGGGTGTGCAGATGTTGCAGGCGGCATCGCAGATGAGAGTGACCTCCAAAGCCGGTACCGATCTCACTATAGATATACGCGACGCGCCTTGTGGTGGCACCGCGGGTTTCGGGACAACACCGGGTCACGTCGCGCATTGGCCGGGGGGGTTGTGTTTGGCGTTCCCGGGACCGAACACCGTCAATGGTCGCATTGTGATGGATGTCGGCGACATGAACCTGACTTTCAAAACCTACCTGTCGAGTCAAATTGACTTCACTGTCGAAAACGACTTTGTCACCGAAATAAAAGGCCGCGGGCTCGATGCCGAGTTGTTTCGCGATTACATGGCCGCCTGGGACGATCCTAAAGCGTATGGATTTTCGCACGTCGGATGGGGTATGAATCCGGATGCGCGCTGGGTGTCCGGGGCGCTCTACGATAAACGCGATATGCAGGCGGTTGAATTTAGAGCGTGGGCCGGTAACTTCCTCTGGTCAACCGGAGCGAACCAGTACGCGGGTCGTTTTACCGAAGGCCACTTTGATCTGCCGATGCGTGCCTGCACCATTGAACTTGATGGCGAGGCGGTGGTGGTAGAGGGGGTACTGCAGGGTGAACTGGCTCGATAGTCGACTGGCGTCTGTTGGTTATCCGGCCCGCCCGCAAGCGTATAGAATATCAGGAGAGAATTACTATGAGTGACATTGGCGACTATTATGATCTGTCGCGTATTCGGCCGGAGGTGGCGGTCGTGCTCAACCGTATTAATGAACTCGGTCGAACACGCTTTGTCGATAGAGCAAAGTCAATCGATGACGGCGCGAGCTTTCCTGTCGATAATTACCACGACCTGGCAGCCGAAGGCTTGCTGACACTGACGGTACCCACGGCATTTGGCGGGCACGGATTCAGCCTGGGGGAATATGCCATGGCGGGGGCCGAGATCGGCAAGTACTGCGGGGCGACGGCACTTACCTTTAATATGCATAACTCGTCAATGATGTGGTCACGCTTTATGTATGAGATGCCGCATCTGACCGATGACGAACGCGCACAGTTTGCGCCATTGCGTGAGCGACAGTTTCGCCGCGCGGTAGAAGAGCAGGGTATCTACTCCCAGCCAATTTCGGAAGCTGGTCAGAACTGGACATCAAAACCGGCGCAAACGCGCTGTGAAAAAGTAGCGGGAGGCTGGAAGATTAACGGATTTAAGAAATTCGCCAGTCTTGCCGGTTACTGCGACTATTACTCAATCGTCTGTACCGAGCACTTTGCGGATACAGAACCTCGCCACGAAGACACCATGATATTTGTGGTCAGTAAAGATGCTGTGGGCCTGTCGGTGCAGGGCGAGTGGGATCCGCTCGGCATGCGCGGGACTAACAGTCGTGATCTGGTGCTGAAAGATGTATTCGTCACAGAGCAGGATCTCATGATGCCGCGCGGTATTTTTATAAAAACACTGCCGCACTGGCCACACATGATGGCAACGCTGTCGCCGACCTATATGGGCGTTGCACAGGGCGCGTTTGATTTTACCGTGGCGTATTTACGTGGTGAGGTGCCCGGCCAACCAGCGGCTGATCGTCGCATGTATGCCACCAAGCGCCATACGGTCGGTCAAATGTATTCGAAACTTGCGGCGATGCGTGCGCTGTGGTGGCAGGTGTTTATGGAGGCGCAGAGCTTTCCGTCAAAAGGGCAGGTGTTGCGGATGTATGCGGCTCAATACAATGTGATGGAAGGTGTGCAGGAAATTGCCGCCATGGCCATTCGAACCTGCGGCGGTCAGGCGATGTTGAAGTCGCTGCCGCTTGAGCGGATCTATCGCGACAGTCGCTGTGGTGCGCTGATGCTGCCCTACACCTCTGAGATTATGGAAGACTACCTGTCTGTACTGACGCTCTACGACACCGACGAGCTCGATGACGCACCCGGTGATCCCGACACCTCACGCAATTCACTGTGGCGTGGTTATGCCGACGTGCTGGCCGGCTAGCGCGATGCCGCAGGAAAAAGTCGAAGTCACCCGTCACCTTGATTCAAGTGCTGATGCGGTATGGGGAGTTGTGCGGCAGTTTTGTGTTGGCTGGCACCCGCTTATAGAGACTATCCATGCAGAGACTGATCAGCAGCAGCGAGTGATCAGGGCTTTTACGGTGCGTGGTGAAACAACACGGTATCGCGAGCAGTTAACGTATCGCAGTGATACTGACCGCCGTCTTCAGTATTCGCATCTTAGCGGTATAGAGGGCGCAGACAGCTACCACGCCGGTATCGACATAACAAGCACGGACAATGGTGGCAGTATAATCAGCTGGACTGCAGAAGTATCGGCAACCGGGGCGCGTGCAAAGGAGATTGCGACCGGCAGCGCTGCAATATTCCATGCGGGTATCGATGCGCTGGCAGGCCTTAGTGCAGCGCCACCGGCAGCGCAGGATGGCGCTAGGTTTAATGCCGGTCAGAAGTCCAGTCCGCTGAAAATCAGCGGCACTCCGGCGCTGACGGTTTCTGTTTCACCGCGGGGTGATGGTCCGTTGTGTCTTTTTTTGCACGGCATTGGTGGCAGTCGCTGCAACTGGGATGCGCAATTAGCGGTGACTGGCAGCATCATGCGCACCGCAGCGCTGGATTTGCGAGGGTATGGTGACAGCGAGGCGGGTTCGAGGCAGACAACAGTGGATGATTACTGCGCCGATATCCTCCGTGTCTGCGAGCAACTGGGGGCTGAGAAACTGGTGCTGTGTGGTTTGTCTTACGGGGCCTGGATCGCCACCTCGTTTGCGATGCGGTTTGCAGACAAACTCGCAGGGCTGATATTGTCCGGTGGTTGTACCGGTATGTCCGAGGCGACATCGCAAGCGCGTGACGCCTTCCGGCAGAGTCGTGAAGCCCCCTTGAATGCCGGGCTTGCACCGGCTGACTTTGCGGCTGATGTGGTGGATATTATTTCCGGTCCCGATGCAGATAAAGCCAGCAGGAAAAAACTGCATCAATCTATGGCGGCGATCACCCCCGCTACCTACAGGGACGCGTTGAACTGCTTTACTCATCCGCCTGAGCGATTCGATTTCTCCTGCCTGACCATGCCCGTGCTGATGATGACCGGCGAGTACGACCGGCTGGCACCGCCCGCTGAAATCCGCAGTGTGGCGCAGCGTATTGTCACTGATGTTGCGAAACACGGTGACCCGTACGCAGATGTGCAGTTTGAAGTTATCTCTGACGCCGGACACGTGTGCAATGTCGAGCAACCCGATGACTTCAACGCCCGGCTGTTGTCTTTTCTGGCACGGATGCCAACATGACAGCGCTGCATAAACGCGAGCAAAACCGGGTTGCCAAGGAAAAGCGAATTCTCGATGCTGCGCTCAAGGTGTTTTCGGAGACTGGCTATAGCGCGGCCACTATGGACGCCATTGCCGTTGAAGCGAAGGTGTCAAAGCCAACCCTGTACCAGTACTTTGGTGCAAAAGAGCAGTTGTTTACGGCCATGCTGGTACCCCAGCGTGAGCATATGCTAAAAGCTTTCACCGAACCGGTTCACACGGATATGGTTTCGCAACTGCATGCGTTTGGCTGGACCTATGCCGCCTTTGTATTGCGGCCCGATATGCTGTCACTGGCGCGATTGGTGATCGCAGAGGTCAAGCGCTTTCCGGAGATTGGCCCGGCTTATCAGGCTGCCGGGCCGGACTTTCTATTACGCGGCATGATTACCTACCTTGAATCACAGCGTGTTCAAGGCCGGCTTCAGTTTGATGACTCCGAGCTAGCGGCCCAGGATCTATGGGGGCTTATTTTGTCAGCGCCGCGCACTCAGGCTTTGTATATGCCGGATAATATACCGGATACAAACTCGCTTGCCAGGTACATCACTAATGGCCTGACTGTATTTATTAAGGCTTATTCAACCCAAGTCCCTGATGACTTAAAGCAACTCAAGCTACTTTCCATCGATTGCAATCGAAAGACCGGTGACTGATGACTATTGAAGACTACCTGAAAAACAAAGACAGCCGCTACGCTACAGTGGCCATGACCGACACTAACGGGCTATTGCGCGGGCAAATGGTCTCTATTAAAAGTCTTGCCGGTATCGCCAGTGATGGTATGGGCATGGCACCAGTGACATTGGCACTCGACCCCACTGATGTTATTGGCACGATACCGGGAATCTCGGATGACACCGCCGACTTTCACGATGATCCTCTGCTAATAGATCCGGCTACCGTGCGGCGTCTGCCGTGGTCAAAGCCGGGGCATGATCTGCTGGTGCTGTCGAATTATACCGGGGACACAGCCAAGCTCTGCCCAAGGTCCCTGCTGCAACGCGTCCTCGGGCGTGCGGCTGATGCGGGTTATCAGCCACGTTATGGGCTCGAGTTAGAGTATACGCTGTTCAACGAAACTGATTTAACTGCGCGTGCGAAGGGTTATAGAAATCTGCACACGGCGACCCTGCACAACAGCCATGATCTATTAATTTATCAGGTGCAGCAGACTGACTGGTATGAATCGGTGTCGCAAATGTGTGAGCACCTGAGGATCAATCTAGCCAAAATGCATGAAGAAATCGGTGGCGGATTCATGGAGGCCTGCATTGCTGCGGGTGAAGGGTTGGAGCCTGCCGATCAATTGGTGTTGTTGAAAAACTTCCTGCGGGTGCTGGCTGCGCGACAAGATAAGTGCATTACCTATATGCCGCGTTGGAGCGAGACCGCTGACAGTCAGTCAATCCATATACATGTGTCGCTGAAAAACAACGATGGTGAATCAGTGTTCCATGATCAGCGTAATGATCATGGAATGTCGACAACGTTCCGCCATTTCATTGGTGGTCTGCAAAAGCACCTGGGTGATTTGTCGTTGCTGTTTCTGCCAACGGTTAACTCCTACCGGCGCTTTGCTGAAGGTACGTTTGCACCACCCGGATTAACCTGGGGCTATGAAAACCGGACTACCTGCTTCAGGGCGGTTGGCCACAGCCCGGCATCTATGCGTGTTGAAAACCGCCTGCCCGGTGCTGATACGAATCCCTACCTGACTGTCGCGGCGACGGTTGCCGCCGGTATTGATGGCATCATTAACAAAACAGAACCCTGCGAAGAAACGCAGGGCAATGGATACACGCAAGGGGGTGGCCCTGACTTTGCGCGTTCAATGCCAGAAGCCATTGAGCGACTTGGTGCCAGTGACTTTGCGAAAGATTGGTTAAGTGATGAATTTATACAGGCCTACACCGCCACGCGCCAAAGCCAGTTGGATGCCTTCGCTGCAAAGGTGCCGGACGTCGAGCTGGAAAGATATTTCGACCTTGGCTAGCCCTGGTTTGGTGCGGGTGACTACCTCTGATATTGATCAACCCTCTCTCAATGGAGAGGGTTGCCTGGAATCAGGCAATCAGCGCCGTGTATGGATAATATGCTGGCTGCCGGAGGCCAAGGTTGCCGAAAGAGTTTTCGGCCAGGGTAACAGGCCCCGAGAGTGCATTGCTTTATTTCTTCAGTGATTCGATCAGTGCGTTTGCGTCTTGAGCCGACAACTTCTGGAAGGCTTTTACACCGCCTAGAACCAGCAGGCCTTTATCAGTATCGATTTTCGCTGACAGGTCGCCCTGTTCGCCGGTGATCACTAGCGCGCCGTCTTTTACTTTGGCCGGAAAACGAACTTTCTCAAATTGTGATTTTACGTTGACGCGAATGAATTCAGCGCTCAGGCCGTCGCTGCTTTCAGTAACATTCAAGACTTCTTTAGCGCCGGAAGTCCATGTGCCAAGGAACTGATCTGCAGCCATGGCGTTACCGGCAACAAACAGTGTGATCGAGAGTATAGCGAGGAGTGATTGTAGTGATTTCATGGTTCATACTTCGGGTGAGGGAGTAGGGGGGTAAGAGAACGAGCAAGCACACGAGATTGTGGCAATAGCTCATTTGTTACCTGCTGATTCAGATCGATTGTATCGTACAAGGATCGATTCGCAAACGACGCGATGGTCGTAATATGAAGTCTGGTAATTGTTCGCCGGGATACAGCAGGTTCGCTCATATTTGCCGGCGCTGACCGGTATCGGCAAATGGGGCGGGCAAGAAGCGATGGTGAGCGCCCAATGCAAAGTTTGTGGCTGCCATCGGGGGTGGGCAGTGGCTCCTCTGAACTGAACCCTAAGGGGGCGCTGGTACAGGATTAACGAAGGTCGGGTCGGTTGTGGTCAAATCTGCGGCGACGTCACCTGCGGTTGTCGACGATACTGCTGCCGCAATGGTTCATAAAGCACTGGTTACCGCCCGAATATACATCCGTTGTCTGTGCCAGAGATTACCGGGCGTAAGACCGGGTCAGGGCGCGGTGAGTGTCTTGCCATTGTCGCTCGCATCGAGTGACAGAATAAAAGGCACCGCGCTCTGAGCCCATTTGCCGGCATTGTCGTAGTGTGCCGCCTGATCGCCAAAGCAGCTTTGCAGCATATCGGTATTAATGATCCCGGGGTTCAATGAGACCGCTGCGAGTCCGGCGGGTAAGTCGGCAGCCAGTGCCAGAGTCATGCCTTCGATGGCCCATTTTGTAGTGCAATAGGGGGCCATGTCCGGCGACACCGAGCGGCCCCAGCCACTGCTTAGATTGACGGCCACACCACCGCGTTTTGTGATCATGGCTGGTAGAAATGCCTTGAGGGTCGAAAATACCGCGGTGATATTTACGTTGATCAGCGATGTGAATTCTTCCGCAGGTACCTCCCAGAGCGGTGCGTTGCGGTTTATCAGCGCGGCGTTGTTGATCAGTAGATCCGGCGCGCCGTGCGTGTCGAGAACAGAGTCGGCCCAGTGACCAACGGCCCCGGGGTCAGCCAGATCGACGGCGTCGAAGCGGTGCGGATCGGGGTAGGTGCCGGTCAGCTTGTAAATAGCTCCGGTGCTGCGGGCGCAACCGATTACGGTGTGGCCCGCCGCTATGAATCCATGCGTCAGGGCCTCACCAAGGCCGCGGCTGACACCGGTCAATACAATGTTTTTTGCGAGGTGTGAATGCGCGTTGTCTGACATCGATGTTGTTCCTGTTGTGTCACCGGGGCCTGTCATCTGCGCAGGGGCCTGAAAACTACGGCGACTTCGCGTAGGGGATCCGGCAAGCTGTAATTTTACCGGCCGGACTTCCCGGCGGGAACGCTGATTCAGCGTCAGCGATGAGAAATATATTCCATACGGGATGTCCGTTTTACGCCACAATGATGCGGAGTCACGAGTAAGGGCATTTTAAGGCATCGAGAATGAATCCGCCGGAACATCTGAAAAGCGATCTGATACAACTGTTACCCAGATTGCAACGCTACGCCCGTAGTCTTACCCTTACCTCAAGTGATGCCGACGAATTGCTGCAGTCTACCTGTGAGCGTGTGCTGCTTAAATGGCAGCAATTCAGGCCCGGCACTGAGTTTGACCGGTGGGCATTTACCATCATGAGCTCCATTCGAAGCAACTACCTGCGCGCCGGTGCGAAACGAAACGGCAGCGGACTAGTCGACGCAGAGACAACCCTTGTAGCCAACGAGAATGAATCCCCCGAGCGGCGAAGATACCTTGACGAGGTAGTAAACCGGGTGCTGGAGTTACCGATCGCGCAAAAGCAAACGCTGATACTTGTCTATGTGGAAGGTTTCACCTACAAGGAGACTGCTGAGATATTATCCGTTCCCATAGGCACTGTGATGAGCCGTATTGCGCGTGCCCGTGCGACACTGGCGGGGCAGCTGACTGTGACCGGTTTTAAGAGAGTTAAGCCCTATAACAGTGATGAAATAGGGGTGGTGAAACTATGATCGAAAACCATCGCAACGAGGCCCTGCTTATCCGCTATGCCGATAACCTGGCAGACGCTAACGAGCGGGCGGAAGTTGAAGCGCTGATCCAAAGCGATCCAACAGCGGTCGAATTTCTACAACAACTAAAGGCCACACAGTTGCCTTTCGCTGAGGCATTTGATCGTCACCTGGAGGCCCCATCCGAGTCGCTCGAGCAAGTCGGGATCACTGAGCAGACGCCGACGACGCGAGCAGGCTTTCGGCTCTGGCCGATCGTCGCGACACTCATCGGAGGCTTGCTGTTAGGCGTCTTCGCCGGGCGCTATGTGGTTCCCGAGGCCGATCTGGCCGCAGTCGATGCACCGCCGGAGTGGGTCAGGCTGGTGGCGGATTATCACAGTTTGTATGTGCGCGAAACTCTGACAGCAGCGGCCGTGGAGTTGCCTGCCGATGCTGCAGCGAAAATTTCGACACGGTTATCCCGGTCGATGCAGGTACCAGCGCTCGATGAGCTTGGTTTGCAATTCCGTCGCTCGCAAACACTGGGGGTTGGCGACGACCCGCTGATCCAACTCACCTACCTGCCTGAATCCGACAAACCTGTGGCTGTGTGTATCCTCGGCCGGGCGCAAAGTAAAGATCAGGCGGTAGTGATCGGTGAGCATGCGACCATGCGGTTTGCCCACTGGCAGACCGGCCGGCATGCGGTGGTAATCGTCGGTGAACTCTCCGAGGCACAGATTGCCGCCGTGTCTGAACAAGTCCGGCGACAGTTGTTTGCGGGCTGAGCGTGCTGATTTGCAACTATCGATAACACTGCCCGGCGGATACCCGTTTGCCAGCTGACCTGCAGCCGGCTGATTGCCGGAAACGCCGGGTTGTGAGATCACCATTGTAGATTACGCCGCAGCGGGGTAGTCTTGTGGCTACCGGGTGACACAGCGGCTGCCGTAAGTGTTTCTCCGTGTACTTGTGTGTGCTGTATCGCTGGCACGCTAAACATCTATTTGGAGGGAATACTTAATGAAAATACTTTCCGCGATCACCGCGTGCCTGAGCGGTTCGGTGTTGCTGTTCTCAGGTGCTGCGTTCAGCGCTGATGAAGCCAAGCAGATCAATGGTTGTGAGGCTTTAACGCTCGGTGCGGCTATCTCCTTGACAGGAAAGTATGCCACCAACGGTATTCATGCAAAAAACGGTTATGAGTTTGCGATCTCCAAAATCAGTGAAGCCGGTGGTATCAATATTGGCGACAAATGCTACAACTTCGACGTCATCTACTACGACGATGAATCCAAGGGTGATCGTGGCGCTACACTGGCCGAGCGACTGATAAACCAGGATAAAGTCCAGTATATGCTGGGGCCATACTCATCAGGTCTGACCAAAGCCATTGCACCGGTCACTGAAAAATACCAGATTCCGATGGTTGAAGCCGAAGGTGCCTCACGGTCGCTGTTCAACAAGGGTTACAAATACTTGTTTGCAGTTCTGTCAACCTCGGAGCAGTACCTGGCCTCTGCGGTTGCGCTGGCAGCTGAGAAAGCGGAAGAAGCCGGAAAGGACGCATCTTCTGTCAAGATTGCGGTCGCGGTTGAAAACGATCCGTTCTCACTCGATATCCGCGCCGGTGTCCTTGAAGACGCCAAGAAGTTTGGCATGAAGGCGGTTATCGATGAAAAACTGCCGCGTGATCTATCTGACATGAGCGCTATTCTGACTAAAGTCAAGCTGCTGAAGCCGGACCTGCTTATTGTCAGTGGTCACTCAAAAGGGGCGGCCACGGCTGTTCGCCAGATTGGTGAGATGAAAATTAACGTGCCGATGATCGCGCTGACACACTGTGAAGCGGCTGATGTAACCGGCAAATTCGGCGATACCGCAAACGATATTCTGTGTTCTACCCAGTGGGCCGAGTCGCTGTCCTATGAAGATGCACTGTTTGGTACCGCCTCTAACTACGAGCAAGAGTTCAAAGCTACGTTCAGTGATTATGATGGTAAAAAAGTACCTTACCAGTCCGCTCAGGCAACTGCTGCCGTCTATGTGTTTAAAGACGCCTTCGAACGTGCCGGTACCACTGATAAAGAAGCGGTTCGGGAAGCGCTTACCGCCACTGATCTGCAAACCTTTTATGGCCCAATCAAGTTCTCTGAAGCGGGCAACAATATCGCCAAGCCAATGGTACTTCGGCAGATTCAGGATGGTGAGTACAATGTCGTTGCACCGTCTGCGTTTGCCTCGCACAAGGTTAACTGGCCACGTGAAGCGCAATAGCAGCGAGCGTTTGGTTTAACTGGTTAATCGGTACGAGATTCTGTTGCGAAAAAAGCCGGGGCTACCCCGGCTTTGTTTTATGCGAAGCAGACAATTGTGACCACGTCGGTTTGGCGCACGCCGCCTGCACTCATCTAGATATCATCCACGGAAAACCACTCTATGGATCAAATCCTTAGCAATATCGGTTTGTTATTCGAATTTCCGATCGTCAATCTGAAAATACTGATTGACGGCCTCATGATCGGCGCGTTATTCGCGTTGGCCGCATACGGACTGGCACTTGTCTGGGGGGTAATGAATGTAAAAAATCTTGCCCAGGGGGATTTTGTGATCTGCGGCGGTTATGTTGCCTGGTACCTGGCCGGGCTCGGATTACCTCCGTTGATGGGTGTGCCAGCGGCTTTTATTATAATGTGGGGCATCGGCTGGGTCTGCTACAAAGTGGTGATCTCGCGTGTTATTGAACGTGATCTATTTACCTCTCTGCTTGCCACCTTTGGTCTGGCGATCATGATCGCGCAGATCCTTAACTTGCTGTTCGGTTCGGATACCCAGAGCATCAAGCTGGAATACGCCACATTATATTTTGGCGAAAACGACTTCATCGATGTGCCGATTGCCAAGTTGATCGGTGTCTGTATGGCGGCAGTGCTGGCTATCGGCGTGATTATCTTCATGAAGCGCAGTCGCATGGGGCAGGCGATTCGCGCCACCGCTCAGGATGCGCGTGCAGCCAGAGTGCTGGGGATCGATACCGAAAAAGTCTATGCGTTTACGTTTTCTCTTAACTCGGCCATTTGTGGTGCGGCCGGTGCGATCATAGTCATGGTCTGGCTGATTCAGCCGTTCTACGGGATCACTTATGCGATACGGTCTTTTGTTATCGTTACGGCTGCCGGTCTTGGCAATCTGCCGGGTGTGATAGCGGCGGGGTTAGGTATCGGTGCACTTGAACAATACGGAGCACATATTTTTGGTATTGGTTATCAGCAGGCAATTGCGGTATTGCTGCTGTTACTAGTGCTGGTCATTCGTTTAATTCAGCAGCGGCGCAAGCGCCAAAGCCTTCAATAGGAGCAGACGATGACTGCACTCAAGGTAATTCTGTACATCGTGCTGCTGGCTTTCACAGTGGCTGCACCATTTCTGTTCCCTGATTTTCGCACCCAGTTGGCGACACTCTGGTTAATGATCGTGGTCTCGCTGACATGGGACATGACCGGCGGGCAAATGGGGTATAACTCGCTCGGCAATATCTTTTTCTATGGCACAGGGATGTATGTGGCCGCCGTGATATCAATTGGTCTGGTCTACGATGTGGCCGAATACACCAGTGCCGCCGGTGGCGGCATGAATGACTTCACCCCGGTGCAGTATTTCACCGGTGTCGGATTGGGCATGCTGGGCGCAGGTATATTCTGTGCGCTCTGCGCGTTGATCCTGGGCTACATTCTGTTTGGTCTGCGAGGTCCTTACTTTGCCATCGGTACACTTGGTGTCGCGATTGCAGCCGGTGAGCTTGTCTCAAACTGGGAGTGGGTCGGCGGCGGTCAGGGCATTACTCTGCCGGTGTATCCTGCCGACCTCGATGAAGGAAAGCTGTTCTTCTATTTTCTGTTTGCCGGCACCGGTGTGATTCTATTTATCTTTCTTCGATGGCTGTACGGCACGCGCTTTGGTGCGGCCATCAATGCCATTAGAGACGATGAAGAAAAAGCCGAAGCGATGGGCATTCATACCATGCGATACAAGCTGGTGACCTGGTCTATGGCTGGTTTTTTTGTTGGCATTGTCGGGGCTATTTCGGCGTTTCAGCTGATCAGCTTCGAGCCGCTTGAATCCGCGTACCAGACCATAAACCTGGGTATTTTCATGGTGGTGTGCGTACTGCTCGGTGGCAAAGGCACGCTGTGGGGACCGGTGATAGGTGCCATCGTCTTCCATGTATTTAAAGAAGTTACCTGGAACTATCTACTCGGCTGGCAGTGGGTTGCACTGGGAGCGCTTATTGTAGTGACGGTAGTGTACTTCCAGGACGGCATTATGGGGTGGCTGGCGCATCGTAAACCGGAATGGTTCGGTGTGCGGGTTGAAAAAAATGATGCGACTGAAGGGGCAGACCGATGAGTACGGTTATTGAAGTACGTAATGTCAGCAAGTCCTACGGTGGCGTGATAGCCAATAAAGACGTATCCATGGACGTTCACAGTGGCGGCATCACTGGTTTGATCGGTCCGAATGGCTCTGGCAAGACCACGTTGTTTAACAGCATTGTCGGCTACCACCCGATCGATTCAGGTTCGATCAAATTCGAGAACCGTGAGATCTCCAAGCTCAATGTGCCTGAAATCGCGCGCCTCGGTTTACTTCGAACCTTTCAGCAGACCCGTATCTATGGCGAGATGAATGGCGTTGAAAACATGCTGATATCGCTGCCACATCGCAAGATGAAACTAATGGAGTCGTTCGGCAATAACAGTGCTGAGGACTACGAGCGGGCAGATCACCTGCTGGAATTTGTCGGCCTGTACGAGAAGCGCTTCCTGCGATCGGGGTCATTGTCGTTTGGCCAGCAGAAGCTGCTTGAGTTCGCAATGGCACTCATGAACGAGCCGACCTGTCTATTGCTCGATGAGCCGACTGCCGGAATTAACCCGACGTTGATCAACGGCCTGATTGATCGCCTGAAACGGGCTAACTCGGAATTCGGCATCACGCTGTTTATTATTGAGCACAATATGCGGGTGATCATGAATATGGCCGATCACATCTATTGTCTGGCGCATGGTGAGTTGCTGGCGGAAGGTGCACCGGATCAGATCCAGAATGATCAGCGGGTTATAGATGCCTACCTGGGAGCACACTGATATGTCTGACACCGATAACAATATAAGTGGCTATGGCAGTGGTAACGTTGATGCCGTAATTTCGGTCGATGAGGTTACCCGGCAAGCCGCAGCAATCGCAGAAGATATCACGATAGAGCAACTCGATGCCCTAACCGGCAACGATTCGCATGTCTCTATCAACAATCTGCGTGCCGGCTACGGGCAGATGGAGATTCTGCACGACATCAACCTGCGTGTTGGTCGCAAACAGTCGCTGTGCCTGATCGGACCGAACGGCGCAGGCAAGTCAACAGTGCTGCATGCTATTTTCGGGTTTAACAATATCTTCTCCGGCAGCATTACCATCGACGGTGCTGATGTCACCGCCTTGTCCCCGAATGAAAAACTGTCACAGGCTGGTATCGCCTACATATTGCAGGACAAATCTATATTCCCGGGTATGACCGTCGAAGAAAATCTCTGGATGGGGGGCTTCCTGAAGGATCAGCCCGTGCAGGCCAAGCAGGCGGCAGAAATGATCTTTGACAAGTACCCTCGACTGGCAGCACGTCGCAGGCATCTGGCGAAAGTTTTATCGGGTGGTGAACGCCGTCTGCTGGAGATCTCACGGGCGCTGGTCATGAATCCGGAACTACTATTGGTTGATGAGCCGTCTATCGGTCTGGAGCCGCGTTTTATCGATATGGTGTTTGAGATCCTGCATGATCTTCAGCACAGCGAAGGCAAGACAATCATCATGGTCGAGCAGAACGCCAAAAAGGGGCTGGAGTTTGCCGATATCGGCTATGTGCTGGTGTCCGGTGAGGTTGCTATTGCCGGTACCGGTGATGAATTGCTGGCCAACCCGAAGGTGGGAGAGTTGTTTCTAGGCGGCTAGGCGGCAGTTACTGCTGCCCTTGGTGTGCCTTCTGAAGCGATTACGCCTTGCAAGCTCGCGCCGGGTGGTAGAGAACACCTGCATAAATAGAGTCGATCTCATGCAGTAAGGCACCCGACTTCAGTGAAGTCGGGTGGCAGAGTTTGTACTGCCGGCAATGCCTACCAACTACGATAACTGCCGTTGAAGTTTAAGTTGAAATTGCCCGACTGACTGGCACCACCGCTCGAAAAACTGAAGCTATAGCTATAGTTGTAGACGGCTGGACGTGACGCCTGGCTGTTGCCATGTGAATATTGCTGGCTGCCGCCATAGCCGTTGTGCGTCACGGTCGAGCGATTGCTGCTGTGGTGGTGCGTGATTGCGTGCTGCGAACCGCCATAGCCCGTTGAGTGGCTGTGTCCAAATGAATTGCCGTAGCCATAAGCACCGTAGTTGCCCATCGTACCGGCATTGCCGAATGAATTGCCCTGTTGGCTGCCGCTGTTGAGATTACCATTGCGGTTGTCGGTGTTGTTGCCAGTGGGACTGTTACAGCTTCCACCGTTCTGTGGCAGTGAATCGAGGATCTGCCTCAACGCTGAAAATAGACTTTGCAGGCTTTGATCAGGTGACTGTGTGCCGCAGCCACAACCCGACTGGCTGCCGTAGCCGGTGTTGTTGGAAATACCGAAGCCGTTGCTGAAGTTTGCGTTGCTGATCGCCGCGTGCAGGGAATTGAACAACGAAGTGTTAGTATTGAATGTCATCGCAGTGTCCTGGTTTAGATTTTCCCCGATGCACTTTTCCTGTAAGCGCGCCGTCAGGTGCCATCTGTTTGCCGTAAGAAACAGCGGGCAAATCGTCTTAACCAAGGACTTATTAATTCTAGTGCCTGATCGATCTGCAACGTGAGCGCCCTTCAGGGACGGTCTTTTCTGTTTCGATGCTGCACGATACACAGCTGTAAGTTGACAAGTTGTGGGTTATTTCAAAAGTTGTACGGTTGAATAGAAAAGAGCGTGAAGCAGCTAACGTCTCGCACTTAATTAAGGTGGTCTGGGTAGCTGACCGGGGCCCGTGGCTATCGGAACCATTGATCATGAAAATAGAAAAAATAGAGCTGTATCAGGTCGACTTACCGTTTGCCGGTGGTGTCTATCAGTTGTCCGGTGGGCGGCATTACACATTTTTTGATGCATCGATTGTTCGAGTGGTGTGTGACAACGGGCTTCAAGGCTTTGGAGAAAGTACACCATTTGGCAGCAACTATATTGCGGCACATGCACGCGGAGTACGAGCCGGAATCGCAGAGATAGCACCGGCGCTGATCGGTTGTGATCCCCGTCAGGTCGACCGGATTAACGACGTAATGGATCTGGCATTGCTCGGGCACAACCATGCCAAAGCACCGATTGATGTGGCCTGTTGGGACCTGCTTGGAAAATACACCGGGCTGCCGGTTTGTGAGTTGCTCGGCGGTTCGACAGGTATTCCACTGCCGACGATCTCGTCGATTTATGCGGCTGAGCCTGCTGACATGCGACAGCGCGTTGCCGATCATCGTGCCAGAGGCTACCTTGGCCATTCGATAAAAATTGGTGCCCTTGACACTGAGGGTGGGCCGGCTTTGGATGCTGAGCGAATTGCTGACTCATTAGCGGATCGACGTGCCGGTGAGTATTTTCTGGTTGACGCCAATGGCGGGTTAACCCCTGAGACGGCGCTGCGCATGCTGCGCCTGTTGCCGTCGGGGCTCGACTTTGTGCTGGAAGCCCCTTGTGCCACCTGGCGCGAAACACTGTCGCTGCGAAAGCGCTGCCCGGTACCAATAATCCTTGATGAGCTGATTCAGAACGACGACGATGTTGTGCGCTTGATATCACTGGATGCCGCTGATGGTATTGGTTTGAAAATATCCAAAGCCGGAGGCCTTACACACGGGCGGCGGCAACGTGATATGTGTCAGGCAGCCGGACTAACGCTTAGTGTTCAGGATACCGTCGGGTCGACGATTGCGTTCGCGGCCCTTGCCCACCTCGGCCAGAGTGTCGCACCGCGTTTGCTACGATGCATTCTGGATTGTCGCGATATGGTGACGCTGGAAACTGCGGCATTTCATGCGCCGGTGGAGCACGGCGGTGTGCGAGTGCCAGATGAACCGGGACTTGGAATTAACGTTGATTGCAGCGTTCTCGGTGATCCTGTCAGCGTTTGGCAATAAAATATTCTGCCCGTTCACTGTGTTTGTGCGAGACGGTTGGCAATGGCATCTGCGATGGCGCTTCGCTGATATTGATACAGTATTGATCTATTGTTTTACTATTGTTACTCTGTGCGCCACCACCGGACAGAGGACGCAACATGTCTATAGTACCCGTTAAATCTGCAGACCTGACTGCCGCGGAAGTTTCGTGGTTTGCGCCATTGTGCTCGGATGACTACCGCTTCCTGGGTGTGCCGGATGGCGACTTCCGCAGCAGTTGGGAAAACACCTCGCAGATCATGCAGAAAGCCGATCAACTGGGCTTTCGCAATATACTGTGCCCGTCTTCGTATCAGGTGGGGCAGGATACCTTGAGCTTTGTCGCGGCCAATGCGCCGCTGACAAAAAACATCAACATGCTTGCCGCCGTGCGCTGTGGTGAAATGCAGCCGATTATGCTGGCGCGAACCCTCGCCACCCTCGATCACATGCTTCAGGGACGCTTGACGGTAAACATTATCTCGTCTGATTTTCCGGGGCAGAAGGAGGACAGCAACTACCGCTACCAGCGCTCGCGTGAGGTGGTGGAGATTCTCAAGCAGGCATGGACCCGCGATGAGATTAACTTCCACGGTGAGATCTACAATTTTGAAGGACTCACGACAGATCCGGTAAAGCCGTATCAGCAAAATGGTGGTCCGTTGTTGTACTTTGGCGGGTACTCGCCAGCGGCCGTTGACTTGTGCGGCGAGCACTGTGACGTCTATCTGATGTGGCCGGAGAAAAAAGATGAGCTGGCCGGACGTATGAAAGCCGTCCATGAGCGTGCGGCGATTCACGGGCGTACACTCGATTATGGGCTGCGTGTACATATGATTGTGCGAGAGACCGAGGCGGAAGCTCGTGAGCATGCTCGTGAGATTGTTTCAAAACTCGACGACGAACAAGGCAGAGCAATACGTGAGCGCGCACTGGACTCCACCTCGCTCGGCGTTGCGCATCAGGCCAAGAACCGCGAGAATGCCGACGATGAAGGCTACGTCGAGCCGCACTTGTGGACCGGGGTAGGGCGTGCACGCTCAGGTTGTGGTGCCGCACTGGTAGGCACACCAGAGCAAATCCTCGAAGAAATTGATGCTTATAAAAAGATGGGAATCCGGTCATTTATATTTTCCGGTTACCCGCACCTTGAAGAATGTGACTATTTCGGCAAGCTGGTGTTACCCCATCTGGAAACCTGTTCGCTGCCGGCAGTTTATAACCGTGTGCCAGCCAGCACACCTGACACGCCACTTGGCGTTGGTGAGAGAAAATAATGCAACGTGTGCAACTTCAGTCCGGCGTGGAGCTGAGTCGTCTTATCTATGGCATGTGGCGTCTTGCTGACGACACCGATCAGTCCGCCGCTCATGTTCAGGCAAAAATAGAAGCCTGTCTGGAGCAGGGTATTACTTCGTTTGATCAGGCAGATATCTATGGCGGCTATGCCTGCGAAGCGTTATTGGGCACTGCGTTGAAGGCAGCGCCGGCACTGCGCGATCAGATGGAGATCATCACCAAATGCGATATTCTGCTGCTATCGGATAAATTCCCTGACCGCCGTGTTAAGTACTACGATACCACCGCCGCCTATATCACCGCATCGGTTGACAGTTCTCTGAGTAAAATGGGTATAGAGAAAATCGACGGTCTGCTGATACATCGTCCCGATCCCTTGATGGATCATCACCAAACCGGAGCGGCACTTGATGCGTTGGTCGAGTCTGGCAAAATCGGATGGGTGGGAGTGTCCAATTTTATGCGCTGGGACTGGACTTTGCTGCAGTCGGCGATGAAAACAAAACTTGCCACCAACCAGATAGAATTGAGTCTGCTGGCCAACGATAACCTGACCAATGGCACGGTTGCATTTATGCAGGAAAACGGCATCAAGCCGATGGCGTGGTCGCCGCTGGCAGGTGGTCAGCTGTTTGCACCCGACGCCACCACGCTGCAAAACGCATTAGGGTCTATGGCGACAGCGCAGGGTGTCGGCATCGACGCCGTCGCGATTGCCTGGCTGTTACAGCATCCATCGCAGATTATGCCGATATTGGGCTCAAACAATCTTCAGAGAATCAGAAATTTCTCTGATGCCATGAAAGTAGAGATGAGCCGCGAAGACTGGTTTGTTCTCTACGAGGCGGCTAATGGTCACGAAGTGGCCTGATTGCAGGGCCGGTAGCGCAACCGCACAGTGCTGTTGCGCCCAGCGTTTGACCGGGGTCGCAGGAGGCTTATTTTGCGAAGCTGAACTTCGCGATTATTATACCGGCCAGCATGGCAGCAACAAAAAGCATAGTGCCGGTGGCAGCGGCCGGTAGTGCCGTCAGTGCCGGACCCGGACAAAAACCCCCCAGTCCCCATCCGATCCCGAACAAAGCCGACCCACTAAGGAGTCTGGCGTCTATATCGGTGGCGGTTGGCCAGTTGAATTGACTGGCAAAAACAGGGCTCCGCTGTTTACGCAGAATATAGAAGCCCGGTAGCGTCACCATAATTGCACCTCCCATCACAAAAGCCAGGCTGGGGTCCCAGCTGCCGGTAAGGTCTAGAAAGTTCTGTACTTTTAACGGATTGGCCATGCCCGAAATAATCAGGCCGATGGCGAAAATTAAACCGGCTGCCAGTGCGGCAATAATGTACATGGTCTAGGCTCCTACAACGTGTCTGGCGAGGTAAACGGTGACAAACGCCGTCAGCATAAAAGTCAGCGTGGCGATAATAGAGCGCCCGGACAACCGCGAAATTCCACAAACCCCGTGCCCGCTGGTACAGCCGTTGCCGACGCTGGCGCCAAAGCCCACCAACAGCCCTGCCACAACAAGCACCGGCAGGTTGCCACTGACTGTTTGCTCAGCTTGCATGCCAAGGCTGCGCAACAGCGGGTAAGCCAGCAGTAGTCCGCCGATAAACGCGATACTGACCGGCACTGCCGCGCTATCGATTCGGGGCGGTAACAGTCGTGAGACAATGCCGCTGATTCCGGCAATACGTCCGTGACACGCCATCACGATAACGGCGGCGAGACCGATCAGCATGCCGCCGAACAGTGACAGCAGCGGGGTAAATTCTGTTTCCATGGGATTTACTCGGTAAATTGGCGGGAAGATAGTGTGCGGGCACGGGTATTAGCAGGGCTTGTCCGGGGATGAATATTGTATTCATAAAATTGAATGTATGTAAACTCATTGAAAAACAAAGCTAAAACAATTAGATATGGTGAGTTCCAGGAAATATGACGTCATTGAAATTGAACAAAACCCCGCTAGTGACGTCCAACGGAGGGCGATTTACCGATGAGCAGCAACCTTGAAAATTATTGAGCGCATGAAAAGCTGTGGCTTTCGAAAACTGGCCGAGCCTCACTTCTGGCTGCTGGTGCTGGCACTGATGCTGGTTTCAGCGATGGTGCCTGCCAAAGCTGACGTCGTCGATGTCGGCACTGACGCCCTGCAAGAGCTGCTTGCGGATGGCGTGCCGATCATTGATGTACGCCGCGCTGACGAGTGGCAGGCGACCGGCGTTGTCGACGGCAGCGAGTTACTGACTTTCTTCGACGACAAGGGTCGCTACGATGCCAAACAATGGTTGGAAGAATTATCAGGTCGTATAGATACCAGCAAACCGGTGATCATCATTTGCCAGGTCGGCGGTCGAACCTCCATCATCGGCAAGTGGCTCGGGCAGCAGATAGATACGGTGTACAACGTCGAGGACGGGATTGTTCAGTGGATCAAAGATGGTAAAGCGACGGTTGCGCCTTAAACGCGTCTGCCACCCGACTGCTGACAGCAAAAGGCCATGCAGCCTCAGGTCGGTGTTCTTTAGCTGTGCTGCTGATCAGGTGGCGGGCGCGGCGTATTTTGATTCAAAAAACCATGCCGACCTTTAAGAACTCAAGATCAACGTAATTGCGATCGTCAGATGTCCCGCCGCTGCTCCAGACACCAAGCCCCCGGTTGCTGAAAAGGTCGTGGTCGCCGGTCAGATAGCGGCCAAAGTTAAGACTGGCACCGAAGTACACTTTCCATTTGTAGTAGAACACCCCGCGTATTCCGAGACCAACTCCGATGCCGAGCTTGCTGGTGTTGTCGTAGTAGCGCTCTGTTCTGGAGTTGGTATTGTTGAACTCGATGCGTGTCAGGCCCTGCAACTTCGAGTAACGGGCATCCAGGCTTACATACATGCCACTGGCACCATGGCTGGTGTTATATGGCTGGTTGCGTCTGAGGTAATAGCGAAGTCTGAGATCGATGTCTGACTGCTCGTAATCGGTAAAACTTCCATGGTAAACCGGAATGGCAATTTCGATCGGTAGCTGCCTGGGAAAAAAAGACAGGGTGCCTGAAAACTCATTGCTTCCCAACAAAAAACCGTTTAATGCAAGGCCGACAAGCGGCCGCGGTGTGGCGGATTGTTCTTTGTTGTCGCTGAGCGCTTGGGTGCTGTGTACTGCCAGGCTAACCAGCAGCAGTGCGAGTGCTGATCTGCGGGATGGATGCAACAGATTTTACTCCGTGAAGACTGCTTTGATCGGGTGCGGTGCAGCGTGCCGTGTCGAAGCTTTAGGATGCCGCTTGTGAGTGCCCGTATCCAGACGGGCACTGATGAGTATAGCGTTATATTGCCCGCTAGCACGATTCAGCGTTGTTGGCTGATCGGGGACATCTTCAGGTAGGCAGTTAACCGGTTGGGGTCAGCGGTCCGGCGGTCGATGTTTTAATCTCGATAATGCCGTGCAGAGTCTTGTGCACCGGGCAACGGTCTGCGATTTCAATCAGGCGTGCGCGCTGCGTGCTGTCGAGATCTCCGTCGATGGTGATGGTTCGGGTGATTACATCGATCTGCGGATGTTCGGCGCTGCAGGAGGCGCAGTCGTCGCCGTGCTCCCGGTGATGCTGAAGCTCGACTTTCACATCTTTCAGTGGCCATTGCTTGCGATTGGCGTACATGCGCAGCGTCATTGAGGTACACGCGCCCAGTGATGCCAGAAGCATCGCGTAGGGGTCGGGGCCGAGGTTGTTGCCACCGACCCGCGTCGGCTCGTCGGCCATCCAATGGTGGCTGTCGGTGTAGATATCCTGAGTGAATTTGCGGTTTTTTTCGGCCACCAGTACGTTGCCATGTGCAACGGCGGGACGTGTTGCTGCAGGGGCACTGTCAATTTTAAGGTAGCGGTTAGCCCAGGCGCTGATGGTGTCTGCGACATAGCGGGCATCATCAGCTTTGCTAAGCAGGTGATCGGCATCGTCAAGGCTGATGAAGCTTTTCGGATGGCGGGCTGCCTTATAGATTTTTTCGGCATTGGTCACTGACACAATCGAATCAACCGGTGAGTGCATCACCAGCAGGGCGGCATCTATGCGACTGATCATTTCAGGTGTGGTATCACGCAGGTCTTCGATGAACTGTTTTTTAATGGTGAATTGCCTGTTAGCCAGTGTCACACGAGCCTCGCCATCGCGCTCTATAGACTCCAGGTCACAGGCAAACTGATGTATCACGTGTTCCGCTTCTGCCGGCGCGCCTATCGTGGCAACTCCTTTTACTTCCGGTATCTGTGCGGCGGCACTGAGCACAGCGGTACCACCAAGGCTGTGACCGATCAGCAGAGATGGAGCCTGAAATTGCTGACGCAGAAAATCTGCTGCGGCGACCAGGTCGCCAACATTGGATGAAAAGTTTGTATTAGCGAAGTCACCATCACTGTTGCCCAGGCCGGTGAAGTCAAAGCGGAAAACACTGAATCCCTGGCTTACCAGTGCTCGCGAAATGCGGGAGGCCGCGGCGATATCCTTGCCACAGGTAAAGCAATGCGCAAGCAGAACCAGACCGTTACTGCCTGAATCCGGCTGCTCCAGTAAGCCTGCCAGTTGATCGCCCTGGCTGCCCGTGAATTGAATTTTGCTTTTTGCAGGCATAATTGTAGTCTCGATAGTGGTACGGGTACGACAGCCTGGCTTGCGATTGGTTTCCGCGGCTGGCGGCTACACGCGCACAAGCCCTGACTGCGTCAACAGCCTGATCTGCAGTAGGCTGGCCTCGTGACGATGCTTTCGATGTATAGTTTGCGCACGTCGCGCGTCGCCGTTGAGAATAGCCTCATACAAAGCACGGTGGTCTTCGTTTGACTTCACCGGCAGGGGGCGAATATGCAGTGTGACTGATCGGGCGCGCCGCACTTGATCGTTAAAATTACTACAGATATCTTCGATACGCTTATTGCCGGCCAGGCGTACAAGCTCGGTGTGGAAATCTTCATCGGCCAGCGCCCAGGTCTCGCGGTTTTCTTTGGCCAGTGCGCTATCCATGCGCTCGATGCATTGTGCCAGAAGCACCAGCGCGCTTTTATCGTGCCCTGCCTGCGCTGCACGTTTGGCTGCAAGGCCTTCGAGTTCGGTCAGGACTTCATAGATTTCGGCCATGTCGTGCACAGAGACAGCGTTGATGCGAATCCCTTTGCGTGGTCGAACCTCCAGCAGGCCTTGCTCGGCAAGCACTAGAGTAGCTTCGCGAACGGGGGTACGCGACATACCGAGGCGGGTGGCCAGTTCGCTTTCCAGGTGGTTTGAGTCGGCGGTGAGTTCACCGGAGAAAATCAGCTTCCTGATCTGCTCGACGGCTGCCAGTGTGGCTGAAGGTGGTTTGGTGTTTTTGGGCGATACAGACATGCTGGTAGTTCAGGGGGCCGACAACATGTGATCGAAAGGTGGTTGTTTTAGTGACTGCAGTGCACCAACGGTGGATGAACGTGCTATAGAAAAGAATACGTTGGTCATCGGTTGTTCCATGGGTTAGCGAAGAGTGCCTTCGGTTGCGGACAAGCGGGTTTGTACGGTGATTCGGCCTACAGATCGATAGTCTGTCCTTACGCTATCACAGGTCGATATTGCCTGGCAGGGTTTTCCGACACTTTAGCTCTTGTGGTTTGTAAGCGTTGCAAGTGATCGCAAGACATAAGCGCAGGCAATGGCCGCCAGGTCGGCATAGGTCAATGCGCGGGTTTAAGCAAATTCTGCCAGCGCTTGCTCGACATAACCGGCAGTGGCAATGGTGCTGTTGCTGCCACCGAGATCGCGGGGCGTCTGCGCGTCATTCACTGCCACCTGATAAACCGCGTCGCGCAGTTGCTGGCTGTGCCTGACCATCACTGGCAGGTGGTTGTGGCTGCCTAGCCAGTCGAGCATCATTGCCGCCGACAGTATCATCGCGAACGGATTGGCGATGCCGAGCCCTGCAATGTCCGGGGCCGAGCCGTGGCAAGGCTGAAACACTGCGTGGTGCTCGCCGATATCGGCTGAAGGAGCAAGACCGAGTCCGCCCATCAATCCCGCGCCCAGATCGGATAAGATATCGCCGAACATATTTTCGGTGACCAGCACGTCAAAAATCCAGGGTTTCTGGACCATCCAAAGAGCAGTGGCGTCGACGTAGGCGTGATTGCCGGTTATCGATTTATGATGCTGTGCCTCTTCGTCAAACAGCTTCCTGAAAAACGCGAAGGCACGAAACACATTGGCTTTATCGACACAGGTGATGGTTCCGCTGCCCTGTCCGCTGCGGTGACGTTGCTCGGCCAGTTCAAACGCGAAGCGGAACAGCTTAGCGCTGGTTTGCCGGGTGATTCGCAGAGTCTCCTCTGCACAATCAGCGGTCACTTCACCTCGGCCCTGCGAGTAAAACAGTCCTTCGGTGCTTTCGCGGATCAGCACAAAATCTATGGCCTGATTACCCTCAAGCTTTAGCGGAGTTCGAGGGCCGGGGGCTACCCGCACCGGGCGCACGCCAGCGAATAAATTCAATTGGCGACGAAGCTCTATCTGCGGTGAGATTTCGGTGCCGTCCGGATAGCGCACGTCGGGCAGGCCCATCGCCGCTAGCAATATAGCATCGGCATCGCGGGCACGATGCATTGAGGACTCCGGCAGCGACTCGCCGGTATGTGCGTACCAGTCAGCGCCGGCCGGGCAGGTATCAAAGCTGAGAGAATAGTCTGTTGTCTGTTGCTGCAGCGTCTCCAGCAGATGCAGTGTCGGCGCCATGATTTCAGGTCCGATGCCATCCCCTTCAAACACAGCAATGGTAAAATTCACAGGCATATCGGGCAGTATCCAGTGTCGTGGGGTTGTTTAGTGTATTGTGTAATGTATACATTAATGCATGCATTAATGTGAGTTGTCAAGTTATGCTGATGTCTGGCAGGACTATTTTTGTTGCTGCCGGTTGACCCGGCAGAGGGCGTGATTCTTTTCCACTGCCAATGATTCTGCGATATATTGCGGTGCATTCCATGCC
>CALKXD010000075.1 GCA_938003855.1 uncultured Granulosicoccaceae bacterium | reverse complement strand
AAAACCAGCCCCAATAAACGCCTAACAACACCCCCTGGAAACCCGCAGCGTCAGCAAGGCCAAACACCACACAACCAACTCCCCTACACCCAGCCCCAACAAACGCCTAACAACACCCCCCTGGAAACCCGCAGCGTCAGCAAGGCCGAACACCACATAACCAATCCCCTCACACCCTGCCCCCACATGCAACCACCACAACTCAGCCGGACTGCAGCTCCGACTCAGGCAGTTGCCGTCGACCCGATGCATATTCACCACTGACAAACAGCAGCCGCCACACCCCCAGCACAGCGGCAATCGACAGCGCGATCAGCATCGCCACCCAGATACTGTGCACCCCGCCTTGCGGTGCAAGCCAGTCGGTTTTACTCAGCACGGTAGCCAGTGGAATACCGATCACCCAGTACGAGAACATCTGCAGGCAGGCGGGCACCATGGTGTCCTGATAGCCTTTCAGACAGATGTTCGATCCGATCTGTAGTCCGTCGACCAGTAATTGCACAGAGACAATAGCCAGCACCGTCGCACCCAGCACGATGACCTGCTGATCGCGGGTAAACAGCGACATCACAACATCACTGGCAAGGTAGACCACCACACCCCCGCAGATCATTAACACCGACACAGTAAGCAGCAACGCCATTGCCTGCAGTCGCGCGTCGGCCGGTCTTTTCTGACCGAGAGATCGACCGATTAAAATAGCTGCCGATTGACCGATGGCTATCGGGAACACCAGCGACACCATGGCGATCGTTAACACGACCTGATGCGTAGCCAGTACCGTCGTACCCATTGGTGCGACCAGCATGCTGGTGCTGGCAAAAAAACTCTCTTCCATGGTGATCGCTATCGCGGCGGGCAGCCCAAGTATCAGCAGTGTTTTCATCTCGCTGAGTACGGGCTTATCTATCTTACTGAAGATAGCGTAGGGTTTAATCAGTCGGTGACGCTGGCAGATCAGCACCGGTGTGATGGTCTGCAACACCACCACAAAGCAGGTCGCCAGTGCGCAGCCAAGTGCCCCTAAGCGGGGAAAACCAAGTGCGCCAAACACGAACAGATAGTCGAGCAGCAGGTTAAGAAAAAACGCCACCATGCTGACCCACATGTTCAGCGCCGGCAGCCCGAGGCCGTCGATGGTATTGCGCACCGCTGTGTTGACGCCGACCAGTGGCAGGGTAAACAGTACGATCAGCAAGTACTGCCGCGCAACCGCTTCGACGTCGGCTGCCAGATCAAGCAGATAGAGATACGGCAGAAAACAGTACAGGACCAATGCGGCCAGGCAACCGGCAATAAAACCTACCCAGACGGACTGCCAGCAATCCCGCCGCACGCCTTCCGGTTGCCCGGCACCAAGTCGCCATGAAATACGCGGTGCGACCACCGACTGCAGGCCGATCAGCAGCATTATGGCTATAAAATACAAAGTCGCGCCAATGCCAAGCGCGGCCAGATCAACGGTGCTGGCAAAGCCCACCATAATGGTGTCTGTGACACCCAGCCCGATCAATGCCGCCATGCTGATCAGGATCGGCAGGCCCAGCTTTACGATGTTGGCGACTTGCGCCAGAGGTGCAGTTGGAGCGATCACAGCGGCGGTGTTCCAGTCAGGCGGGCATCACAGGAATACAGCACGCCGGCTTGTCGGGAAGCAAAGACTGCCTGCCGGGTTAACAGCTAATTCCTGCGAAAGGTTCAGCCGTCAGAGCTTAACGGCAATTCAGGTGTACAACAATGCAAAACACCGCGACTGACTAGAAACACACACCGGCGGTAAACTATCCACCGGGTTGCTGCGGCTTAGCCGCGATTCGGCACGACTTCATAACCTTCTTCTTCGGGTTCATCGTCTGACATTTGTGCGGGGAAACCGGGTGCGGTGATACTCAGGCCGGTGGCGTCTTCAAGACGACGGATGATATTGGGTGACCATTCACGCGGCCCGTATTTGGCTTCACCGTCTTTGAATATATCGATCAGTAAGGGGCTTATTTCAAGTGGCACACCGGCGCGATCTGCGATCGCCTGAAACAGGCCAATGTCTTTGCTGACCAGATCCATGGTAAATGAGATATCACGCGAGCCGTTAAGAATGACCTGGCTTTCTGTCTCGTGCACAAAAGACGTCCCTGACGATATTTTTATCGCTTCATAGGTGGTGTTTAAATCCATACCGGCCGCCTTCGCCGTAACCAGCGCTTCGCAGCAGGTAAGCAGGTTGGCGGTTGCCAGGTAATTAGTCATGACTTTCAGCACCGATGCTGTACCCAATGGACCGGTGTGCAGTATTCGCCTGCCCAGGTGCTTCAGCAACGGCAGAATGCGCTCGAAGACTTCGCGCTCGCAGCCGGCAAAGATCGATATATTACCGGTGTCTGCGCGGTGGCATCCGCCGGACACAGGGCAGTCCACGGCGGCCGCTCCGGTGGCCTGAACCTTAGCACCCAGTCGCTTGACTTCGGCTTCGTCCGTGGTTGACATTTCCATCCAGATATTGCCGTCGCTAAAGCCTGCCAGCAGTCCATCGTCAGCCTCCATCACGGCGGCGGAAGCTGCCGGAGATGGCAGGCAGGTGATCACCACGTCGCAGGAGGATGCCATCGCAGCCGGGCTGTCCGCCCAGGCCGCACCCTGGTCGAGAAACGGCTGAGCAACAGCACGGTCGAGATCTCTGACGGTGACGTCCATGCCGTTTCGAAGCAGACTGCCAGCCAGCTTTCCGCCGACATTGCCAAGACCAATAAATCCAACTTTCATGTTAGTGCGCACTCACAGAGTAAACCGCAAGAATGCGTTTTTTCAGGCTTTGATACTTAGCTAAACCCGACCCGTCACAGGTCGCATAAAGCACACAATTTAGCCGATAGCTATATCACCTCGCGAATCAGTTGCGACAGTACGCACAGACCACGGTCGGCTTGCTCGGGGGTGGCGTGACTGAAGTTAAGTCGAAAGCAGCTGGCAGACTGACTGCCGGCAGGGAAAAACGGCTCGCCGGGCATAAAAGCGACATTGTGCTGCAATGCCTGCTGCAGTAACTGGCGGGTATCAATCTTTTTGTCCGTGCTTAGTGTAAGCCAGAAAAACAACCCGCCGTCCGGCACCTGCCAGCAGGCAATATCTGAGAAATACTGCTGCAATGACAGCGCAAACGCATCGCGCTTTATTTTGTAGCGCTGGTTTACCCGTTGCAAACGCTGAACCGCACCGGGCTCTAGAAGTTGTTGCAATACAATATGCTGACTAAGCCGGTTACTGTGTAAATCAGCAGCCTGTTTCAACCATGACAGCGTCGGGTACAGGTCCGGTGAGCAGACCAGATACCCGAGACGCAGGCCGGGTGCCAGAACCTTGGAAAACGACGACTGGTAGATCCATGAGGTTCGCTCAAGCAGGCTGCACACCGGTTGCCGGTTGCAGTCTCCAAAGCACAACTCGCGGTAGGGATCGTCCTCGAACAGGACACTGCCATTCGCATCACACACCTGTGCAAGCTGACTACGTTGCGCCGCGCTGTAGCAGTGACCGGTAGGATTCTGGAAAGTGGGTATCGCATAAGTGAGTGCCGGGCTACGGCGTTGCAGATCAGTGATGGTGTCTGGTGTATAGCTTAGGTACTCGGCACCAAACAGACTAAACACCTGCAACGCCGCCAGATAGCTGGGTGATTCAACCGCCACCCGGGTGCCCTGCTCGACCATCAGCTTGGCCACCAGATCAATACCCTGCTGCGAGCCTGACAGAATCAGTACCTGATCAGCACTGACGTGCAGTGACCGACGCCCAAGGTCTTCAGCAATGTACTTCCGCAGGGCAAGATCCCCTTCAGTGGCACCGTACTGCAACTGCTGGTGATCAAACCCTTCAACCGACAACTGCGGGAAACTGTCACTCGAGGGCAAGCCACCTGCGAATGAGATCATCTCCGGCTGATCAATCACTTTTAGAATTTCGCGTATCGGGGAAGGCTGAAGCCGATCTATACGGCGGGCCAGGCGAACCGGCAGTGGCTGGTGCTGTGTGCTTTGCTGATCGATTAAAACTGACATGTGCATCCTCCTGGATTTATGTCAACATATTTGACCTATTGACAGTCTGCTCGATGACTTTTAATGTGTCAACATGATTGACCAAAAAAACAATCCGACCGCAGACACCGATGCGGATCGGGAAGCGCAGTTGCGCGAGGCTATTGAGTTGCTGTTTTTCTCGTATCGGGCATTTACTCGCGGGCCGGACCAGATACTCGCCAAGCGCGGGCTAAACCGCATGCACCACCGAATACTCTATTTTGTCGGCCGCGAACCGGGCTTATCCGTCAATGAGCTTTTGAACGTGCTGGAAATAAGCAAGCAGGCGCTGCACATGCCCTTGCGACAGCTAGTCAGCATGAATCTGATCAGTAACGATAAATCGCAACTGGATGGCCGGGTCAGGGAGTTGCGGTTGAGTGCGTCGGGCCGACGTCTGGAGGCGCGGCTTACCGGGACTCAGTTGTTGCAGTTGGAGAATGTTTTTTCTGCGGCCGGGCGTAAAAGTGAGGGGGAATGGCGGGATACAATGCGGTTGCTGGCTGAGGATTAGAGGGGGGTGTATGGATGGGTTTGGTGGTTGCTCTTGGTGGGTGCTCTTGGGGGTTGCTCTTGGTGGGTTGCTCTTGGGGCATGCCCTTCCGGCGGAGTCACTTTTCAAACAGGAAAAGTAACCAAAACTGTTCTTCCGGCTTTCCGGCCCTTCGGGTTGCTACGCAACTTTAATGATTGCCATTGCCGAGGGTACGCTCAGATCGCACTTCCCTGTGCGCTTCGCTTTCGCGCCGTCCTGGCGCTTCAACCCCCGTCAATGGCAATCATTAAAGCCTTACAGACGGGCGATTAAGGGCAATCTTCGATTGCTGTTTTCACTGTGAGAGTTTGTCTATTGATACTTACCTTTCCAGCGGTGTCGCTTTTCTAACCGGTTAAGTCACCGTACTGTCTTCCGGCTTTTTGGCCCTTCGGGTTGCTGGTCACGTCTGATCCTTTCTTGCCCGCTAAGACCGGGGGTTATCGTACCGACCGGGGAAACCCGACGCGTGAGCGAGGCATTTTAGCATCAGCTCTGATGCTCAAGTCTCCACAACTTGCTATGCTGCGACTATGAAAGATTTTGATGATTTACGAGCGGTGCTTGAACTTGAGCAGATTGAGGATAACCTCTATCGCGGTCAGAGTTACCGGACTCCGTGGGGGCGTGTGTTCGGTGGGCAGGTGCTGGCGCAGTCTATCCATGCGGCTCAGCTGACAACTCCTGATGATCGTATGCTGCATTCCATGCACGCTTACTTTTTACTCGCTGGCGATGCTGAACGGCCTATTGTGTACGATGTGGAGCGTGTTCGCGACGGTGGCAGTTACACCACGCGACGCGTTAAGGCGATACAGAAGGGGCGCACCATTTTTACTATGGAGACGTCTTTCCAGACACCGGAGGAAGGACTGAGCCACCATCAGCCAATGCCGGATGTGCCGCCACCGGAGGGGTTGCTGAATGACCGGCAGATTGGTGAGGCATTGCGTGAGCAGTCACCGGAGATTTATCGCCTGACACGAATCGCGCGGCCTATTGAGTGCCGGCCTATTGAGGGGACGTCACTGTATACTGACCCTGACGTCAGTCCAAAGCAAAACATCTGGATCAAGGCGCTTGGGTCGTTGCCTGACACTGAGCGAATGCATCAGGTGGCACTGGCCTATGTATCGGATTACAACTTACTGGCAACGGCGCTGCTGCCGCACCGGCGCAACCTTGCAGCGCGAAAGTTTTTTCTGGCCAGTCTGGATCACGCGATGTGGTTTCATCGGCCGTTCCGCTTCGATGACTGGCTGCTGTACAGTATCGAAAGCCCAAGTGCGGGGGCGGCCCGGGGGTTTTCCCGTGGCAATGTGTTTACCCGAGACGGTGTCATGGTCGCTTCGGTGGCGCAGGAAGGATTGATTCGCTACAGTCGCGATTGAGTCCTGCCGGGCCATTGCCCTGCTTTGCCACAACCCGCTGTGTGTTACATACTGACGCCGTTCTATCAACCGGAAAAGATCACCCACTATGCGTATAGATATTGTTTCGGATGTTGTCTGTCCCTGGTGCATTGTCGGCTACAAGCAACTGGAAGCGGCGCTGCATGCGACCGGCACTCAGGCAGAAATTCACTGGCAGCCCTTTGAGCTGAACCCGGAGATGCCCGAAGACGGTGAAAACCTGAGCGATCATATTGTTCGCAAATACGGTATTACTAAAGCGCAGAGTGACGAGAACCGTCAGCGCCTGGTGGAAGTTGGCAATGAGCTGGGGTTTAAGTTTCTATTTACTGATTCCTCACGCATGCTAAATACCTTCAAGGCACATCAGCTACTGCACTGGGCGGCACTGAACGGACGTGAGCATCCGTTAAAAATTACGCTGTTTCACTGCTATTTTAATCGCGAGCGCGATATCAGTGACGATGAAGTGCTGGCTAATGCCTGTGTTGAAGCAGGCTTGCCTTACGAAGAGTCACTGGAGATTCTGGAATCAGAAGTCTATGCCGATGCGGTTCGTGAAAGACAGCGCTTTTCTATCGGGTCCGGTATTCAGGGGGTACCCGCTATGATCTTTGATCAGCGTGAGTTGCACGTCGGTGCACAGGGTGTCGAGGGGTACACCACTATACTCAATGCACTGGCCAGCGGCGCGGGGTAGACCACACCGCCCTCTGGTAGACATTATGTCCTTGCAGCGTGCGTCGTGCTACAGCGAAACCCGCTAGTGCTTTGTTGCCACCAATAATATATAGAGCATCTACCCGTTGCGGCTCTCCGTCGGGCAAACGCCGCAGGCACATGCACGGTTAAGCACGCTAGAAGCCGAACACCTGCCCGACCGACAACGAAAACAATGGGCTGGAGTCTTCGTCGTTATCGAGCGGCATGGCAAGGTCCATGCGGATTACCGAAGGGCCGAGCAGCTGATTAGACCCAAGGCGCAGCCCGACCCCGGCTGATCGCCTGACTTCAGAGTCTGACGGCTCCTCTTCAGCCACCCAGCCGACATCAAAAAAACCGAGCAGACCGATATCCATAGGCCCAAGCCGCCACCCCAGGTTTATCCGGTCTTCAAGATTCAGCCGCACTCTTTCGCGACCCGACAACAGGCGTGATGCGTAACCTCGCAAGCCGTTGTCTTCACCGAGGGTTTGCTGCACTGGCAGTGCCCTGTCGCCGCCTTCGGCCATGGTATAGTCCAGCCGCGCTGCCAGTGTGTGGCGGTCTGACAATTTATTAAAGACACGCGCTGATCCATTGACCGACCAGGCGCGATTGTCCAGCTCACCATCACTGATGGATTTCAAGGTAGTACTGCCATTGAATGTGAAGCGGTAAAAGGTACCAGCGGTGCTGCGACGCGATGCCGACAACACGGCACCGACGACCGGACTGACGACCGCGTTGTCAAGCCCGTCGTATTTCTGGTGGGCAACGCCAATACGCAATTCGGCGCTACTACCCATGACCAGATCCTGCACATAACCCAGGGTATCGATGCCGCGAATTTTGACAAACCCGGTTTGTCGTTCAATACCAACCCCTAAACTTGCGTATACGCGGGTTGAGTCATCCGGTGCAACAATGGTGGCTGCCTGACTGCCAGCGGATGGATCGAACTCGCGATCATCATAGCGTAACGACAAACCCAGCCGATGCGTGCGGACACCTGCAGCACGACGCCAGTAGGAGTCGATTGACAGCGTATCCCGCTGCTCGGGGATCTGCGCCACGGAGACGCCTTGCTGGTAATAGTCATACTCGCGGTTAACGCTCTCGGTCAACACAGTCCACGAGCGTTTATCGGCCAGCGCTTTAAACGGCCGTGAAAATCGCAAGCCATAGAACGGGCCATCTTCAGTGCGACCCACACTATAGAATGCCTTGTGTCTGCCATCGATGAACTGTACATCTTGATACGATATTGCACCGCGCAGCTCGTCGTCAGTGTTACCCGTGTAGCTGGCGAAGAAGCGATCACCATAGCCGGCAACATTGCGCTCACCCAGAGTGAAGCCTAACTCGCCAACACCACCGACAAAAGACCCGGATGCACCAGCGACTATCGACAGCCGGTCCCTGGTATCGATGTGCAGGGTCATGGCGCTGGTACCTGCCACCGGCACAAGCTTCACTGATACGTCCGAAAACAATTGCATGCGGCGCAGCGTGCGCTCTATCTCGGCGACCCGGGTCTGACTGATTAACCGACCGGGTTGCACTGCAATTTCCGTCAGAATGACTGACTCACGCGTGGTGACATGCAGACGATTAACAAGCCGCCTGAGCGGATCGAGTGCGGATTGATTTTCATTGAAGATTGCCGAGCGATTCACAAAGATCTGTTCAAGCACGAATTGTTCGGGTTCAGCGTCGCGGGCAGCGGCGCTGCCACCAAGTGTCAGCAGCATCAAAAACACCGCTGAAACAATCGTCACCGCTGCTTTACCACAACGCCGGTAACAAACCGATTTTATACACGTTAACGCCATAACTGATACATCATTTGTTGGTTTCCTGTTAACCCGTTTCTAACCCGCTTCGCTGATCACCCAAGCACAGATCAAGAAACTGCAACTCAGTGCCGCCAAGGGTATGACACGGGTGCAATTCGCTTGCGTCTCTGCACGGCGGCTTGCCCGACAAGGCTCCATCCACCGGTGCAAAAACCTGAGTGATCAGAAGGATTCGGGTCATGGTTAATCAACGGAACTGTCGCAGAATCCTTAAGGCTGAATATGTGTATTTTCACTTTGTATGTCAGATATTTACCGTTAGATCTACACACCACTATGACACAACCGAATTGTCGCCACAGTATCATCCGGGTTGCAGGATAAGTGGGTAAGTTGCTTTCAGTCCTTAACAAGCCAACGGGGTTTAGAGCCCTAGCCCACCGGATGTTGCTGGTGCTTGGGCTTGTCGCGACATCGATGGCAGGCTACGCGACCGAGGCTGACGATTTCCTGACCTCTGCACTCGAGCAGGAGGCAGCCGGTAATTACAGCGAAGCGATCACGCAGTACCAGCAGTACTTTGCCACTCAGCCGACCCGCAGCGCTGAGCGGCGGCACGCTCGCATCAAGCTGCCCGTGCTGCAAGAGGCCGTAACACACGGCTACGATAGTGATTTACTTTTGTATCTGTCCGCCCTCGACGCACGCGCCGACGCCGATATAGATTCTGCAACAGGATTTCTGGATCAGATCGAAACACAATTCCCGAACGGTCGTCTGGTCGACGATGCCATGTATTTTCGTGCCTACATCGCGATGATGGATACCTACAGTTTCCAGACCGCTTATGACACGCTGGAGTCGCTGCGACAGCTGTATCCGGACAGCCGCTACTACGACACCGCACTTTACTCTGGAGCCATTGCTCAGGAACAGCTGGGCGACCCGCAACTGGCCGTAACACTACTGACCGAATTGCAGGCCCGCCACACCGGTGGATCGCTTGCCGCATTGAGCTGGCCTCGAGACGAGTATATGTCCAGACTCTGGTATGACCGGGCGCAGCGACGGATCGACCACCTGCAGAATCACCAGCAGAATGCGTCGAATCTGATCAGCATGGAACCCCACGATCAGGACGGCTTCGAGTGGCGTGCGCTGATCAGTAACGACGGTGTCGATATGGTGTTGCTGCTCAACAAGAGCCCGGTCACAGATTCGATCAGAATACTATCAGACAGTGGCACGCCCCTGCAGCTGATTGAAAATACCGCCTTTGCCGGGCAGGTAGAGGGCGAGCCGGACTCGTGGGCCCGGGTTACCCTGACCGACAACGATCTGCGTGGCGCGGTGTCGGTGTACGGCGAGCGCATTCAGCTGAAACCACAGCAAACGGGCGGCACGCTGAGTGACTTCTACCCGCTGTTGCTTGGCGATATAGACGGCTATCAGGCACCGGACTCTGATCAGGCGTTTCATCCACCTCAGGCACAAAATAGCTTTGATGACTATGTCCGTGCAATCAAGGTCAGCTCCACCGTATTTAACGGCGGTACCGTCGGCTCGGTGATGCCGATAGGCGTGGTTATCGATACCAAATACAACGACTATCACGGTGGCCGCGGTGTGGAAGAGGCGCTGTCTATATTAAACAGCAGCGATGGTATCTTCCGCGATGAATTTGGTCTGGCGATTATTATCGATACGCTGGTGGTCATCGAGGATCGCAACAACGATCCGATGAATCTCGGCAGTGTGACGATGGAATCGATGATGCGTAATTTCCGTGACTACCGGCGTGCCAGCACTGAGCTTGGCAGCGATGTAGGACTGGCGACTTTATTCAGCGGCAACAAAAACAGCGATGCGGCGCTTGGCCTGGCCTGGATAGGCTCGGCCTGCAGAACCGATGGTTATGACGTCAGCGTGGTGACCCCGTACCGGCTGCCGGAACTACTCTCTACTCATGAAATTGCGCACTCACTTGGTGCACCGCACGACACTGACACAGCGTGCAGCGCTGAGACTACCCACCTCATGTGGCCTTACCTATCCGACAAAACACAGAGCACATTTTCAAGCTGCAGCAAAGATTCTGTGGAACAGGTACTGTCACGCGGTGGCTGCCTGATCGATGCGATGGACCTTTCCGTTGAGCTGGATGTTGAGCAGGATTCTGTCGACGTGACGGTGGCTAATCTGGATACCACACGCATTACTTCCGGTGCCAGCGTCACTGTTGCCGGTGGGTCTATCGCCACATCGAGTTATCCGTCAAACTGCTCCAGCCACACCGATGGTGTCAGCTGTGACATCGCCGAAATGCCGCCCAGCAGCAGCAGCAGCTTCAGCCTGCTGATGAATACCGCACTGACGGCAGAAGATACCGTGGTGGCGTCTGTCGAACCGATCGGGTTTATGGACGTGGAAACAAACAACAACTCCGTGTCTAATGATATCAATGGCAATAGAATTCAATTGCCCGGCGGCGATTCCAGTCGAACGACTTCGTCTTATACCCCGACGTTTACCGCAACGGCAACGGGACAATCGGCCAGTGGAGCTATGATGCCGGTCGACCTGTTGCTGCTACTGGCGATCGGTTTTTTAAGTCTGCCGGTCGGCACTCAGAATTTTCGCAAGCGTGGTAAAGGTGTCCGCGTGCAGGTCATTGACCGGACGTGGTGATACGTCTTTTAATTGATCCACACCGAATTCAGCCGGCCTTTCTATATAAGCGGTACGCAAACCGCATTCTCTGGCGGATTCAAGGTCATCGTGGTGGGCGGCAACCAACATCACCTGGTGCGGTGCCAGATCGAACAGCCCCGCGACACCCAGATAGGTTTTAGGGTCCGGCTTGTAGGCTTTGAAAACCTCCGCCGATAGGATTAAATCCCATGGCAGCCCGGCATTTTTTGCCATATTGGATAGCAACGACAGGTTGCCGTTAGAGAGCGTGCAAATGGTGTAGTCTTCAGCGAGTGTGGTTAGCCCCTGCACTACATCGGGCCATGGCGACAGCCGATGCCAGACGTTGTTCAGATGGCGGCGCGCGGGTTCGTCGAGGTTGATTTTATAATCGTCCAGTACCTGATCCAGAATCATCCGGTGCAGCACATCTATTTTGGTCCAGCCGAGCTCACCCGACATGACTCTGGCCATAGCGGGTTTGTACCCTGCTCTCCAGGCACGCGCAAACTCCAGGGGATCAACGTCAAGTTGCATCGATTGTACTTCGCGGGTGATCGTGCCATGCCAGTCGACCACGGTGCCGAAGACATCAAAGGCCAGTATCTCTACCTCTTTAAAATCGCTCATGCCGTGTGGTGCCCTACTTACCGGTAAACTGCGACCTGCCCGAACTGATCATTTTATCGAGGTAATCGACTCTGTCCTGCCCCCAGAATACTTCGTTCTCGTACACATAGGATGGCGCACCAATCACATCGAGTGCGATGGCCTCTTGCGAATTAGCACTGCGCACTTCTGACATTTCGGGTTCTTTGGAGGCAATGATGATCGCATCGCCATCGTGACCGGCTTTGCCGAGTAACTCTGACAACACCGCTTCGTCAGCGATTTGTCGATCCTGACTCCAGAGTGCCTCGCCAACGCTGAACAGAAACGGCCCCGGATCTTTGCCTTGCTGAACCAGCACAGCGCAGCATAAATCGGCGCGTTCGGGATTGGCAGGAAAACTATCGGGCTGTGGTATTACCGTAAGGCCACGAAAATCTGCAATGCGTTGCAACTCAAGCAATCGATAACGCTGACGCATAGGTGGACGTTGAGGAGGTGGCACAGCGCCGGAGACTTTCCAGACTTCCATCAGGTTTACCGGCTTGTAGTTGATCGACTTGCCGTGTTTTTCCGCCACCGCGCAGAATGCTTGATGGCCGAACCAGGTAAATGGTGAAGTTGAGGTATAAAAATAGTCTATGTGATCTGCCATCGCCGCTACTCCCGATTTTGTCCCCTTATCATCCTGATCAGACGCGCTGATTGCAAGTCCGGAACACAAAAACGGACACCACGGTAAAGCGCGACGCTATCCGTGGCGGTAAAAACAGAGGGATCCCCCCATCTATGGCTAAGGCTTAACACCTATGACGACAGTGCCGTTGCAAGGTCGTTCATCTCGATTCACTCAAAGTACTACTCAAAGCACTATATCTGCAGTACGAGAGTTCTCCAGCACATATCTGGCATTGGGCAGATCATTGGCATTCGCACGCTTTACGGCATCGGCGGGTGAATGATCGTGCGCCAGCCAACGTTCGACCAGGCGCTCTTCGAGTACCTCTATCGACGGGCTTAGAAATACGCTTAGGTCAAAGTATTCTTGAGGGATATTCCAGGGGGGAGTTTGGACCAGTAAGTAGTTACCCTCGACCAACACCAGCTGATCAGCGGGTGAGACAATGGATGCACAGGCACGGGATAAGTCGAGTTCACGATCAAACACGGGCACCACAAGGTCTTCTGTTTGCTGTGCCAACTGCGAAAGCACACTGCGAAAACCATTGACATCAAAAGTGTCTGGTGCTCCTTTGCGATGCAATCGATCGCGCTGCCGCAGGATAGCATTATCAAAATGAAAGCCGTCCATGGCAACGACAGCAACCGGTTTGTGCGCTGACAGGGCATTGGCCAACGCTGTCGTCAGGGTTGTTTTCCCCCCGGCCGGCGGCCCTGCAATAGCAACGGTATACCGTGCCCGGTGTGCGGACTCGCGCAGGATCTGATCGGCTAGTTTTTGCACATCTGGCACGGTCCGGGTCACGGGGTAAAAGCTCCTGTTGCGGCACATTAGCGAGCGTTATAAAAACAAGCGCATAATCGCCAATGCATGTTGATAAACAATCGTTGCGCGATGACTACAATATTAATGCTGCCACTTGTGTGAAGGTCGGGTACTTACAAGCGCTAGAAAAATTGCACATGGCTGTTTACTGGTGCCCTGCGTTATAGCAGTCAGCGGCCCCGGTGCCTTTCGCCACCGGGGGCAGCTGTCTAAATTGAAAAACCGCCCAGCTTGGTTTCCATGTATTCCATCAGCCCTTCGCGCGCGCCTTCCCGGCCCAGGCCGCTGTTTTTCATACCACCGAAGGGCGCTGCCGCACTGGTCGGGTTAATGTCGTTAATACCGATAATGCCAAACTGCAGACCTTCAAAGGCCCGCATCGCCTGCGACAGGTTCTGTGTGTAGACATAGGCGGCCAGTCCATAGCTGGTGTCGTTGGCCATGGCGATGACATCGTCGTTGTCATTAAAAACGATAACCGGTGCGACCGGGCCAAAGGTTTCTTCTTTATAGATCAGCATCTGGTCTGTCACACCGGTCAGAACCGTCGGCGCATAGAAATGGCCCTTGCCCAGTGCGCCTTGCTGTAACTGCTGCCCGCCGCAAACAACCTGTGCACCTTTGTCACGTGCATCTGTAACCTGCGCGTCGACTTTGGCAATCGCCGCAGCATTGACTAACGGGCCTATCGCCACACCAGCCTCTGTGCCGGCACCTACGCGCATTTTGCCAACACGCTGCACCAGTGTTTCGACAAAGGCATCAACGATATCAGCGTGTACAAAAATACGATTCGGACAGATGCAGGCCTGCCCGGTGTTGAGAAACTTAACCAGTGACGCACCCTTGGCGGCATGCACGGGATCTGCGTCTTTGTACACAATAAAAGGGGCATGACCACCGAGCTCCATCGATACCCGCTTGAGCTGTCCGCCGGCACGCTGGCCAAGCGTTCGACCGACGGCGGTTGACCCGGTGAAGGTCAGTTTACGCACCGCCGGGTTGGTGCAGAACTCTTCACCGATCGGAGCCGGATCTTTTGCAGTGACCAGGTTAATCACACCGTCGGGCACGCCAGCCTGGTGCAGCAGTTTGAATACTTCAATCGCACAAAGAGGCGTCGACTCAGCCGGTTTCAGTACCACAGTACAGCCGGCAGCCAGTGCGGGTGCAAGTTTGCGGGTAATCATCGACACCGGATAGTTCCACGGTGTCACGGCGGCCACAACACCGACCGGCTGATGCTGCACAATAAAGCGTTGATCAGCACGTGCAGACGGTATGGTTTCGCCGTAACTGCGCTTGGCCTCTTCGGCAAACCAGAGCAGAAAATCGGCGGCGTATTGCACTTCATTGGTGGCCGCTTTCAAAGGCTTGCCCTGCTCTTCGGTCATCAGCGCGGCCAAGCTGTCTTTGTGCTCCAGCATCAGTTGCCAGGCACGATACAAAATAGCAGAACGAACATGCGCGGTTGTCGACGACCACGCCGGCAGTGCTTTTTCCGCCGCGTCTATGGCGCGTCGCGCTTCGGCCGCACCACCATCGGCAATGCGGGCTATTTCCTCACCTGTTGCCGGGTTGTAAACCGGGAAGGTTTGCGCGGCATCAAGCCAGTTACCGTTGATAAAAATCGGATCTCTCCACAAGCCAGGGTAAGAAAAATGTACGACGCCAGCGCCGCACTTGCGAGCCGCTGTGATCCGGCCTCAGGCGCAGCCGTTGTCTTTTTGATCGGTGCAAATAATACTGGAAAAGACATCAAGAATGGTAGGTTGCAAACCCAATTCTCTGACGGTGGGGCCCAACATAGAATGTATCGATAGATGGGCAAACCCATGCACCAGACTCCACACCAGCAATTCACCGGCGAGGTTGCCGGGCAGATTGCCGCTGCCACTGTTGGGGAAACTCGCTGCCAGCTCTTGCAGCAGGTTGTAGCCTTCACAGGCAGCGGCGATGAGGTCGGGGTCTTCGCGATTAAACATTTCAGGGGAGTACATCAGCTGGTACAGCTGCGGATTGCTTTGCGCAAAGCCCACATACGCCACCGCTGCACTCTGCAAACGGCTGAAGGCATCACAACCGGGCCCGCAGTTGCTGCCATCCCCTGCCGGTGCGGCCTCTATAGACGCCCGCAATTCAACCGCAAACTGCCGAAAACCGCGCGTGGCGATGGCGGTGATCAGACCGGCCAGATTTTCAAAGTGGTTTTTGGGGGCGGCGTGAGATACTTCAGCGCGAGCAGCGCAGGCACGTAACGACAAGGCTTTTATGCCTTGCTCTTCAACGATCGAGAGTCCTGCACTGACTAACGCGTTTTTTAAATCGCCGTGATGATAGCTTTCATCGCTGCATTGTCTGGTCATAAATTCGCTGCGACAGAAGTTTGCGGGCCTACGCCCGCAAACACAGAGTCTGTTTTGAAACTACCTGATTCGTGGTAATGGTAGCACAGCTAGTTTCTGAGCTTTTGGCCATCGGGATCAAACGGCGGCTTGTCCAGCAGGCGGGCATGATGCTCTAAGCCCAGCACGGCAACATCGAATTCAGCACCGGGGGTGACGTACTCGGTTTTGATAAAGCACAACGCCAGTGACTGTTTGACGGTATGGCCATAAGCGCCAGAACTGACCCGGCCCACCGGTGTGCCGTCTTTAGTGAAAATGGGCTCACCGCCATGTGCGTCGGCAGTAGTGACATCGATTGAGAGCATCACAAGCTTTTCACGCGGTGTTTTTTCACTGAGCTCGGCCCAGACATCGCGCCCGAGGAACTCGGGTTTGTCCATTTTGATCAACCGCTCCAGGCCTACCTCGTGCGGCCAGTACTCCGGTGAGTATTCGCGACCCCAGCTGCCATAGCCTTTCTCGAGGCGCAGACTCAGCAGTGACCGACCACCAATCAGCCGAATGCCAAAGCTCTTGCCCTCGTCGAGCAGGGCATCAAACAAGGCTTCCTGATGCTCGGTAGGCACATAGATCTCCCAGCCCAGATCACCGGTAAATGACACTCGCATGGCAAGTCCTTCAATGCCCGCCAGTTTAAGCTTTTGCGAGCGCATAAAGCGAAAGGCCTCATTGCTGAGATCTGCGTTGGTCATGCGCTGCAGCATCTCCCGTGAGTTGGGGCCGGCAATGCTGAAGCCACACCAGTCTTCGGTGCGCGATTCAAGCGTGACGCCGTCAGGCATGGGGACCATTTCCCAGAAACGCTGGTGGTAGCTCTCTGCCATGCCGGATCCGAAAATCCAGAAATGATCGTCGCCAAGCTTGGTGACGGTGAAGTCACCGGCAATGCCACCACGCACACCCAGCATCGGTGTGAGGCAGGATCGGCCAACTTCTTTGGGCACGTGATTGGCAATGATTTTATCTATCCATGCAGCACAACCGGCACCCCGTACTTCGTACTTGGCGTAGTTGGAAACATCGAGCATGCCGACTGACGAGCGCAACGCTTCGCATTCGTCGCGCACAGCATTAAACCACTCCTGACGCTCAAAACCGTAGTCTTCTTTGGGTTCGGTGCCTTCGGCGGCAAACCACAGCGGGTGTTCCCACCCGTAGTTCAGTCCGAAAACTGCGCCCATGGCTTTTTGCTTTTCGTAGACGGGGCGGGTTTTCAGCGGCCGGCCGGCTTCGCGTTCTTCGTAGGGGAAATGTATTTTGAACCGGTTGGCGTAGCAGTCGAGCGCTCGGGCGCGTGTGTAGGTTTTCGAGGGCCAGTTGCCAAAACGCGCCAGATCCCACGGGAACAGATCGAGTTCGGGCTCACCTTCCACGATCCACTGAGCCAGTAACAGGCCCAGTCCGCCGGACTGGCTGAAACCGGGGATGATCCCGTTACAGCAAAAATAGTTCTTTAAGTTGGGGACCGGCCCGAACAGCGCTGCGCTGTCGGGGGACCAGATCATCGGGCCGTTGATCACCTTCTTCACGCCGGCTTCTGCCAGCGCCGGAATGCGGTCGCAGGCAAGCTCGAGGTTGTCTGCTATCCGGTCCAGGTCATCCGGTAACAACTCATGACCGAAATCCAGCGGTGTGCCGTCTTCCGCCCAGAATCGCCCGTCTTTTTCATAGGCTCCCACTAACAGGCCATTGCCTTCCTGACGCAGGTAAAACTCCGCATCGCGATCAGCAATGGATGGCAGACGGCGGCCGGCCTCGACAATCTCGGGGATGTCTTCGGTGACAAAGTACTGGTGTTCCATCGGAATCAAGGGTAGCTCCAGTCCTGCCAGACGGGCAACTTCCCGACCCCACAACCCCGCCGCGTTGATGAGAACTTCGGTGTGGATGGTGCCTTCCGGGGTGACGACGTCCCAGGTGCCATCGGGTCTTTGGTTTGTTTCGACGACCGGAGTGAAGCGATGAATCTCGGCGCCGTTGTTGCGCGCACCTTTAGCGTAGGCGTGCGTCACACCGGAGGGATCAACGTTGCCGCCATCGGGTTCAAACATCGCACAGCGAATACCGTCGGTATTCAGCAGCGGGTGCATGTCTGCCGCTTCCTTCAGGGACATTTCGTGGAATTCAACGTTAAAGTAGCGCGCTTTCGCCGCTTGCATGCGCAACTGATGCTCGCGCTCTTTAGTCTGTGCCAGATAGATTGACCCCGGCTGGAAAATACCACAGCCCTGCCCGGTTTCTGCCTCAAGCTCTTTATAGATCTTGATGGTGTAATACTGCAGCTTGGAAATATTGTTGTTATCGTGCAGGCCATGAATACCGGCCGCTGCATGCCAGGTTGAGCCGGAGGTCAGCTCATCACGCTCGAGCAGCATGACATCTTTCCAGCCAAGCTTGGTGAGATGGTAGAGAATGCTGCAACCGACCAGCCCACCGCCGATTACTACTGCACGTGTTTCTGTTTTCATTTTCCGTCCTAAACCGTTGGCAGCCAACGCCTGCACAATTGCACAACCTTGATTGTGAACCAGCCATTACGACGAGAAAAGAGCTGAGGCGACCTACCTTGCCGTGGGAACGCAAACCGGACGCAAAGCGAGCCATCGACAAAGACGCGGCTGGCATCCGCGGGGCTGGCCGGGGCTCTGGCCGGGGCTCTGGCAATGGCTCTGGCAATGGCTCTGGCAATGGCTCTGGCGAAACAGCAACCATTGCCAGCAACACACGTTGTTGCCGGCATCGGTGGCGCGCTCACCAACGCCCACCGCTAAGTTGGACTAAGGTCGGATTGAGGACAAATTAAGACCCGGCCGACAGTTACTTATTGAAGGTCGCACAGTGCTGCAGCAATCCGCTGGTTGAATTGTCGTGTTCGCCGATATCGCCGGTTTCCAACTCACGCAGCACAGTAGACGCCAACTGCTTGCCAAGTTCGACCCCCCATTGGTCAAACGAGTTAACCCCCCAGATTTTGCCCTGCACAAACACTTTGTGCTCGTACAGGGCAATTAGCGCTCCGAGGGTTTTCGGGTTGAGCTCGTCAAGAACCAAAGTGTTGCTCGGGCGATTGCCACTGAATACTTTGTGCGGTGCAATGCTTTCTACTTCGGCTGGACTCCGCCCGGCGGTGGTCAGCTCGGCTTGTACTTCTTCAAGCGTCTTGCCTTTCATCAATGCTTCAGTTTGTGCAATGCAATTGGCGAGCAGCATTTTATGGTGCGCCCCAACCGGGTTCTGCGACACCGCTGGAACGATGAAGTCAGCCGGTATTAAATCAGTTCCTTGATGAATCAACTGGAAAAACGCATGCTGTCCGTTGGTTCCGGGTTCGCCCCATAACACCGGGCCGGTGGCGTAGTCGACCGACTCACCTTCCATCGTCACGCTCTTGCCGTTACTTTCCATATCGAGCTGTTGCAGATAGGCCGGAAAGCGATGCAGGTATTGATCATAGGGCGCGATCACACAGGTTCTGGCGTTAAAGAAATTGCTGTACCAGACCCCCAGCAACCCCATAATCACCGGCAGATTGTTTTTATATTCGGTGTTGGCAAAGTGCTGATCCATATCGTGCGCACCGCTGAGCATGGCGTCAAAGTTGTCGTTGCCTATCGACAATCGAATCGCCAGTCCGATGCTGGACCACAGTGAATAGCGTCCGCCTACCCAGTCCCAGAAGCGAAACATGTTGTCGGTATCGATACCAAACCCGGCTACCGCTTCAGCGTTGGTCGACACCGCGACAAAGTGCCTGGCGACGTCTTTTTCTGTAGCGCCGGTGTCGAGAAACCAGTTGCGGGCCGAGTGTGCATTGGCCAGAGTCTCGAGCGTGGTAAAGGTTTTCGAGGCGATAATAAACAGCGTGGTTTCCGCATCGACGCGTGTCAGCGTTTCAGCGATGTGGGTGCCGTCAACGTTGCTGACAAAGTGCATTTCGAGGTCGCGCTGTGCCCAGGGCTTCAGTGCCTCGCACACCATCAGCGGGCCTAGATCAGAGCCACCTATACCGATATTGACAATGCTGCGAATAGGCTTGCCGGTATACCCGCGCCATTCACCGCTGCGGATCTTATCAGTAAACGCTGCTGCCTGATCGGCGATGGCATGAACATCATCGACAATGTTCACACCGTCCAGCAGTAGTTTGTCGCCACGAGGTTTGCGCAATGCAGTGTGCAGTACCGACCGGTCCTCGGTGGCGTTAATACGCCCCCCCGACACCATACTGTCTGCCTGACCGGCAATATCCATAGCGTCGGCAAGCGACAGCAATAGTTCCATGGTTTGCCGGGTTATGCGGTTTTTTGAGTAGTCCAGCAGCATGCCGCAGGACTGCGTGGAAAAGGTACTGAATCGTTGGTCGTCCTGCGCGAACAGATCACGCATCTGTACCTGACTCAAGTCGTCGTAATGAGCCTGCAGTGCTTGCCACTGCGGCAATCGAGTTAATTTACTCACTGCACTATCCTCCTGATAGTCAAACAACTGAGCTTCCGTGTTGCATTACCGGCCAGACCGGTTGGTAGTGCCTTGTGCATAGGTAGGTCCGCTAAATCCAAAAAAGGAGCTGGCCCGCACGGCAGAAAAACGGTTTCGACCGGACAGGCTCCCAGCACAGATAATAGCAAGCAGGCCCCCCGGCCTGCATTGCCACTATCTAACTTTTCGCTCGCTGAACTTAGCCGACTACGCAGCGTTTACTTGTCGGTGCGAAGCGACCAGATTTCACTGTTGTACTCGGCAATGGTGCGATCAGACGAGAACTTACCGCTTTTAGCGGTGTTTAAAATGCTCATGGTGGTCCAGCGCTCCTCATCCCGGTAGGCATCTGCAGCCTGCTGCTGCGCATCGACATAGGAGCGGAAGTCCGCTGCGACCATCCAGGGGTCACCCGGGTTGCGGATACTCTGCGTAATAGAATCAAAGATACCCGGCTCAAACTGATTGAAATGGCCGGTCTCCAGCAGCGCCATGGTTTGCCTGAAGCCCTCGTCGGCATCGATTATTGCGGTTGGATTATAGCTATGGCGTTGTTGCTCTACCTCGGCTGCGGTTAAGCCAAACAGGAAGAAGTTTTCATCGCCGACTTCTTCTCTTATTTCTATGTTGGCACCATCAAGCGTCCCGATGGTCACAGCACCGTTCATCATGAATTTCATATTGCCGGTGCCCGACGCTTCTTTGCCGGCCGTTGAAATCTGCTCTGATAAATCAGTACCGGCGCAGATCACTTCCATCGCGGTGACACGGTAGTTCGGTATAAAAGCAAGCTTCAGCTTATTGCCGACATCGGGGTCTTCGTTGACAATTTTAGCAACGTTGTTGACCAGCTTGATGATCTGCTTGGCCATGTAATAACCCGGTGCGGCCTTACCACCGATCAGCACACTGCGCGGCGTCCAGTCACTGGTATCACCGTTTTTAATGCGGTTATATAGATAAACCACGTGCAGTACATTGAGTAACTGACGTTTGTATTCATGGATACGCTTAACCTGCACGTCAAAGATGCTTTCGATACCAAAGTCGACATCGCAGTCTTGCTTGACCAGGTCTGCCAGCCGTTTTTTGTTGGCAAGCTTTACTTGTCTCCATTCGGTTCGCAGGGCTTTATCATCGACCTTGGCCGCCAGTGCGCCAAGCTTCGAGGCATCGGTAATCCACTTTTTACCGATAGAATCATCAAGCAGTTTGCGCAGGTCGGGGTTGCAGGCGGCCAGCCATCGGCGAGGCGTTACGCCATTGGTTTTGTTGTTGAACTTATGTGGCCACAAGGCACAGAACTCACTGAACAAGCCCTGTTTTAACAGATCAGTGTGCAACGCCGCGACACCATTGACCGAGAAGCTGCCGGCAATTGCAAGGTAGGCCATCCGCACTTGCGGCTCGGGACCTTCTTCGATTATAGACATGCGGCGCTGACGGTCGGTATCACCCGGCCATTTCATCGAGACTTCGTGCAGGAATCGGGCATTGATCTCGAAAATTATATCAACCACCCGTGGCAGCAATTGACGGAATAAAGCGACCGACCAGCGCTCCAGCGCCTCCGGCAGCAGGGTATGGTTGGTGTACGCCATGGTCTGCGAAGTGATTTCCCAGGCGTGGTTCCAGCTGAGTTCATAGTCGTCCATTAACAGGCGCATTAGCTCGGCTACGGCAACACTGGGATGCGTGTCGTTAAGCTGGAAGCAGTTTTTTTCTGCAAAGTTCTCGAAGTTTGCACCGTGGGTCGCTACCCACTGAGCCAATACATCCTGCAGGCTGGCTGAGGCTAAAAAGTACTGTTGACGCAATCGCAGTTCTTTGCCGTTTTCACTGCTATCGTTGGGATACAACACCATCGAGATGTGCTCGGCTTCGTTTTTCGAGGCCACCGACTCGGTATAGCGTCCGGCGTTGAACTCGCCCAGTTCGAACTCGTCTGAGGCCGCTGCCTTCCACAATCGCAGGGTATTGACCGTGCCGTTTTCAAAGCCCGGGATCGGCGTGTCATGGGGTACCGCAAGCACTATTTCGGTATCGACCCAACGCACCCTGGAGGCACCATCGGCGGTAACATAGAACTCGCTGCGACCACCAAACTTTACCCGCCGGGTGTCCTGCGGTCTTTTCACTTCCCACACATAGCCATCTCGCAGCCAGTGATCCGGTTCTTCGATCTGCGAACCGTCTTGAATTTCCTGCCGAAACATACCGTACTCATAGCGAATGCCGTAACCCACAACGGGTAGATTCAGCGTGGCACAGCTATCGAGAAAGCAGGCAGCCAGCCGACCCAGGCCACCATTGCCCAAACCGGCATCGGCTTCCTGATCTTCCAACGCTTCGATCTTCACGCCATGGGAATATAGCGCTTCTTTGATGGAGTCTTCGAGGTTGAGGTTGAGCACGGCGTTCCCCAACGCACGCCCCATCAGGAACTCAAGCGACAAATAGTAGGCTCGCTTGCAGTCACTTGCCAGGTGCTGCTGACGGGTCGCTGTCCAACGCTCCATCATTCTGTCGCGAACGGTCAGTGCCAGCGCTTCATATTGCTCGCGCTCATCCACGGCTCCAGCCATAGAGCCCAGCGTGTGGCTTAGATGACGGCGATAATCATGATCTATCGCCGAACTACTCATATCGAGAGGCGACAACGGCTTCAACTGTTTCATTTTATATCTCTATCGCTATTCTTGATTCAGGACTTTCGCCGGAACATACACTGACACGGAATTAGCCGCTACATCAATTGACGTGCTAGCTGGTGCTCCCTGCGTTGGAGGCGGCCCGGCGCTGTCGATTACGCAGCGCCAGTGTTGCGCTCTCTGGTTATCGGGCAGACGACAGTTGACTGAATCTGCACTGGCGTTAAAAACCATGAAAACTGCACGGTCGTCATCTGATAACAACAGACCGATGCACCGCGCGAAAGACTCATCCCATTGATGTTCCGCCATTTCGCTGCCCGACGGATCAGTCCACTGGATTGCCAGTGGCTGTTCGTCACTGCGATGCACAAACCGACGCCGTCTCAGCAGCGGCTCAGTGTGACGGAAGGCGATCAGCGATTGCACAAACTCGAAGAATTCAGCTTCTTTTTCGAGCAAAGACCAGTCTATCCAGTTTAAGGTATTGTCCTGACAATAGGCATTATTATTACCCTGCTGCGATCGTCCGAGCTCGTCACCGGCAAGGATCATCGGTATTCCCTGAGACAGCAGCAGAGTGGCGATCATATTGCGACGTTGCCGCTCACGGAAAGCCTGTATGCCGGCATCTTCGGTCGGACCTTCAACACCATAGTTATTGCTGAAGTTCGCACTGTGGCCGTCGTTGTTGTTCTCTCCGTTGGCCTCGTTGTGGCGCTCCTGATACATCACCGTATCGGCCAGGGTGTAGCCGTCGTGGCTGGCGATGAAATTAACACTTGACCACGAACCGCGACCGTTGTGATCAAACAAATCACTCGATCCGTGAATGCGTTTGGCAAACTCGGGCAGAACACCGTCGTCACCACGCCAGAAACGTCGAGCGGTATCCCGATATTTGTCGTTCCACTCGGACCAGCCGGCAGGGAACGCCCCAAGCTGATAACCACCGGGGCCAATATCCCAGGGCTCTGCGATCAGCTTGACTCTGGACAGCACCGGGTCCTGCCGGACGGCATCAAGAAAGCCGCCACGCGGATCAAAGCCATGGGGCTCTCTTGCCAGAGTGGTCGCCAGGTCAAAGCGAAAGCCGTCGACGTGCATATCGGTGACCCAGTAGCGCAAGCTGTCCATGACCATCTGCAGCACACGCGGATGATCTATATTTAGAGTATTGCCGCAACCGGTGTCGTTAATATAAAAACGCGGGTTGTCTTCAACGAGTCGGTAATACGAGCGATTATCAATCCCCCTGAATGACAGCGACGGTCCGCGGTGATCACCTTCGCAGGTGTGGTTGTAGACGACATCGAGTATGACCTCGAGTCCGGCATCGTGCAGTGTGCGGACCATCGATTTCACTTCGGCAAGCCCACCGCTCGAGAAGTATCGCTGCTCTGGTGCAAAAAAATTCAGCGTGCTGTAGCCCCAGTAGTTTCGCAACCCTTTGTCGACTAAAAACCGGTCATCGACAAAATGGTGAATCGGTAGTAATTCGACCGAGGTGATCCCCAGCGCTTTCAGATACTCGATAGATTTTGCGTCGCACAGGCCGGAATAACTGCCGCGCTTTTCCGCCGCAATCCCCTCGTGCATCATGGTGAATCCCCGCACATGGGTTTCATAGAGAATGCTGTCGGACGGATGTACGGTCGGCGGGCTGTCGTCCCCCCAGGTGAATGCTGGATCAACCACCACGCATTTTGGCATGGCACGAGCGTTATCGCGCCGGTCAAAAGATAAATCCAGTTTGCCACTGCCACCACGATAGGCCAGATGGGTATCAGACCACTTGACCTCGCCATCAAGCAGGCGGGCGTAGGGGTCGATCAGTAATTTTCCGGGGTTAAACCGCAGGCCTTGTTCGGGATCGTATCTGCCGTGCACGCGATAGCCATAGCGATCGCCGGGTCGACAGTCCGGCAAATAGCCGTGCCAGACCTCATCGGTACACTCAGGCAGTGTCACCCGTGCTATTTCGCGCCGACCCGAGGGGTCGAACAGACACAGTTCTACTCGCTCGGCGTCTGCTGAAAACAGCGCAAAATTCACCCCGGCACCATCCCAGGTTGCACCTAGTGTATGGTGGTAACCGGAGGTTATTTTATAATTCTTGTCAGAGGCCAATCTGTATCTCTTTCACGGTATTTACACCTTCGTGAGGCATGTCATTAATCGGCCCGGTTAACCCCTTGACTGACAGACATTTCATTGTATCTATCGACATCTATGCCGCTATGTTTAAACTGGACTGAAACACGCCTCGCGCGGTAGTCAAACTGACACCACAGACTCGGAAGCGATTTGGAAGACCTTCTCGGAAAAGCGTTGTATCGACTCATCATCAGACGGCTGATTTCCGCACTGCGGATGGCCTCCGCGGTGCTTTCTCCCGCCCTGCTGATATTTATTGCTCCGTTATACGGACCTGCTCATTCTGCATCGTTGCCACGCACCATTACGGACGCCGATTGCATCGACTTTATTAACGAACGACCGGGCCGGGTTCGCTGTGGATTCATTGCGCTGCCCGAAAACCACGATAATGTCACAAACAGGGCCGTTAGTTTACCTGTGCTAATCGCAAATACCACCCGTTCGATGTCACAGCGGGCGGATCGGGCAATATTAATCCCCGGCGGCGGTGGTCCGGGTGGCTCAGTCGGGTTCGGCGTAAACTACAATCCCGGTGAATACCTGGCTCCATACCGCTCTTTGCTCGATGCCGGATACGATGTGGTAATCGTCGATCAGCGCGGTGCAGGTTTTTCAAAGCCCACCCTGCGCTGCCATGAAACCGCTGAAGCTTTTAAGCACCTTATCGTCCGCTCGCGCACCATCGATGATGAAATCGAGTCTTATCAAACGGCAATCTCAAGCTGCCTGCAACGACTGAAAAGCAATGGCGTTGACGTTGGTGCATACGACTCGCGACAGTCCGCCCTGGATTTTCTGGCGGTAATGGACGCCCTGCCCTACGATTGGTGGGGAACCATCGCTACCTCCTACGCGACGGTACTGGCGCAAGCCATGTTGGTTGTGAAGCCACAGGCGTTTGACCGGGTGGTTCTGGATTCGCCTGTACCTCTGGATTTTCAGCAACCGTGGACTCAGGAAACCACCTATCAGTCAGTGCTGAAGACGGTACAGCGCTGCAACAGCGAAGCACGCTGCAAATCCCGCTACGCTAACCTGACAAAAAAATTCGATGACATTCTGGCCCGCGCCCGCGTCCGTCCATACGGTATAAAAATTAATATTTACGGCGATGACGGCATTGCACGGCGTAAGACTCTGATTGTCGACGATCGCACCCTGCTGGCGATCCTGTTGACCGCTATCTACTCTAACGAGTCGATTGCCGAGCTACCCAATGCCATCGAAAGTTTCCACAGCGGTCTGAAGCAATCGATTCAAAGTTACGCCGAAGAATACTGGTATCAGAGTGTTGATCCGGATTTTGCCGACGGCCTGAGCATGACGGTTCACTGCAAAGAACGGCAGAATCTGGAAAACAACTACCTGCGTGATCATCCCGATGTAGGCAGAAACCTGGCGCACGCCTCCAGAAAGCTGCTCCAGGCACAGATTGACATGTGCAAAAACTGGAATGTCAGTGACGGCAATACGCTGGTGCCCAACCGTTTGTTCACAACCCGGACCATGATACTGGCAGGCGGTCTCGATCCTGTCATCAGCAGTCGTGATATCGCCAACGCAGCAGATAACTTTGCCAATCAACAAACCACCATCATGCCTAAAGCCGGCCACTCGGTCTGGTTTCAGAATGAATGTGCCCGGCGCGAAACGGTGAGCTTTTTTAATCGCACGCACAATCTTCACACTTCATTTAACTGCAACAACACATTGCCTGCCTTTAAGTAGACGCCGGTTGCCACCAGACGGCAATTGCCGCCGCCACGCTATTTTATTTTGCCGACCGGGCCCATAGGTTCCGCCGATGAGTACGGACCCGACATCCCTCGCACAAAACAGCGTGCGCACATTAGCCAACCTGCTGACGGCGGATCGACCCGCCATTGTGCTGACTGGCGCCGGGATCAGTACTGATTCAGGCATACCAGCTTATCGCGACGATACCGGCACCTGGGTACAACCCAAACCGGTACAGGCTCAGGACTTTCGAAAGTCTTCGCAGGTCCGGCAACGCTACTGGCTGCGCAGTATGCTTGGCTGGCCAAAATTTCATCAGGCGATACCCAACCGATCGCATCACGCGTTGCGTAAACTGGAGCAAGCAGGCCTGGTTTCCTGCATCATTACGCAGAATGTCGACAGCCTGCATCAGAAGTCCGGATCAAATCATGTGATTGATCTGCACGGCGCTCTGGCCAAGGTGACCTGCCTGACCTGTGGCACTTTAACGTTGCGACAGGACCTGCAAGAGCAACTGCGGCAAGTCAACAGTGACTTTCTAGACACCGCCAGTGTCACCGGCCCTGATGGCGACGCCCGCCCCGTTGCCTCGGCAGACACACCTTCGCTTGCGCATTTCAAGGTCATTGACTGCCAGGCCTGCGGAGGACTTCTGAAACCCGATGTTGTCTTTTACGGCGAGAATGTACCGTCAGAGCGAGTTAGCAATTGCATGCAGCAATTGCAGGCAGCCGGTATGTTGCTCTGCATTGGGACGTCACTCACGGTGATGTCCGGGTTTCGCTTTTGCCGCAAAGCCAGCCAGACTGACAAACCTATCGCCATTATTAATCAGGGAAAAACGCGTGCAGATGACCTTGCGCACTGCCGTGTGCCTCTGGCCTGCGAAGGGGTATTACAACGCTTATGCAATGAATTACTCTAGACTAATGTTGCCGCAGAGCATTTTCGGTAACGCTACTATGCCGTGCTGTTAGCAGGGCACCTGCTAAACACTATTTTCAGCTGTCAAAAAAACGCTATATACAACCACCACAAATCGATGACCACTATATCCAATGAGATCGCTCTAAACGATCACGCCCGTGTCGTCTACATCCCTGACTTCCTCGATCCGCACACCAGTGAATCCCTGTTCGAGCTTTTTCTGAACACACTGCACTGGGAGCAATCCACCATCACACTTTTTGGCAAACAGCATTTGATCCCCAGACTCAATGCCTGGTACGGAGAGATGCCTTACAAGTATTCTGGTACAGAATTCAAGCAGCGCGACTTCACGGCTGAGCTACAGACTCTGCTCCTGAAGATTCAGCAGCAAAGCAACATCACACTCAACAGCGTTCTGGCAAATCTATATCGCAGTGGGTCAGACTGTATGGGATGGCACAGAGATAACGAAAAATCCCTGGGTCCGCAGCCGCAGATCGCGTCATTAAGCCTGGGGGAGACACGGCGATTTGTGCTGCGCAGTCGAGTTGACCATCAAAAAAAACAGGTGCTCGAACTCGGTAATGGAAGTTTACTGCTAATGCTGGGCGATACACAAAAAGACTGGGAACACTCGCTCCCGAGAACCCGAAAGCCCGTCGGTCCACGGATCAACCTGACCTTCAGACAAAGCTATTAGGCAATGCCACACTACAGGTCGCTACCCGATATGAACTGAACCCACGCAGATGATTGTTTGGATTTGTGAGGCAGCAGCGTTCACTGCCTGTCGTAGCATGCGCTATTTGGTTATCTGCTGTCTCCAGCTTTTGGGAGGCAACTTAGCGTCACCGACCGGTTGACAGTTGCCGGTGTACGCGGTCAGCGCGAATACTGAAGGACTGTCTGAGTGCGAAACAGCTATCCCACTACCTTAGCGGAGACTACTTCTGTCTCAGTGGATCCACTCTGGAGTGCGCTACTTAAACAATTAAAGCACTCTCGTCGATTATGTTCTGCCACCTGTTGCAACCGGTGACTTGGACCGGGCTAGACTCTCCGGCGGGTTACAATTGCCAGTGATATTGCCGCAATTGCCAAGCAGGTGAGTACAGGAAGCATTTCGCTAGAATCTCTTAAATCGTCCGCAACTACAGAAACTGCACCAATTATTGGTGCAGCAAACTTAAATGGCGCGCCCGGAAGGATTCGAACCTCCGACCGCCTGGTTCGTAGCCAGGTACTCTATCCAGCTGAGCTACGGGCGCATTTCTCTAAGTATGATGAGTAGCGACACTCACGTCAAGCTTTAACATTGAAAATACAAGATGGCGGAGAGAGAGGGATTCGAACCCTCGATAGAGCTATAAACCCTATACTCCCTTAGCAGGGGAGCGCCTTCAGCCACTCGGCCATCTCTCCATCTTGCTAAACAGTGAGCTTATATTGTGCCACACAAAAGTTAAACCAGAAACATAAAAAAACCGCCTCGATGGCGGTTTCCATTTAGAAAGAATCTATACCAATGGGTTTCCCCACGGTATTACACGTGGCTCTAGCCTGCTTGCGAATCCAGTGCCTGTGGATCTGTGGCGCCTGCATCTTCGTCTGAATTTGCTTTCGCCTCAGGCTCTTGTGTGGCTTCCTGCTCACGCTTGATACGCTCGTAGATCTCTTCCCTGTGTACTGCGACTTCTTTAGGCGCATTGACACCAATACGGACCTGGTTTCCTTTCACGCCAAGCACAGTGACGGTGACCTCGTCACCTATCATCAGTGTTTCGCCCACGCGTCGGGTTAGTATTAGCATTGTTGCTCCGGTGTTATTGTTTTAAGACTCTCGCTGTTCATTACCTGCCATTCACAACTCGAGCAGTTCTGTTGCAACGTGGCCTGTACTATATTCGATGATCGAGCCAACGACACGAGAATCGTCGTTTAAGTCACTATTGTTTTCAGTTACCGCCCAGCCATTCGTCGCAGGCACCTGAAAATTTCGCTGAGAATAATGGTCTTTAGTTGCTGCTGAATTCCTACTTACGCCGTTTAATGTTCTCTATAAAGAGAATAGTGAATATCTGCGTCAAAACCAGTCATTCTATGCGGTAGACTCG
>CALKXD010000074.1 GCA_938003855.1 uncultured Granulosicoccaceae bacterium | reverse complement strand
GAAGTAACCTGCGCAGTATCAGTGAATAAACGCTTGAAAGAATCACGATAGAAAACACCACGCTGCACCAGTGCACGACGAAATCTTTTGTGTGCGATTACCAGCGGAACATCGCTAAACGCCGAGCCGCCAAATATGTGGTCCGGGTGGGCATGCGTGAGAATCACATGGGAAATCGGCAAGCTGCTGGTGGACGCAATCGCTCGCCGCATCATATGACCGATCTCAGGACTGCCTCCCGGATCAATAACGGCAATAGAATTTTCGCCAATCACAAACCCGATATTGGCTATGTCGCCACGGTTATCTGCTGACATCACCTGTTGCTTACCGAAATGGACATAAATACCAGGTTGAACTTCAACAAACTGCAGCTCAATAGGAACATCATCCTCCGCGTAACTGTGCCCGCTCGCCAGTAATAACAGCCAGGCCAGCATCCCGAGAGCAGCGTTAATACCAGCCAGATCCGTGCAGGCAACACGCCTGTCTTTTGCGGTCTCAATCATCAATTATGTTATACTCAGCTGGTGGTCGAAAAAGAAAAAAAGCCCGGTCACACCTTCGACGATACTCCTGCCGTGACGAAAAAGGCCACCACCGCATTACCCGTTAGCAGACCGCACAGTACGGTGATTATCAACGCAGTGTTCCCCTCGGCACTATTAAATCGCAACTCGCCCGAGGCGTTTACACGATAGAAGTCTGCACTGAATAATGCGTTAACTAAAGGCCGAAGACTCAAGTCCGGGTCCTTGTATTACTTGACTTGCTCTTACACGCACTAATACAGTTAAGCTACGTTAATTTTCATTCTTCACGGGAACCGGTTTATGATTCCGATCAATGCTGGACACAGCCTCCGACACCGGCATTGTGCCGTAACACAGACGACATCAGCCTTAGCCTTGATGCTCGGAATATTAATGCTGGCAGTGCTGTCACCGGTAGCACACGCCTTCAAGGAACTCACCCCGGCGCAGAAGCTCATCTATGATCACTCCCATCTGGCCAACACTATTAAAGGCCAGAGCCTCATCTATCAATACACTAGTAAATCACAGACAGCCGGGCAGAAAAACGACCGCATCACCCTCAGTATTAATCAGGTCCACAACAATGACAAACGCGATGTCGTACTGGATTTTCTCAGTGGCGAGCAACGCATGCCGTTTCCGGACTTCAACGAATTTCGCGGCAACCCGATCATAATTGCGATGTTGGAGCACATTGCCCAGAGCATTGGCAGTGAAACCGGCGGTGGAGTTTTGTATTTCCGTAACCGGATACGGGACGCACTGGCCGCTGACAGTATATTGCTTCAAGACAAAGAAATTATCTGGGATGGCAACCCCGTTCAATCCACACGACTGGTGTTTTCCCCGTTCCTGAACGACGCTTACCTGGCCGAACGTCCCGAGTACAAATACTCCGAGTTTTCGATAGTTTTGAGCGACGAGGTACCCGGCAGTATTGTCGGCATATCGGTTGAGTCGCAGAAAGACGGACTGGTCTACTTCAGCCGGGGTCTTGAGCTTGATGCGTCCGGAACCTAGCCATGTCTTGACGGCATGGCGTGGCGACATAGGTGTCCCACTACCACCCGCTACAGTGATTCGATGAATCTTTCACACCCAATCGCTGCAGAAAAGCGCTACGTACAGTGTGTTTACCAAAAAGCCACTTCGAGCCGCGGCCAGTTGTCACCTCTTCGACAGATAACGTTTGCCGACAGGAAAAAAAGCCCTGCTGCGCACTTTTTACCGAACCCTTAATCCTTTACTCAACGGAACGTACCAAATAATGTATCGATTGAAGATTATGATGTCCGCTGTCTGCCTCACTTTTGCTTCTTATGGCCTCGCCGGTGATACCTGCGATTGCGCCGATGATTTTCCAACCGTTGCGATCACCGACTATGTACTTGGCTGCATGGCAGCAAATGGCAATACTCTGGAGTCTTTGCATCAATGCTCCTGCAGTGTTGATTTTATAAAATCAAAAATGACTTACGCTGAATTCGAAGAAGCGCAGACCATTATGCAGGTGCAACTGGATCGGGGTCAGCGAGGTATTTTTTTCCGCGACTCAAACTGGGCAAAAGAGCGCATCAAAAACCTGCAGAAATACCAGGCAGAGTCCACCCTGCTGTGTTTTTAACGTTGTATCAGTTCGCCTCTTTCAAAGCTCTCTGATAGCGATTGCCTTTGGAGTCAATCGCGTAAACAAGCAAATTATTCCCGGAACTCTGCGGTGAAAAATTCAGTCTGATCACCGGGTTTTCACTGAGAGAAAAATTAGTTTCCACATCGAGCAGCGGTTCGCCATCAAGTTCGGCGACGATGGTGTGTACAAAAAAGGCCGGAATGTAGTTACGGGATACCTGGTCAAACTGCATCCCTGAATTATTCGGATGGCTTATCTTGATGACTGCCGATGCGCTGGCCTCACCCGTGTTACCGTTGATCTCATCCAGCAGGAGCTTCATTTTTCCTGCCCGCGCCATAGCCGCGTCCATGTCCGCCATTGCCGGTGCAGAGCACCCGCCGGACGCTTTAACGAAACGCTCGGTCATGTGTAATTCACCATTGCTGAGTTCAGCAACAGCGCGCACATTGGTGTACTCGTTTATTCGAATCCGGGTTTCCAGAGACTGCCAACCGTCAGCAGCATCACGAAATTTAAAAATTCCGGCCAGTGGTAGCGGATTTTTATCGACAAACAAGTGCACCTGCCTGATTTGAGCATCAACATCGGTGGCATTTACTACAATTGGAACCGTCGCCGCATCGTGTGCGCGCCGCGGCGCTTCCATGGAAATAACCTCGTCGCCCGATAGTATTTCTTTTTCGCCAAAGTACGCTGTGCGCAATTCAGTCCAGCGAGGGTCGTCGTCGGCCATCGCCTCGATACCTGCCAGTGAAGCAACGACCAGTAGGCTGGCCAGCAGGATTCTCCTGGCGGTACATGGTGCAGCAGCCATAAGGCACCTCCTTTGATGTTTTAAGATTCCCGGTGTAGCACCAACGCTACAGATTACTGGACTTAAGGTCCCACGACTCCTCGAAGCGACTGTCTTTTGAATCCAGTGCGTAAATCGTCAGTGTGCCGTCTTCCTCAGGACTGAAATTAAAGCCCAGTACCGGATCCTGACTCAGTGAAAAATTGGTTTCCAGCGTAAACAGAGTACGTCCGTTAAATTCTGCTCCCATGGTGTGGATATAATGCGGCTGGATGTAGGTTCGGCTGTACTGATCAAACTGCATGCCACTGGCGTTAGGGTGCACCACTCGCACCGTCGCAACCGCCGGTGAGGCGGGATTCAGGAACTCATTTATGCCACCACGAAAACTGCCCAGTAACGTGGCGTCGGATCTTTCATAACTGCTCGGTGGTGCAGAACAACCGCCCGTCGCCTTAACGAAGGCGGTCGTCATATGCAACGCACCATCATCGAGTTCAGCAATAACTCTGAGATGGGAATACTCGTTGATACGCAGTTCAGTGTTGACGGTATCCCAGCCATTATTGGGCTCGAAGGTGAATGTACCCGCCACCGGCAGGGGATTGTTGTCGACAACGATAAATAGTTTTCGAATGTAGCGATCTTCAGGCAACGCTGATGTAGCGTGTACCGTAATGGGTACTCTTGCCGCATCAAAAGCCCGGCCCGGGGCGGTCAGTGAGATTATCGCCTCGCCTTCTGTTAATTCACGGTCAGCAAAGAGCTGCGCACGCAATTGTCCCCAGCGATCATCCACCAAAGTCTTATCTGCCGCTGACAGTAATCCACTGCAAAGCAGTAATACTATGGCACATAGTGAACTGACAGAAACAGGCGAGATTGAAATCCAGCGCATAACCAGCCGACCGCTCCCCTGGCGCTGGCCTGGCTTAATACCCGCTAAAGCCGGTGTGGGAGAAATGCTCGAAACAATCAACGTGTTATTTGCCATTGCTTTTTCTCCATGGTGGATACCCATGACTTCATGGCAGCAATCCTCGTCCTTACTGCCTTGTAGTTGCTCAGCATGTCACAAACCCACGGGTTGAACAACTTTGTGATGCCTTACCACATCATATGATGACACTGTTAATTGTTAACGGTGATACTTGCGTATCAAAACCGGCGTGATATCGTGACTATACCGAGGAACCGCAACACACCACTGCCGGACGATCGCCCAATGCGAAAAACCCACCGCACCTTCGCGATTGCCGTGCCCTGCATTGCGGGATTGTTGTTTGTCATTGCCACGACGATCATCTTTTATAAACCGGCACGAACTGCAGAACAGGCATTGGCCGCGGGTGACTATAAGACGGCAAACACCCTGTTTACCACAGACGCTGAAACTGGAAACACCGATGCGTTAAATGCCCTTGGCAATTTGTCGTACCTTGGCCTGGGTGTGCCGCAGGATTTTTTAACCGCTGCCCACTGGTACTTCGCGGCCGCCCGCAACGGCCACGCTGCGGCACAACTGAACCTGGGAAACTTGTATAAACAGGGACTCGGCGTCCCTTTTGACGCCATGCGAGCATTCGCCTGGTATACGATGTCGGACCAGCACGGCAACGCCACCGCCGAAATCTATTTGAGACAAATTGCCGTTGAGTATACTCTGAGCCCCCTGCAGATAAACCTTGCCTCGAAAAAATGGCGGCAACTCACATCGCTGGTTGCTGAGGGATTGTAGCGAATGGCTTCAACGGTATCTCGTACGTACCCAGTGACGACCGGGCTGTTTTTACAACCGCATCTGCACGCCCTGATCTGGTTTATGTGTTTTTCAACAACCTCAGTGGCGGCCTACATCTGCTGGGACCTCAATCTTGTATCGGTTATATACACAGCCGACAAAAGCTATTTAACCTCAGTGATTGCGGTACTGGTACTGTTCGCCTCGTTTTACGCCGCCTGGCACATTATTCACTACTCGCAACAGATAGAAATCGCAAAGCAGCACTTGTTACCTGCCACCAAAAACAACCGGCAGCGATCCGGACCGGTCGAGGCATTTCTTTCAGAAACATCCACACTGCCCGGTCAACCTGACCAATACGATGCGATCCTCGAGATCTACGCTGACAAACTACGCAGCCCGGTCGAGCTTGGCTGGTTTCTGGTGGATCTCGCCGTCAGGCTTGGACTGGTCGGAACCATCATTGGGTTTATACTGATTTTTACCTCGCTCTCCGACACCTCAATCGAAGGCTCAGAGGGACTGAAAGAACTCCTGGTCACCATGAGCGGGGGCATGGGCACCGCGCTATTCACCACGTTGTGTGGACTGGTTGGAGCGACCGCCCTCAGCATGCAGTTTATGGTGCTGGGAAGACAGAGCGAGTATCTGATCGGGCTGCTACTGCGAATAAGCAAACAGACAACGACCCGCTTGCACCCCACCGACAGCCCCCGAAGGAATCACTGAACTTGGCGGTTAAGCTTAGATCAGGATACCGTGGCACGGTCGCAGGCGCTGATCCGTTTACCGATCTGCTGTTTAATATACTGCTCGGGTTTATTCTGTTGTTTTTCATTGCCATATTGTTTCTCAGCCCGGCAAAGGACAGCGGCAAAATAAATATCAATGCAGAATACGTTATCAGTGTTACCTGGGCCGACAACAGCCCCGATGATATCGATACCTGGGTAGAGGATCCTAACGGTAACGTGGTCTGGTTTCGCAACCGCAGCAGCGGCCTGGTACATCTTGACAGGGATGATCGTGGAATGCTTAATGACACCATAACAATAGAGGGTGTGCAGGTTGAAAATCCGCTCAACCAGGAAATAGCCGCTATTCGCGGGATTGTACCGGGGGAATACATAGTCAATGTACACTACTACGATTCACAAACAACCGAAGCTGTTCCGGTAACGGTCAAGGTCGCAAAAGTGAATCCGGTGTATACCGTCGCCTACTACGGCACAACACAACTGGCAGCGAAAGGCGACGAAAAAACCGCGGTTCGCTTTACGCTTGCTTCAGATGGCAGTGTCAGTGGTGTAAATCAACTCCCTAAACGCCTGGTGCCACGGTAATGACAGAAGCCCTGCAATCCGCCATTCCAACGGCCAACATTACCGCGCTTACCGTCGCCTATCTGCTGTTGGTTGTGCTTTTACTGGCACTCAATCTATCAACCCCCTGGAACTGGGTCATAAAACTGGCGATGAATCTGCTGGTGGTTTTTTTCTTTCTGGTGACCTACCACTCATGGCCAAAGATTCTAGGCTGGCCAACTGAAAGAGATCTGCCCTCGACCTTTTACCTGCATGCCGTTGCTATCGATGAACCCGGCCACATCTACCTGTGGGGCGCAGACATCAGCCAGGGACTTGGACGAACAGTCCCTCGATCCTACGCCGTACCCTACTCTGCCAAATTACACGACCGTGTCGACAAAGCCACCCGGAAACTCAGAAAGGGACTTCCGGTGATCGGACAGGTCAGTACAACAGCGGGCACAAGAGCCGATCCGTCCAGCCTTGAGCAAACCCCGACAGACCAGCTATCGATCACTTTCATGGACGCTCCGCAGGCATTGATCCCGGGGAAAAACTAATCAATTTAACGCCAACCATTAGTCACAAAGAGACCATTAATGAAGATCAAACAACACCCCGCACTGCTAACCACGCTGCTTATCACGCTGGTGGTATTTGCGACCAATGCCGCCTATGCGCACGGACCAACCCGGCAGAAGGTAACCGAAACCATCGATATCAACGCGCCTGCCACTGCGGTCTGGGCGATCATAAAAGACTTCGGTAATGCACACGCATGGCTGCCCATGGTTGAAAGCACCGAGAGTGAAGGCGACAACGAACCCGGTGCGACACGAGTATTGACTTTGGGCCCCGGTATAAAAGTTTACGAAACGCTAAAAAAATATAAAGCCGATAAAATGAGTTACAGCTATCGCATACCAAACAGCACTCACGATGTCGGTATATTGCCGGTCAATAATTACTCGTCAACCATTACCGTTAAAGCCAACGGGGACACCAGCACGGTAACCTGGAAAGGCGCGTTCTACCGCGGCTACCCGAACAATGATCCTCCGGCAGAACTCAACGATGAAGCCGCAGTAGCGGCTGTCACTGGTTTATATAAAGCAGGCCTGGCACATCTGAAGAAGATCGCCGAAGCGCCGCAATAGCCCTACATCGGTGACAGCAATGGCTCCTGACTCTGAGCGCGCTACATGCTGATGAATAAGCCTGTTTGGGGGTTGCTTATAGGCGTGGTTGTTGCCCTGGCTGACAGCAGTGCTGCAACCGCAGCGGCACTGGCATTTGTGACCAATCAGCAGTCAGGCACGGTTACCGTGATCGACACTGCTGATCAATCCATCAAGGCGACAATCAAGGTGGGCAGGGAGCCTGCCGGTATCAGTATAGATTCCGGCAACACATTCGCCTATGTGTCCAATCCCGGTGACGGCACTGTATCTGTGATTAATATTGCGCAGCTACAGGTGGTACGCAGTCTTAAAACCGGACCCGGGCCTCTGGCACTAATCGCAAACACCGACCGGTTATACGTCGCCGACTGGTATGACGATATCATCAGCGTAATCAACACCGGAAACTGGCAAACCGTCAATACGGTAAGCGTGGGTAGATCTCCGTCAGGGCTGGCTCTGAGTCCCGACGGCCACACCTTGTATGTCAGCAATCGTGACGATAACTCGGTCATGGCCATTGACACCGGGACACTGCAGGTTACCGCCACGGTGACCACCGGTGAACGCCCATTCGGTATGGCACTCAGCGCCGACGGCACGACACTCTATGTGGCCAATGTCCTTGGAAATTCACTGTCTGTTGTCGACACCCGCAGTCTGCAAGTGCGCAAACAGGTCAGTGTCGGGGAACGCCCCTATGCCGTTGCACTGGCATTGGGAGATTCACGCGCTTTTGTCTCCAATCAATATGACGACACAGTCAGTGTCATCGACACACTAACACTCGAGCACCTGCAGGTGGTCGACGTCGAAGAGTATCCAGAGGGAATCTACACGCATTTTAATGACAGACATGTCTACGTTGCCAATTGGTTCAGTAACAGTGTTGTGGTTATCGATGCGAGCAAACTAGAGGTGATCCTGTCAACCGATACCGGCGACGGCCCGCGCGCCTACGGCAACTTCATCACCGGTCAGTAGTTCGGGTAATATTGCAGACAACCAAACGATTGCAATCAGGATTTATCCAGGCAGGCAGGTCTTGTGATACCGCAAGCGCACTATCACACTGTGCGGTTTTCACTTACCGTGGGGGCTCAAGGTGAATCTTGCTAAACTGGCTTATCGTCGCGTAGTCGACTTGCAATTGCTCTACCACACGAAAGTTCAGTCGGTGCTCGCGCAACATCTCAGACATATAATCCTGTGCTACCCGACTGCCGTTGTTTTTTGCCAGATTGAACCACGCATACGCCAGCTGAGTATTTTGCTCCACACCCAATCCGCTGCTGTAGAGATGCCCTAAATTCACCTGCGCTGCAGTCGAACCGGCAAACGCCGCCCGACTGTAATACAGGGCGGATTCAGTAAAGTTCTGCCCGGTTCCCAGCCCCAGATAATGCATATTACCCAACGTTGCCTGAGCACCTGCGTTGGACTCGAGTGACGGTTTTTGCAACAGACGAATCGCCTGTCTATACTGACCTGCAGCGAGGGCAGCGGCAATCGAATCCGGTGGTAGAAAATAGAAATAGCTGCCCGTCATTGCAACCACGACCGTAACCACCCCCGGCAGCAGCCAACGCTTCAACACCTGTGTACAGGCGCGTTCATATTATTTTTTTTCATCCAGCTGTTTGATCGCATCGTGAACCTGAACCGCCAGCGTTTCTACGCCTTTTGCGGTCAGTTTCTTCTGTGGGCCCTTGATCTCGACAACAAAATCGGCGGCTACGTTACCGCTACCTGCCTGTATTAGCTGCGCCTTTAAGTAAACAAACAGAAAGCTGGCCTTGTGCAACCGGCCTGACACGACCCAGTCGGCACCAGCCTCCCTGGCAATCCGCGCTGCAACCGCCGGGCGATCAAAAATATATCCCTGCCCTTT
>CALKXD010000073.1 GCA_938003855.1 uncultured Granulosicoccaceae bacterium | reverse complement strand
TGGTGGAGCTAGGCGGGATCGAACCGCCGACCTCCTGCATGCCATGCAGGCGCTCTCCCAGCTGAGCTATAGCCCCGAAGACCAAGGAGGCAATGCTAAAACCCGAGAGCCGGAAAGTCAATCTCGGGTTTTATCGAATTGAACAGCATCTGCTCCAATCAGCCAGCCGGTGAACGGCTATCGATCCGCGTTGGCACGTCGCTGCTCTATAAATTGCACGGCCCGGTCGACTCGATGCACAGATCGCGCCTGACCGATCATAGCCAGCGTTTCTGCAATGTCAGGTGACGCTGATCCCCCTGTCAAGGCCACTCGTAACGGCTGTCCGATTTTGCCGAAACCTACGCCAAGCTCCTCGGCCACTGAATCAAGCACCTCTTTAAGCGCCGCAGCATCCCACTGCTCGCACGCTTTGAGCTTTTCGCTCAGCGCCTGCATTACGTCAAACGCGACCGGTCGCAGATGCTTAGTGGCGGCTTTGTCATCGAAATCGAAGTCGTCGATGTAATAAATCTTGCTCTGTTGTGCCATTTCCTTGATGGTTTGAGCTCTGTCGCGCAGCAGCAAAGCCAACCGGCTGACATCAGGTCCGCCTTCAGTGTTGATCTGCCGGGCGTGTAATTCAGCGGCCAGCAACGCGCCGAGTTCATCGGATGACAATTTTGACAGATGCTGCTGATTTACCCACAACAACTTGGTTTTGTCGAACACAGAGCCCGAGCGCTGGCAGTCTTCAAGTGCAAAATACTCTTTCAGCTCGGCAACGCTGAACAGCTCCTGATCTCCATGCGACCAGCCTAGCCTGGCCAGGTAGTTCAGCATGGCATCCGGCAGGATTCCGTCCTCACTGTATTGCGTGACGCTAACCGCCCCGTGCCGCTTCGACATACGTTTGCCGTCATCGCCAAGAATCATCGGCAAATGCGCAAAGGCCGGCAATGGCGCTTGCAGTGCCTGAAATATATGAATCTGACGCGGTGTGTTGTTGATGTGATCATCGCCACGCACGACATGGGTTATACCCATATCGATGTCGTCAGCGACCACCGTGAGGTTGTAGGTCGGGTTGCCATCGGAACGGCAAATGACCAGATCGTCGAGCTCGGCGTTGTCAATTTCGATAGGCCCTTTGACCAGGTCATCAATCACCACCGTACCGGTTTCCGGGGTACGGAATCGCACCACAGGCCGGACTCCGTCAACGGGTTCGGTGCGGTGCCGGCAAGTACCGTCATAACGCGGTTTGCGTTTTTCGGCGGTTGCCAGCTCTCGCATTTCATCAAGCCTTTCCTTACTGCAATAACAATGATAGGCATGGCCGGTCTCAAGCAGCTTCTCAATCACTTGCCGGTAAAGATCGTAGCGTTCGGTCTGGAAAAACGGCCCTTCGTCGTAGTCGAGTCCCAGCCACTTCATGCCATCAAGGATTGCCTGCACTGACTCATCGCTTGAGCGCTCGCGATCGGTATCTTCAACCCGCAGAATGAAGTCGCCCTGGTTTTTTTTCGCGTAAAGCCAGCTGAACAACGCCGTGCGGGCGCCGCCGATATGCAAATAACCGGTTGGACTGGGAGCGAATCTGGTTCGAACCTTCATGTAAAGAATTTTCCTGTAATGACACGAATCGATTTGGTCTATAATCGGAGCAAGCTCGGGGACAAGTGCTGCGCCGTCGTTGCAATGACGGCACTACCGAGGCTAAAAACAGAATTATACATGTGGCCACTCGCAATCACCGCGTATCGTCACCGCACCGGTCGGCCGCGCCGATACAAGAACAATGGCAATAGACGGATCCGCAAATAATGGACGCCCGCTGCAGTGGCACTCTGCGTCACTGTCAGAGCTGGGCTATGTGCGCAGCGTCAACGAAGACGCCTACCTCGATGGCAGAGAACAGTCCCTGTGGGTGGTTGCCGACGGCATGGGTGGCCACAGCTTCGGTGACGAAGCAAGCCAGACGATCGTTGATCAGCTTACCGACTTCAAGCGCAGTACCGATATGGCCGACAGCATCGCCGATATCGAAACACGCCTGAAACAGGCCAACACCATTTGCCGGGACAAAGCACAGGGCCAGGTCATGGGCAGCACAGTGGTTGCTCTCTACGTGCACGAACCCTACTGCTTTTTTCTGTGGGCGGGTGACAGCCGCATTTACCGCCTGCGCGACAACAAGCTTGAGCAAATGACCGAGGACCACAGCTACGTGCAGGAGCTCGTGACTCTGGGCGAAATCCGCCGCGAAGACATGGAAAAACACCCTTCGTCCAATATTATTACGCGCGCCATCGGCGTCCATGACGAATTACAGCTCGAGCATCAGCACACCGCCGTTGAGCCGGGCGATCGCTACCTGATCTGCAGCGATGGCCTGTTCAAAGACGTCACTCACGACGAAATCGCTGAGCGTCTGGCCTTGACCACTGTAGAAGAGTCAGTGCGCCAGCTGGTCGATTTATCGCTCGAACGCGGCGGCAGAGATAACACCACCGCCATAGTTGTTCAGGCCGAAATCCCCTGAGTAAACGCGGCATGGAGCCGCTGCCCCCCAAAGCCAGCCGATCCCGGCACACAACGCACCCGTTGCAGCCTGAGAATCGGCTACCTGGTGGTCAGGCCACCTCATCAATGCCCTCTGTGGCGATTTCTTCGAATACCAGTTCATTGTCGTGCACACTGATTTGCACCGTGTCGCCAGTGGCAAAGGCACCGCTGAGAATCTCGCGCGCCAGCCGGTTCTCCACATGCTGCTGTATCGCGCGACGTAGCGGCCTGGCGCCGTAGACCGGATCAAATCCGGCCTCGCCCAGCAGATCGAGCGCCTCCTCCGTCACCAGCAACTCAATACCACGCCCTTTCAACCGCTTGCCCAAAACACCCACCTGAATCGCGGTGATCTGACGGATATGATCCCGGTCGAGTGGATGAAACACCACCAGATCATCAATCCGGTTCAGGAACTCTGGCCGGAAGTGCGTGCTGACAATTTCCAGCACGGAGGATTTCATATCCTCGTAACTGGCCACACCGGCTTTCTCCTGAATGACATGACTGCCCAGGTTTGAGGTCATCACGATCACGGTATGGCGAAAATCCACTGTCCGCCCCTGCCCGTCGGTCAGCCGGCCATCATCGAGCACTTGCAGCAGAATATTAAACACATCCGGATGCGCCTTTTCGACTTCATCGAGCAGAATCACTGAATAGGGCCGGCGTCGAACCGCCTCAGTAAGATAGCCGCCATCTTCATGGCCTACATACCCGGGCGGCGCACCGATCAGCCGCGCCACCGAGTGCTTTTCCATAAACTCTGACATATCAATGCGCACCATCGCATCGCTGCTGTCAAACAGGAAGTCAGCCAGCGCCTTGGTGAGTTCTGTCTTGCCCACACCGGTCGGCCCAAGAAACAAAAATGACCCGTTAGGACGTTCAGGGGGTGCCAGACCCGCCCGCGAGCGCCGGACCGCATCGGACACCACGGCAACCGCTTCCTGCTGACCGATCACCCGCTTGCCAATCACCTCTTCCATCCGCAGCAGTTTATCGCGCTCACTGCCGAGCATCTTACTGACTGGAATCCCGGTCCACCGCGCGACAACTTCAGCGATCTCGTCAGACGACACGCTACTTCGCAACAATTGAAACTCGACCTCATCCTGATTGGATGCCTGCTGCAGCTGTTTTTCGAGTTCGGGGATTCGGCCGTACTGCAGTTCAGACAGGCGCTCGAAGTTACGTGCGCGGGTCGCCGCTTCGAGCTCGACTCTGGCTCGCTCCAGCTCTTCTTTTATATGTGTTGCGCCCTGCACTGCGGCTTTTTCGGCATTCCAGATCTCTTCAAGGTCGGCATACTCTTTTTCTTTCGTCGCGATTTTTTCTTCGAGTTCGGCAAGACGCTTTCGTGAGGCATCATCCTCTTCTTCTGATAGCGCCTGACGTTCTATTTTCAGCTGTATGACTCGCCGCTCCAGTTTGTCCAGCGCTTCGGGCTTGGAGTCAATCTCCATGCGTATGCGACTGGCGGCTTCATCAATCAGATCGATGGCTTTGTCGGGCAATTGGCGATCAGCTATATAGCGGTGCGATAACGTGGCAGCGGCGATAATCGCCGGATCCGTGATATCCACCCCATGATGCACTTCGTAGCGTTCTTTGAGGCCACGCAGAATAGCGATAGTATCCTCAACACTTGGTTCATCCACCAGAATCTTCTGGAAGCGTCGCTCCAGCGCAGCGTCTTCTTCGATGTACTCCCGGTACTCGTCAAGCGTTGTCGCACCAATGCAATGCAGCTCTCCACGCGCCAATGCCGGTTTCAACATATTACCGGCATCCATAGACCCCTCGGCCTTTCCGGCGCCAACCATCATATGGATTTCATCGATAAATAAAATGATCTGCCCTTCCTGCTTGCTGAGATCACTCAGCAGGGCTTTTAATCGCTCTTCAAATTCACCGCGAAATTTAGTGCCGGCAATTAAACCGGCCAGATCAAGTGACAGCAATCGCTTACCCTTTATCCCTTCGGGCACTTCACCTTTGATTATCCGTTGCGCGAGCCCTTCTATAATGGCGGTCTTACCGACACCGGGCTCGCCAATCATCACCGGATTATTCTTGGTGCGGCGCTGCAATATTTGTATGGCACGTCGGATTTCATCGTCCCGACCTATGACCGGATCAAGCTTGCCAAGCTCAGCACGCTCGGTCAGATCGATGGTAAATTTCTCCAACGCCTGCCGGTGCTCTTCGGCATTTGGATCGGATACCGATTCGCCGCCGCGCACGGAGTTTACCGCCTCTTCTATACGACTTGAATCACCACCAAACTGACTGATCAATTTTGCCAGTGCAGAATTTTTCTCGTGCATTGCGGCTACAACAAACAATTCACTGGAAATATACTGATCTTTTTTCTTCTGCGACAATTGATCGGTGAGGTTCAACAGCCTGCCTAGATCTTTTGAAATATGCATTTCACCGCCAGCGCCAGACACTTGCGGCAAGCGATCTATAACCCCGCCAAGTGCAGATCGCAAACCCTTAACATCTACCGATGCCTGTGTCAGCACATGACGGATACTGCCACCTTGCTGATCAAGGAAAGCAATCAATAGATGAGCGGGCTCAATAAACTGATGCTCACGGCCAACGGCAAGCGATTGCGCATCCTGAAGTGCCTGCTGGAATTTACTGGTGAGTTTGTCCATCCTCATGGCTTTACTCCTGTCTCGACTATTTAATTACTTGTTATATGTAGACCCCGGCATAGGAAATCAATAATATCGCGGCGTCATCGAGTCAGGAACCAGTCCAGATTAAAGTGGCCATTCGGCCGGTTTCTGCGCCATCGCGCCGATAGGAAAAAAAATCGCCGGCGTCACTGTAGGTACAGACTCCGCCACCATAAACATTCGCAACACCCACCTGTACCAACACCGCCCTTGCGAGCGAAAATAAATCCGCCAGGTATTTACCCGGGTCAGTGGGGGACTCAGTAAACGCACTACTATGGGCAGGATCGATACTGATAAATGCCTGCAGCACGTCTTCGCCAACTTCAAAATGCGCAGGCCCGATCGCCGGTCCCATCCACGCCATTAACTGGTTTGCAGGAACCGGCAGGGTGGTAACGGTTTTTTGCAATATACCGCTTGCCAGGCCACGCCACCCGGCGTGCACCGCGGCAATGCAGTCACCGCTCTTCGAGGTAAACAATACTGGCAGGCAATCGGCGGTCATGATCGACAACACCACATCGGGTTTGTCTGTCCAGACCGCATCTGCCATGGGAATATCTACTGTTAGGCTGTCAGCATAGAAGACCTCGGTACCATGCACCTGCTGCAACCAGACCGGCTCCACAGGCAGCTGCAGTGAATCGCGCAGTAACCGGCGATTGGCAACTACCCGCCCGTCCTGATCCCCGACATGCTGCCCCAGATTAAAGCTATCCCAGTGTCCAGTACTGTAGCCATCCCGGCGCATAGTACTGGCCGTTTGAACTGAATCGGGGGCCGGCCAGTCGGGCGTGATGAACCGCACTAACCAGCCCTCAGCGTATTGAGCAACTCTGTCATGTCATCCGGCAATGCCACACTCCAGCGCATTTCCTCTCCGCTGGCGGGGTGCTCGATGCCAAGCTCACTGGCATTAAGTGCCTGCCGTGGAAACTTCACAACGGTGGTTTTGACCAGATCACTGACCCCGGCCGGAATCTTTTTCCGGCCGCCATAGACCGTATCACCCACTAATGGATACTGTACATGCGCCATGTGCACCCGGATCTGATGGGTACGACCGGTTTCCAGCTTTACCCGAATATGGCAATGTCGGGTAAATTTTTCAGCGATACGATAATGGGTGATGGCAGTCTTACCGCGATCTGAGACGCTCATCCGTTTGCGGTCGACCTGATGACGACCGATTGGCTCATCAACCGTACCGCCGGCGACCGGCACACCCGTCACAACAGCATCGTACACACGATGCACACTGCGGTCCTGCAACTGCTGAACAAGGCTATTGTGGGCACTCAGCGTTCTGGCGATCATCACCAGTCCGGTGGTGTCTTTGTCCAGGCGGTGCACAATGCCGGCTCGCGGTATGGCAGCCAGCTGCGGATCATAATTAAGCAAGCCATTTTGCAGCGTACCCGCATAGTTACCGGGCGCCGTGTGCATCACCAGCCCAGGCGGCTTGTTGATCACAATCAGGTGCTCATCTTCGTAGTGAACCTCTAAAAGTATGGGTTCAGCGGCAACATCGCTGACACTCGAGGCCAGCTCCGGCAGCTCAGCAACCATTAATTCTCCGCCCTTGACGCGGTGCCGCGGAATCACCGTTTGTCCGTCAAGCACGATCAGACCCTGCTTGATCCAGGCTTGCAACCTGGCGCGGGAGTAGTCACCAATCAATTCTGCCACCACACGATCAAACCGGGTACCGGCCATCGAATCGGGAATCTCATGTTCAATGCGTTCTGCAGTAATAGTTCTGTCCTCAAACTGGCAATTTCCGGCCGCCAACGCCAGCGCTACAGGCTGACTGGATGGCAAGCCAATATCAAGTGGTACCGACGTATACTATCGCACCGCCAATCCTATCGAGTGCCCCAACAGTCATGAAATCTGCCGCTCTCGCTTTATCAATTGCCCTGGCACTCAGTGCATGCAGCAGCAACCCCAACAAAGATCAAGACCCCGGTCCGGCGGCTGGCCAGCCAGTGTCCGGCGACCCGGCCAACGGCACCGCTGAAGATCTGTACATCAAAGCAAAGCGGGCTCTGGACAGACGCCAATGGGAATCAGCGGTTGAAAAATTCGAAAACCTGGAAGCGACCTTTCCTTTCGGGGATTATGCCGCACAGGCACGGCTGGACATTGCCTATGCCTACTACAAATTGTCAGAACTCGACAACGCCACTGCGGCGGTGGACCGCTTTCTGAAGCTCTACCCCAATAACGAGCAGGGTGATTATGCGTATTACCTGAAAGGCCTGGTCAATTTCTCCCGTGGTAAATCACTACTGGAGAAATTCGTACCACGAAAGATGCACCAACTCGATCAATCTGCGTTAAGGACCGCGTTTGGTGATTTCTCCACTCTGGTACGTAAATACCCTGACAGCATCTACGCGGAGGATTCAAAGCATCGCATGATCTTCCTGCGCAATGAAATGGCGCAGCACGAACTCAGCACCGCGCAATACTACTATAAGCGCAGCGCCATGGTCGCCGTCATTAACCGCATCAACATCATGCTCGATCAATACGCAGATAGTCCCTACACCGCCGATGGTCTGGCGGTGCTGGCACGCGCCCATCTTGCACTGGGCAATACCCAACTGGCGCAAGATACCATCAAAGTGCTCGAGTTAAACCACCCGGCCCATGCAAGCCTGCGAGAATTCGGCAAACTGCGAAGCTAGCCCACGGAAGACCCGCAACCCCACTGGCTGCCACCTGGCTGTCACCTGACACTCTCGCAGCCGTTAACGCGTATCGCTGAGGCGCACGACCCGCACGAACAGGCATCGGATACGTCGAAGCCTGAACCTTCCAAGCGCATCGATTGAGCATCTGCTTACTCAACTAGGTCACGGTGGCCGCTACAGTCCCCTCGCTCGCCACCGGCAAAAACAGGAGGCAAATCAGCCTCCTTGTTAACGACACCAACACTCATTCGTCAGTATCGCGGCAACAGAAAAATCGTGACCGGCTCCTAAATCCAGCCCAAACGTAAAACCGTGAAACCCTTGCCCGCTACACCCTAAACCATTCTTTTTACCTGCATTTCAGCCCGCAGTTTCCCCGCGACAGCAACAGAACCGTCTCAAGCATGCAAACACCATTCTTCAGTTTCGATATCCAAGGGCGATAACAAAAGCGATGGGCACGCCCATTTCTCTGAACTAAAAAATTAAAACGTTTTTCTTATACTTCTCTGGAGACAGGTATATGTACAAGCAAGCTCAAAAAGGCTTCACACTAATCGAACTGATGATCGTTATCGCAATTATCGGTATTCTGGCGGCGGTTGCCGTTCCGCAGTATGGTCAATACACAAAGCGCGCTAAGTTCGCCGACGTGATTTCGCAGACCTCTCCCTACAAAGCGGCTGTTTCGCTTTGTATCCAAGACCTGAACAGCGAAACTGGCTGTGACGCCGGTGTCGCTGGTATCCCGGACCCAATCACGGCGGATCGTGGATCACTGGCCTCTCTGGCAGTCGCCGGCGGAACAATTACCGCAACAGGTACACAGGCAGTAGACGGCGTCGATTACGTTCTTGACCCTAATTACGTACCTACTACCAACGAACTGACTTGGACAGTTCTTGCCACAAGCACTTGCGGCGCGGCAAACCTTTGTAAAACTGACTAATATTAGCAAAGCTTTGCTTTAGTTAGTAATATGACCAGAGTGGTTACTCACC
>CALKXD010000072.1 GCA_938003855.1 uncultured Granulosicoccaceae bacterium | reverse complement strand
TCTATATTGAGCTGCAAACTCGATAGTTGGAGCCATTTGTCATTTCATCTAGTCGCCTTATGAATAATGCAGGCTAGCCTGCATTGTTCATGAGGATTCGGCCTACAGGGTCAATAGCGCTAAACAGGTTGCTCTATCGCTTGAGAAGCGTGGCTCGCCACGTGCCGAGAGGGATCGGGCGAGATGTGACGCGATTTTGGCCTCTGAGGTCGAATAGACAAGGGGTTTAGTTGTACGGCACTCTATATTGAGCTGCAAACTCGATAGTTGGAGCCATTTGTCATTTCATCTAGTCGCCTTATGAATAATGCAGGCTAGCAACCGCACGCATGTGCGCACAGGGTCTCTATGAATTTTGAAGAATACGCTGCCAAACCGCTGCTGGCGAAAGTAGGCATCGCCATACCGAACGGTAAAATGGCCAACACCGTCGAGCAGGCACGCGCTGCTGGTGAGGCATTAGGACAGGTTGTCGTCAAGGCACAGGTACCGACTGGTAAACGCGGCAAAGCCGGTGGCATTAAAACCGCCGATACCGCCGCTGAAACTGCCTCTGCCGCCGAGGCTATACTCGGCATGACAATCGGTGAGTTTGTCGTGGAGAAAGTACTTATAGAGCAACGCGCACCGATCAAGCAGGAATACTACGCAGCTATCCTTAATGACGCCGACAGCAAAGGCCCGCTGCTGATGTTTTCGGATCAGGGCGGTATGGACATCGAAGAGATTGCCCAGACGCAACCCGAAAAACTACTGCAGCATTGCATCGATGTGCGGCAGGGTCTGCAGGCAGCCGATGCCGGGCAATTGGTATCGAAGCTGGTAGCACCGGAGGTGGCCGCCGCGCTCGGCACTCTGCTGGCTAATCTGTATCAGGCTTATGCGGACAACGACGCCGAACTCATGGAAATCAACCCGCTCGCCCTGCTCGATGACAACAGCCTGATGGCACTCGATTGCAAATTTGTCCTCGATGACTCCGCCATCAAACGTCAGCAGGCACTGGCCGAAACCGGTACCCCCGAGAAGCTGACCGGTCGTGAACTGAGTGCACAGGAACTCGACCTCAAATACATTGACCTCGACGGCAGCATCGGCCTTCTGGCCAACGGTGCGGGCCTGACTATGACCACCATGGATGTCATCACCCACTATCAGGGGACACCGGCCAACTTTCTGGAGATTGGCGGTGAGGCCTACACCAAGGCCACTGAAGCGCTGAAACTGATGCTCGGCAATGAAAAAATTTCGAGCTTGGTGGTTAACTTCTGCGGAGCGTTTGCCCGCACTGATGTGATGACAGAAGGGGTCATCAATGCCTGGCAGGAACTCAAACCGGATATCCCGGTGTTCTTTTCCATTCATGGTACAGGCTCGGTCGAAGCTCGCACCATGCTGCAGGAGCGACTCGGTATGTCATCCTTCGAAACAATGGACGAAGCCATACAGGCGGCCATCAGTGCTGCAGAAACCACCACCGGAGGTGCTCAGCGATGATCGTCAGAGGCAGCGAAACACTATTAGTACAGGGCATTACCGGCAAGCAGGGCAGCTTCTGGACTGCCAAGATGCAGGAATACGGCACCAATGTCGTCGGTGGTGTTAACCCGAAAAAGGCCGGTACAGAGTGCTGCGGCGTTCCGGTCTATGCCTCAGCGGTAGAGGCCACCCGGGCCGGTACCCGCTTTGATGTATCGATCCTGTTTATTCCACCGCTTGGCGTACTTGCCGCCGCACAGGATGCCATGCAAGCCGGGTGCAAAAAGCTGGTCTGCCTGACCGAGCACATACCGGTGCGCGATGTGATGTTTATGATGGCCGAGGCCAAAGAGCGCGGCGTCCAGATTGTTGGTCCCAACACCGCCGGACTGGTCACCCCGGGCGAGTGCTTTGTCGGCTTTATGCCGGCCTTTGACGCCAGTATTTTCAAGCCGGGAAACATCGGCGTGATTTCCCGCAGCGGTTCACTCGGCACCCTGATGTGCCTGAACATCGTACAGGCCGGCTACGGTCAAAGTGCTTTCAGCGGCATTGGCGGTGACCCGATCATCGGCACCACCACCCGCGATGCACTGATCGCCCTCGATCACGACGACCGTACAGAGGCTGTGGTGATGGTCGGAGAGATTGGCGGCTCGATGGAAGAAGCAGCAGCCGAATACGCTGAAACCATGAAAAAACCGGTAGTTGCGGCATTTATTGCCGGTGGATCATCACCACCGGGAAAAAAGATGGGCCACGCCGGCGCCATTGTGATGGGCGACAAAGGCACTTATCAGTCAAAAAAAATCGCCCTGGAAAAAGCCGGCGTTGAGGTACTTGCCACGCCCTCTGCTATTGGCCAGGCGCTGGCCAACGCAAACATCGCCAGGCACTAAACGCACTCAGCCACTACAGTAACAAGGGCGGCAATGGTCCGCCCCTTTGTTTTTTGCGACAGACCTCTACTTTTACCCGACAGTTCAAAAATTTGTGTATGACGATCCTGAGAACGCTAACACTCCGGTCAATGCAAAATTTCTTCTTCAGATTTCTACCACAGTCACTAAGCCACTAATCTATTTCCGACGGGACGCGCTGCGACGTCTGCCGTAGGGTGCTTATTACCTCACTCGGCAGCCTGCTGCTGTTCGGAGGCAGCAATACTGATTCCGTCGTATCGTAACCATGTAGCAGAACTGGAGCCGGCGCTTATCGATGATGGCCGGGAGTCGCTCAAAAAAAATTAGAATGGCTTGCAATTTCTGCCACGTGACGCGGTCGACGACGCCTTCATAGCACCAGCGCTTGAACACAACAGTGTCAGCGGAATACTGCTCACAGATCAACACAACACCGTGCTAAACCAGTTTGGTGCCATCACAACGCCCGAAGCACCCACGTTCACACCGCTCAACTTGTGCTGCACGGAAACGGCTTTCCACGTTGCAAAACCAGGCAATGATTTTCACGTTAGCAGCTATCTGCAAACGGCCGATAAACCGGTACGGGTAGTGGTTGCACTCAACCTCGAATCGCTGCACAGCAGCGCATTCAGTGCCCTGTTAAATGTTTTAAATGTTGCGGGGCTGATCGGCCTGATTTGCATCGGGGTCAGTGTGGCGATAGTTACAGTCATGGGCCACTACGCCAAAAAATACCGAATACAAAGCCTATCATGAGCCCGATACCGGCTTGCCGAATCATCGCAACTTCAGCGAAACACTTGACCGACACTCTAGCGGCAATACTGCTCTGAGCGACAGCGCTAACCAGGTAGTGTTTTATGACGAAGAACTGCGTCGCACACGTGACGAAAGAATTTTTGTTATCACCCGCCTGCGCTCCGCGCTCACACGCAATCAACTATCACTCGCCTATCAATTCAGTATTACTCAACATCACAAACGCCTGCCGGAGCGGAAGCACTGATGCGGTGGACACATCACGATTTCGGTGCGATCTCACCGGGAGTCTTCATTCCATTAGCGGAAGAAACCGGTGTCATTATCGAGTATGGTCCCCGGGCATTGCGACAGGCCGCGGCACAATACGCCGAATGGTGTGATCAGGGGTTACACCTGCCTAGAATCTCAGTCAATTTATCACCCGGGCAGCTCATGGATGCGCAACTGGTAGAAACGGTTGCCGAATTGATAAAAAAACACCTGCTGGCTGCCGGAGAATTGAAACTGGAAATCACCGGGAGTGCCATCATCAGCAGCCCGGAACTAGCACAGGCCGGAATGGAAGGGATCCGGAAGCTAGGTGTGGAGTTTGCCATTGATGACTTTGGCACCGGTCACTCAACACTGTCGAACCTGGGGACATTTCCCTTTTCACGATTAAAAATAGATCAATCCTTCACGCGCAGGCTGCAACACTCAAAAGCCAGCCGTGTGATTGTTAACTTGTGCATTGAACTGGCGCACGGCCTGGGTATGGACGTAGTGGCCGAGGGTGTCGAGGAAGCTTAGGAATTCGACCTACCGGCCGATTGCCACTGTGATGTCATTCAGGGTTATTATTTTTCCCGACCGCAAAGCCCCGATGACGTCGTCAAAGAGATTAACCACGGCTTAACGCGACCGCAGAATAAAGCCGCCTGAACCAGACGAATGCGTGTCAGCACAGGCCGTCGCAAAGCACACTGCGCAATGGTAAACCGCCACACCCGGGCTGTTTAACAGCAGCCAACTATGAAACAGAGTAAACTGTGCCCGCCGGAATGAACTCCGGGGTAACCAGAGACTCTATTGGTATACAGCCCCCGGCACTGCACAGCAACGGCCGGCACTTAGCAGACAACCTTCAACACGGACCACTATCATCACCCCCTGAAAAACAACCAAAGGAGCCTCTATGGCCAAGCGACGTAACCCGGTTATCCGCACAGCGACCATTCTGCGCAAAGGTGGCGTGCATCAGAAAACCACATCGGCCAATCGTCAACAAACACGCCAGCAACTGGACGACGATATCCTCGATTACCTGGACGAACGCCAGGCAAAGCAGTCCGCTTCAAACCACCGGAAGCACGACAAAAAAGGTGACAGGGGTGAGCCATCGCCCCGTCGCTTCACCCGACCCCGCCACACACCAGACAGCCTACAGTCCGCTTGTCACTGATTACCCGATCTCCCCGCATAGCATCCAGCCACCCGCATCAGCACCTCTGGTGACCTACCCCAAGCACTTACCCTTCACGGCCGGTACGGCTTCACAACAATTGTCAGCACCGTGTAAATAGCCATCCGCCGCGTCAACCGAATTGTCGGCTCCCCGTTGTACCCATTAGCGACGCACAAAAGCAGCAGTCGCCTTCTAACACACAACGGGACAGAATCATGAAAAACTCAATCTACACAAACCTTATTCTCGCAGCCGCTTTGTCACTGGGCACTACCGCAGCGTTCGCTCAAAGCGTACCTGAGCTTACCGACACTGACGGCGACGGCGTTATCTCTACCGAAGAAGCACAGGCCGCACTGCAGGAATTCCGCGATGCCAGAGTGGCAGAGTTCGACACCAACAGCGACGGTGAACTGTCAGACGAAGAACGCGCCGCAGCACGCGAAGCACGACGCGCCGACGCACTGGAAACGTTCGATACCGATGGCGACGGTGAGTTGTCCAGAACCGAACGCAGCGACGCACGTGAAGCACGCACCGAGGCCATCGAAGCACAATTCGATACCGACAACGATGGCACTCTGAGTGACACGGAGCGCGCCGGCCTCGACGGTTTGCAGGAAGAGCGCGGTGGCAAGCGAGGCGGGCGCAAAGGCAAGCGTAGCGGCCGCGACGAAGGCTGACAGGCTAGCGGCGGAATAGCGATACCTGCGAACACACCCTGCCGGTCGGCTGACAAGAACCTAATCGTCGCGTAGAACTCAACGGCGCCAATGATCGAAGAAATACCCTTGCCAACGGCCACTCTCTCTACGCAGATCTCTATCGCGCCAGCCACCTGGCTCAACCAGTTGACTGCGGGGTCACCCACCCCGCCCCGCAGTCGGCTTTTATTCAGCAGACATCGCAAACGCAGGTGAGATCAACATCCGCAATGTCCCTGATAGACTATGATAAAGGTAACGCGAACCAGTGAAGGATCTTAGCAATTGCAACCCAATGTTTGCTGTCTCCCATGTCAGCCTCGGTGGCTTTACTGCCCGCATGCCCGACACTGACAGCACCCGCTCAACCAACAACGAAGCCACTCGCCGAAAGCTTGACGTGTTTCTTGGCAGCGTCGAAAAACGGGCGTACACGATGGCAAAAATCGGCACCCGTAACCACGATGATGCGCTTGATATCGTACAGGATGCCATGATCAAGCTCGTCACCAGCTACGGCCACAAACCCGAAGCAGAATGGCGGCCATTGTTTTATCGCATCCTCGGCAATCGCTTGAACGACTGGCACAGAAAACGAACCGTGCGCGCGCATTTGCATTTCTGGAGCAAGCCGGACGACGGCACCGGCGATGCAGCCGACGACACCGAACACCAGGCAGCCTATAATTCGGTTGATCCCGGACCGCTGCCGCAAACAGATTTGCAGAATGAGCAAATCATGAGCAATATAGAAGACGCCCTGAGCGAACTACCACCGCGCCAGCAGCAGGCTTTTTTACTGCGGCAATGGGAAGGACTCAGCGTGAAAGAAACAGCCGCAGTAATGAAGTGCTCAGAGGGATCAGTAAAAACTCATCTGTCGCGGGCACTGGCTACACTAAAACAGGCATTACAATGAGCAGCACCAACAGCAAAGACGATGCATGGCTGCAATCGATAACCGATCAGCTCGACGCCAACACAGATTCGATCGACTTTGTTACTAGTTCGCGACTGTCAGCAGCCAGAGCACGTGCCATCGCCTTGCCCGGACGTTCGCAGTGGCTGAGCGCCTTTACCGCAGTAACTGCAGCCGCTGCCATGTGTTTTTTAGTGTATTCCTACTACCCGGATACCACGATACATACAGACCCCATGATGGCATCGGAAGATCTGCCGATTTTTTCCAGCAATGTAGAACTTGAGTTTATAGAGTCGCTGGAGTTTCTCGAGTGGATGGATGAAACTGATCTGCACGGCTTGTCAGGATGAACAAACCGGCAACCCGCAACAAGAACCTCACCAGACGCCATCACCAACAACGTCTGACACTGCTGGCCCTGACGCTGGCGATGTCGCCTGCGTCTGTACTCGCTGAAGAGGTAACGCCAAGCCTTCAATTTCTAGAGTATCTGGGCATGTCAACAGAACTTGAGGAAATCGGTATCGAAACCGAAAAAATTGACACAGAGACACAGCAAATCCCCTCCGCCCCTGCCGACGCAGACACTGACACTGACAAAACCACGGCCATCACCCCGCATCGCAAGCGTCAACCTGCGCGATTTAAACCCGGGCACTTATCATGACCTACCCCACCATCACCGCAACACAACTTCAACTGCTACGTTTATCGCGCCTTGTATTAGCCGTGCTGCTGATTTGCGTTGCGCAACAGACAATAGCCGCCAATGAGGAAATCACCTGGGATGCATTAACCAGTGACCAGCAAACACTGCTGTCGGCGGCAGAGGACCAATGGAACACGCTCTCTTCTGACAGAAAATCAGCTTTGCTCAAAGGCGCACAGCGCTGGCTGGATATGTCGCCCGAAGAACTGTCACGCGCACGCGCCAAATACCGTCAGTGGCAACAACTACCGTTGGAGCATCGACAACAGATCCGCCGGCACTTCAAGCGTTACAACCAACTGCCTGAAGCAAGGCAACGCCAGCTTAAAGACCGCTATGAGCGCTTCAAACGCCTGCCTGAGTCACAGCGTAATGATATGCGTGAAAAATGGAAACAAAGAAAATCAGCTCAATCAGATAACAACAGTCAGTCCGGTGATCGCAACACCCAAGGCGAAAACCGCGATCAATCACGCCATCAGAGTGATACAAAAGATAATAACAAGAAAAACCGCGATCAAAAAAATGGCGGCCACCAGGACGGCAACAAAAAGGGTAATGATCGCCGGTAGCCATTGCTGTTTTACCCCATACCGCCTCATGCCTGACTGAGCAACGGCGCTAGACACCCGGCCGCGTCAACCGCAGATCAGTTGATCATAGATCCTTTTGATACAAATAGCTGGTGGGCCGGGTGTAGCCGGCATGTGCATTTTCCGCTACTTTTTTGTAGCCCAACTGCACAAAAAGTCGCTGGTTTTCGATCAGCTCTACGCGTGTTTCGAGCGCGACGACAGGCAGGTTTTTCTCAACCGCCACCGCTTCGCAGGCACACAGTAAGCGCCGTGAAATCCCTCTCCCCCTATAATTCAATGCAACTGCCAGCTTACCGACATACAGGGAGTCCTCAGTCGGTCGTGCAAACGCACAGCCGACCAGTGTTGTGCCATCCCGGGCCAGCAGCAATATTTCCAGCGCTGCTTTTTCACGCAGTTTTTGACTGTCGAGCCGATGCAGTGACGAGGGTGGATCAATACGCTCGTCCATATAGGCGAAGGCAGATTTTAACAAATCCAACAACGTGTCAAAGTTGTCTACGTTTTTTCCGGCATCTACTTCAATGGCGATAGAGGCATCATTCACCGTATAGTCCCACTGTTGGCAAGTCAGTGTGCCCTGCCAGTCAGCGGCCGGTGCACAAAAACGTGTGAGTGCATAACCCTTTACCGGGCCTGCCGGCAGCGGCCTATCCGCTGACGCGACATCAGACGTATGACATACCGCCATTGATCCCTATAATCTGCCCGGTGATAAATCCGCTAAGCTCGTCAGACGCCAGAAACAAACACGCTGACACGCAATCCTGCGACGTGCCCAGGCGTTTCAGCGGCGTGTTGGCTGCCGTTGCCTTGAGTTTTTCTGCTGACGAGTAGCGCTGATGAAAATCGGTATCGATGGTACCCGGGGAGATCGCATTAACCCGGATACCCAGCGGTGCCAATTCAGTCGCCAACGAGCGGGTGTAGGTAGAGATAAACCCCTTAGCTGCACTGTACATCGACGACCCGGCACTGCCGCCGGTTGCCGCCGATATCGATGACACATTGATAATACTGGCTGCCCCTGAAGCCTTCAGCAGCGGCAGCAACTTTGTGGTCAGCAGCACCACGGAACGTGAATTCAGGTTGGTCACATCAGCGTAGTGCTCGGCGGTCATCGATTCAGTGGGCACACGGCCCAGCATGGTTCCGGCGTTGTGTATCAGCACGTCCACCGCCGGGCAATGTGAGGCAATAAAGTCCGCCGTTTGATCGACTCCGTCCAGCGTGGCCAGATCGGCACAGACTGCGTTTGCGCCGTCACCGTTAAAGGTCCAGTGCTGACGATTTTCCTCGCGGCCCAGATGGGCGGTGATGTTTGCCCCGTCGTTCTGTAAGGCCCGGGCGACAGCGGCACCAATACCACGCCCGGCACCGGTGACAACCACTTGCTTACCGCTAAAGAGTCCTTTCGCAAAATAGTGTTCGGACATAACTAGAGAATCCTGACGGCGACGCTCACCAGTGTACCGGATCAATCTGTGCGGGCCTATGAGAACTTGCGTTAGGCCCTCAACGCGCCACACGGCCCGCCGGCAATAAAAACAGCGCCCTGCATTGTCACAGCCCCGTCCAGCGGCCGGTTAGCGGATCCACCTATCTGCTGACTATCAGGCCGGCCTGCGACGTTCGCTCAGCAGTAACCGGTAGGCCTGTGTCGCCGCGAAGAACATTAAGGCACCACTCAGACAAAAGCCCCATTTAAAGGTACCACTGTACTCTGCGATCAAAGCGGCCAGCGCCGGCCCCAGCAACTGGCCGGTGGCGAACAGCAACGTTACAAAGCCTACCGCGATAGAGACTTCCGCCGGCGCTGCCTTTTCGGAGGTGGCGGCCAGTATGGTGGTGAACAAGCCGGTGACCACCAGACCGGACAGACCGAAGTGCAACGCGAACCCTGCCTCCGTTGGCATCAGCACCGGAATCAGTGTCGCGATAGCATTGCAGGTAAAGCAAATCAACAGCGTACTGGCACGGCCGATTCGATCTGAAATGACACCCCACACCGGTCCGGCAAGTATCGATATAAAACCACCCATCGCAGAAAGGGAACCGGCCAGCCGCGCACTTAACCCCATATCCAGCGCATAGCTGTACATAAAGAGCGATTGGATAATGTACGTAAATCCCTGCAACGCATAAATCAACCCGATCAATTGAATGGCTCGATTTTTAAACACCGCAACTGCACTGACCTGACTTGTGCGAGCCGCCGTCACCGACCCCACTGACCCGGGCGGATTGCGAATCACTAGAAATGCCAGTACCAATACAATGACGGTTAACGCTGCAAATGAAAACCACGCGCTGCGCCAGCCGGTAGTACCCATTGTGTTGATCAACCACGGCACATAAAAACCACTGGCAAAAATACCAATACCGATACCGCTGTTGGCAATACCCAGCACCGTACTGCGTCGATTCGGGTACCACCCCACCAGCAATGACACCAGCGGCGTATACGACAACGCGGTACCGAGGCCCAACAGCATCATGATCAACAACATCACCGGATAACTGCTCGACAGACCCAGTAGCGCAAAGCCCGCCGCAAGCAACGTCAACCCGATCATCACGGAACAACGCGCCCCGACTCTGGCCACCATTAATCCGGCCGGCAAAACCAGAAACAGATAGCCCAGTGATATAGCCGTACCCAGATTGCCTGCCTGTTGCAGTGTGAGGCCGAGATTCTCCTTCATTGCCGGCAACAGCAGGCCATACGCTAACCGGCCAAGCGACAGCGCGCACAGTGCCATTAGCATCGCCACGGGCAGTAACAGCCAGCGACGCACTTCATTACTTAGCAAATGATTATCCCGCGCAAGACATCAAGCGTTGGCACCAACGCACAGGCAGCCTGTTAAGTGACAGCATGGATTCAGGCGTTGCGAGACTGCATCACCTGCCAGACTTTCGCCGCCGTAAAAGGCATCTGCAACGCCAGCACTGCATCGGGCTTAACACCGGCTCGCAGCAACGCATCCACCACCGCATTCACCACCGCGGGCGTCGCGCCGATGGTGCCAAGCTCGCCTACACCTTTGACACCAAGCCGGTTATTTTTACACGGGATGGTGGTGTCGAGCTGCGTGGTACAAAACGGCGTGTTATCAGCACGCGGCAGAGTGTAGTCGAGCAGGCTTCCGGTTTGCAGCTGCCCGCTGTCTTCATCATAGATAACCTCTTCACACAAGGCCTGACCAATCCCCTGCAACGCACCACCCTCGAGCTGCCCGGTGACAATTAAGGGGTTAACGACATTGCCAATATCGTTAACGTTATCGTAGCGCACGACTTCAACAACACCGGTGTCAGGATCAATTTCCACTTCACAGCTATGACAGCCATTGGGCCAGGTGGAATCATCACAGCTACTGGTGCTAGCGACATCAATACGCTGATCACTTTGCCTGCCAGCCAAATCAAACAACCCGATAGATTTATCGGTGCCCACCACACGGAACTCACCCGGTGCATCGATCACCGGCGGCGGCGCAGCGGCGTCGGTAAGCTCAGTGCTGTACTTCACGTCACTGGCAGCACATTCAAAATGATCTGCCGCCAGTGCGCGGGCTTTGTCGATCAACTCCACCGAGGCCACTTGCAAGGCTGACCCGCCGGTGAACAGCGAGCGTGACCCGGCACTGCCAAAGCCGTTCAGATGATCGGTATCACCGTGGTTGACAGTGATATTTTCAATAGGTACCCCAAGCCCGTCACTGACCACTTGTGCAAAGCAAGTGGCGATGCCCTGACCCATAGGCAAGAGCGCGGTGGCAATCGCCACTGTGCCGTCACCGTGCACATCTATAGTGACGCTTTCTTCAAACACCGTACCGCCTGTCCATTCCAGAAAACTGACCAGGCCACGGCCACGCAACTTGTTAGCCGCTGTACTCTCAGCATAGCGGGTGGCAAACGTTGCGTACTCACTTAGCTCCAGGGCTTGATCGAGGATCGATTCAAAATTGCCGCAATCATAGGTTTGCGCCATCGGGTTGGTATAGGGCATTTGCGCAGGCGAAATCAGATTGCGCCGACGTATTTCAGCGGGATCGATACCGGTCACCCGCGCCGCTTCATCCATCAGTCGCTCAATCGTATAGATTGCTTCGGGACGGCCGGCGCCCCGATAGGCACCGGTCGCGGCGCGGTTGCTCAGCACGGCACGAAAATGAAAATCGATCACCGGAATGTCGTACACGCTGGTCGCCACCCATGGCCCGATCAGCAGTTGAATTGCTATGCCGGTGGCTACCACCAGTGCACCAACATCGGCGTCGGAGCGATTGCGGTAGGCCAGCACCCTGCCATCGGCATCGAGTGCCAGTTCCGCGTAGGTGTAGAGGTCGCGTCCGTGAGTGGCGGACATCAGCTCTTCACTGCGTGTGGCAACCCATTTGACCGGCAGGCCGGTATCACGTGCCGCGAATGCCACCACAGCGTCTTCAGCGTAGAGACCGGTTTTCATACCGAACCCACCGCCAACATCACCAACCAGAACGCGTATATCGGTCGGGTCCATGCCCAGAACGGGGCTCGCCAGGGTGTTCCGCACCGCCGTTGGCATTTGCGAACTCAGCCGCACACAGAGCCGGCCATTATCATCGGGGTAAGCAAGAACGGAGCGTGGCTCGATGGTAGAAGGCGCTACCCGCTGGTTCTCCAGTTGCAACGACACGGTATGTACCGCTTTGTCGAATGCAGCTGCGGTTGCATCGGCGTCGCCGTGGCGCATTTCAGCACTGATATTGTCGGTTGCGCCGTCAGCAATCAGCGGCGCACCATCGGCGAGTGCAGCTGGCAGCGAGGCGACGACAGGCAAAGCGGTATAGCGCACTTCTATCGCTTCACAGGCCTGCAGCGCCTGAGCCGCTGTTTCGGCGACCACCGCACACACCGGCTGACCGACGTAATACACCTTGCCATGCGCCAGAATCCATCGGGTGGCCGACAGCGCAGGCGAGCCATCCCCGCGTTTAAACCCTTCGGCGACCGACGGCAATGGCTTCACGCCGGCCTGCTCCAGTGCCGCTCCACTGTAAACCGCAGCCACACCGGCCACCTGTTGCGCGGCAGACAAATCGACCGAGTCTATCGTGGCATGCGCATGCGGTGATCGAAGAAAAACAATATGATGCTGATTTTCGAAGCGATTATCGTCGGTATACTGCCCTGCGCCTCGCAGTAGCGCATGATCTTCCAACCTCGGAATTGCCTGCCCGCTACCAAACCGTCCTGCCTGCGCGAGTTCATTCATGACTATGGACTACCTTAGCTTGTCTGAGTGTTACCACCCGCAGTGTACCCGATGAACCGTCTCCGGCAAGCCCGTTGTGCCCTGCGTACTTGCTATCCACTGCCCTTGTCACTTACAGTTGAACGGCAAATTATTGCCTGAGAGTGTTGCGTGCCGGCGGTTGTCTCAGCCCGGCCGGCGGTGCTACGGAAGAGGCCCGCAGGAAAACCCTGCCGCCAGACACCGGCGTATAAGAAAAACTCTTGCTCTCGGAGGTATACACTGCCGGGCGACCGCGCCCATCATCTTGTCTTTGGAGGCTACTATCGTAATGAATATTCGCAAATGGCTGGCGAGCGCCATCACCGCGGGCTGTGCCTTGTCGGTAAATACCCTGTACGCAGAAACCACCCTGACCGTATCATCCTGGTTACCGCCGAAGCACGTCATTGTCGAGCACATGCTGACACCGTGGGCCGCGCAAGTAGAAGCCGCCACCGAGGGGCGCGTAAAAATAAAGATCCTGCCAAAAGCACTTGGCAAGCCACCGGCACATTTTGACATCGCCCGCGATGGACTGGCCGATATTACCTATGGCATCCACGGTTATCAGCCGGGTCGCTTTGTACTCAACAGCACCGCCGAAGTACCCTTTCTGGGCAATGACGCCGAAGACATCTCTGTTGCTTACTGGCGCATGTATGACAAGCACCTGAAAGCTGCCAATGAACATCGAGGGGTGAAACTACTGGGACTGTGGACACATGGCCCGGGTCACATCATGACCACCGACAAACAGATCAACGCTATCTCCGACCTGAAAGACATGAAGATGCGTATCGGCGGCGGCATCGTTAAAGAGGTCACCAGCAATTTCGGCATTGTGCAATTGTTTAAACCGGCACCCCAGGTCTATGAACTGCTGTCACGCGGTGTCGCCAATGGCGTCATGTTCCCCCTCGAAGCCATCGACGGCTTCAAGCTCGAGAACACCATCAAGTACGTCACCCGCATTCCGGGCGGCCTGTATAACACCAGTTTTTTCATGGTCATGAACGAGCGCAAGTTTGATTCACTCTCCGATGCAGACAAAGCCGCCATCGACAGCGTATCAGGCGAAGTATTTTCACGTATGGCGGGCGCGGCATTTCAGGCGGCAGACGATGAAGGACTGGAGAAATTCCACGCCAATGGCGGCGTCATAACCGATGCCTCTCCGGAGATGGTGGCGCAGATACAGGGTTGGGTTGAAGGTATCGAAGCTGACTGGTCGAAAAAAGTCGCTGAACTGGGCCTCGATGGTGCACAGATCCTCTACGAAATGAAAACCGAGGTGGCCAAACTGGCCGCGGAGTAACACCCGCCACCGGGTTGCTGCACAGACAGCAACCCGTTTTCAAATCTACAAGTTCCTGTTACCTATGAAAACACCCCCAGAGCAACCAGCGGCTATCCGCATTCTAAGCCGTGTGCTGGAGTTTATCGGGGCACTGCTGTTGTTCGCCATGATGGCACTGACTTTTGTCGATGTGATCGCCCGTTATTTTTTCAACCGCTCGATCACCGGCGGGTTCGAAGTCACCGAAGTAATGCTGGCGACCCTTATATTCTGTGGCCTGCCGCTAATCACCCTGCGCCATGGCCACATCACCGTCGACCTGATGGAAGGCCTGCTTTCTGCCGGCGTACGCCGTGTGCGCAATCAATTTGTCTTTGTGCTGACCGCCGCCACACTGCTGTTTCTCAGCTATCGCATGTGGCTGAAGGGCGTCGACTTTCACCAGTACAATGATCAAACAGCGGTACTGCATATACCGCTGGCGCCAGTGTGCTTTGCGATGTCGATACTCACTTTTATCAGCGCCATTATTGCGCTGTTCTACGCTGTCAGTCGCGACAGCGCGAAACCTCCCGGCGAGCACGCTCAATGACTGAGTCCATTATCGGCTTTTCCGTACTGCTGCTGCTGGTCCTGCTGCGAGTCCCCATTGCCTTTGCCATGGGGCTTGTCGGCTATGTCGGCTTCGGTCTGCTGGTGTCCTGGTCAGCCGCAGGCGCCATGGTAGCGGGCACCGCCTACGAAACCGGCGTCTCCTACACCTTGTCGGTGGTGCCACTGTTTGTACTGATGGGCAACTTTGTCACGCGCGCGGGTTTATCCGACGAACTCTACACCGCATCGCACAAGTTTCTGGGGCATAAACGAGGCGGACTGGCAATGGCTACTGTGGTTGCCTGCGGCGGCTTCAGCGCTGTGTGCGGTTCGTCAATTGCGACAGCCGCGACGATGGCGCGAGTCACTATTCCCTCAATGCGTCGCTACAACTACTCCGATGCACTGGCCACCGGGGCGATTGCCTCCGGCGGTACACTGGGCATTCTAATCCCACCCAGTGTGGTACTGGTGCTGTTTGGCGTTATGACCGAGACCGACATCGGCAAGTTGTTCGTCGCAGGTTTGCTACCGGGCTTACTGGGCATACTGCTGTATCTGGTCGCCGTGCGACTGACGGTCTGGATAAACCCTGCGGCAGGCCCACCGGTCGACAAAGCGCCCTGGCCCGAACGGCTGGCTGCACTGAAGAGCACCTGGGCGGTACTCGGGCTGTTTGTACTGATTATCGGTGGCATCTACGGCGGCATATTCACACCAACCGAGGCCGCCGGCATCGGCTCCACTGGCGGCTTTTTGATTGCGCTTCTGCGAGGCAAGCTGACGCTGAAAATTCTACTGGAGATATTCGTCGAAACCGTACAGACCACCGCAATGCTGTTTTTTGTGTTGATCGGGGCGATTATTTTTTCAAACTTCATTAACTACGCCGATATGCCGACTCTGTTGATCGACTGGATCAGCGCTTTGAATGTAGCGCCACTGACCGTGATGGTCGTGATTCTGCTTATTTATATTGTGCTTGGCTGTATCCTTGAAAGCCTGTCAATGATTCTGCTCACGGTGCCGGTGTTCTACCCGCTGGTCTCCGAACTGGCGTTCCCGAATGTGCCCCCCGACATGGTAATGATCTGGTTCGGGATTGTGGTCGTAGTGGTTACAGAGATAAGCCTGATTACCCCACCAATAGGCATGAACGTATTTGTCCTCAAGGCCATGTTGCCTGATGTCGAAACCAAAACAATTTTCAAAGGCGTGACGCCGTTCTGGCTGCTCGATATCGTGCGCCTGGCGTTGCTGGTACTGATACCATCAATCTCGCTGTACCTACCCTCACTGATGGACTGACCATTGCCAGCAACCTCCGTAAATGAAGTACCCAGAAGATTGATCGTCGGTATCAGTGGGGCCTCCGGTGTTTTACTCGGTATTCGCGCACTGGAACTGTTAAAAGAAACCGACGTTGAATCGCACCTGGTCATTTCCAAAGCGACTGCACTGACGGTAGCCTCAGAAACCGATCTGCACCTTGACGACATCAAAGCCATGGCCGATTGCGTTTATCAGGTAAACGATATTGCCGCGTCTATATCTTCGGGGTCGTATAAGACGATCGGTATGATGATCGCCCCCTGCTCGATCAAGACCCTGGGCGAGATCGCCTCCGGTGTTACCTCCAGTCTGCTGACCCGTGCCGCCGATGTTGTCCTCAAGGAAAGACGCCGGTTAGTTTTGATGCTGCGTGAGACGCCACTGCATGCCGGTCATTTGCGCAACGCACTTGCGGTCACCGAGATGGGGGCGATTATCGCTCCACCGGTCCCAGCGTTTTACACCCGCCCTGAAACCATTGACGACGTTGTTAATCAGTCAGTCTCGCGTGTGCTTGATCTGTTTGATATAGAAAGCAGCAAAGTACAGCGCTGGGGGGAAGACCTCGGCCTGCACAAAAAGTAATACGACCAGACTTACCGGCCGTTCATCAGCGGCTTACTCAGCAGTAAAGTATATTTCACCATACCAGGCACTGGCACTGCCGCCGGCATTATCGGTATCAGTCATGATCGCCACAGCATCGATGCTTTCTATGTCCCTACCAAAGGCCTGCTTGAAGTCTTCACGGACATTGCGTTTCTCAGTAACCCATTGGCCGGTGGCATCGGCGGCACCGCGGACTGCCAGCATCATTGCATTTTTCGGCTTAAAGGCGTTTGGCCAGATCGAATCCTGCTGCTGATTACTGGACCAGACATAGTTGAGCGCTTTTGTTTTCCAGATAAGCGCCCCACCGGACTTCACCAGATACAAACGCGCCGCGTAGTCATCACCGGATTTTATTGTTTCATCGATGCCTTCGAGTCGACTATCAATCTTCCAGCGCCAGTTTACGAAGGGAGTTTTGGTCAGATCAATTTTGATCTTTTTCCCCAGGCCTGACGCTGCCGATTCACTGGTCGCTTTCAATACCGTGGTGTCTCCGTCAGGCTGCAGATCATAGCGGGTCAGCCCCGCAAACGATTTGCTCTCCCAGCCATCGAGGCTGTTGGCTGAGAACGCACTGACGTCAAGACGGGCCGCGGTCGATGCAACTACGCCGACAGACAATAAAACACTGATACCCATAATGGCGAATCTAAACATAAGTTACCCTGGAGTCTGGTTCTGCCAATGCAGATGCAAAAATAAAATTTGGCGGCCACCGCCGCGACCACGATTTGCTTTCACCTTGTGTTTACGAACGAAAACACCCGATTAAGTTCAGTGCACGGCAGTGACAATGAATGAGCGTCTAGTTTGCAGACCTTGCATGAGCAAGCAGATCGGTATCAAGTTCGCTTCGGTGGCCCAGCCCGCGAGAATTGTCGATATAGAATATTGTTGTTGGTGTTAACTCAAACCAACTGATCTTATCGAGCGCATTGGCAATGGCCGCTGGTGCATCATCGCCGATCACTGGAAACCGGGCGGCGTAGCTTTGCAACATTAAGTCGCGACGCGAGTCCTCCACCTGCTGCACAGTACCTTGCAGCTGTATGCCTTTTATTTCCTCCCAGTTTGAGTAATCCTGCTGGATGGAGGCGGCCACTCTGGCGTTTTCTGCAATCTGTCTGCAGTGACGGGTGTGGGGTGCTGAAAGAAAAACAAACTTTCCCTGACGGAATACATAATACACCGGTGCCACCCAGGGCTGCTCACCCTCACTGGTGGCAAGGCACAGCACATGGTGAGAATGTATATACTCAAGCGCCTGTTGGTGAGTGGTGTCGAGATCTATTGGCATAACGCTAGAGTTAGCTTGTAGAGTACGCGTATGATGCGCGGATCAATCCAGGCGACGCTCCGGGAAAGACGACACCGGTAGACTGCAAAGGCGTATACGTGACTGGAGAGTCCGCCTTTGCATTACCCTGCCCGCTGTTGCAGGGCACACCGGTTTCGAGCCTCCCGGAAGGCATGCGGTAGAATGTTCCGCACAGCCCTCTAGCCTAGCAACGCCTCTATAATTTCATCTTCGAGCTCACCACGGATGGCAAACATTTCGCCAAGTCGTGAGAGATCTTCTTTGAGCACAGCCTGATCACTGGAAGCGCCATCGAAGTTTTCATATTTATCGTTGAATTCAACCATGACATCAGTGGTCTCGCCAATGCCGGGATAGGCTACTTCTGCTGCCTGCTTTACTGCTCCACGACGTTCCTTGCCTTCAATGATGCGCTGATAAACACTGAAGTGCCCCATGGCGATATAGTCAACCATGATATTCAGGAATTCCTGAAGCGCGACCGGCGCAATATCCTTCATGCCATCCGCCACTGATTGGTCCGGAGCACTGACACCGGTCAGGTGACAATAGGTAGTCAGTGTCTTCTGGCGCTGATCTTTAAGCGCTAATAATGTTTCGCCGAGGTCACGACGACGTTCCTGAACGTTAGCCTGTGGAGTTGCTGCTGCTGTCATGATGATATTACTCTTGTGTTGGGTTGCAATTGCCGGTTGTACTGCGACCGTTACTGACTGAATAAATGCTGCGTTATTCAGCAGATAAAGCGGTACGGACAAAGCCGGTCAGACACTTATAATTTGTTATTGTGGATCCAGTGTACATCGAATACGCAATCGAAAAATAGCCCGCACAATATTTTCAGTCGTCCTCAAAGTCGATCACAAGTGACGGAAAATCGTCAGGGTGAATATGTGTTTCACTCATGACTTTTCCACTAACAGAGATTCCAGCGCGGTGAACCGACTGCTTATCTCCCGACACCAGCGGATGCCAATCCGCCAGCCCGCGCTTTTCCTTTACTCGCACGTAGGCACAGGATTCGGGCAGCCAGTTTATTTCTGAAAGCGCTTCCGGCGTCAGAGTTATGCACTCCGGTACCAACGTTTTTCTGCGCCAATAATTTGTACATTGGCAGGTTTTTACGTCAAGTAACCGGCACGCGACCCTTGTATACCTAACCAAATGTTCATCTTCGGTCTGCAATTTCTGCAGACAACAGCGCCCGCAACCATCGCAAAGCGCCTCCCATTCCTCTGTGGACATCTGCTCGAGGGATTTAGTTTCCCAATAAGGTTTGCTATCAGTCACAGAATAAGTCCATCCGGAGGTTTAATCAGAGCTCTGTTTTTCAGGCCTGGCGATGGTAGCCGACAACACGTTCTACTTCATTACTGGAACCCAGCACCACAGGGACTCGTTGATGTAACGCGGTAGGTTCAATGTCCATGATCCGCTCATAGCCGGTACTGGCCATTCCACCCGCCTGCTCAACAATGAAGCTCATCGGGTTTGCCTCGTACAACAACCGCAACTTTCCACCCACCCCTTTGGCTTCCATGCGCTGATCCATCGGGTACATAAAGATTCCGCCACGGCACAACAAGCGGTGCACATCAGCGACCATAGATGCCACCCAGCGCATGTTGTAGTCTTTACCAAGTGGTCCATCCGCCCCCTGCAGGCATTCATCAATGTAGCGCTTCATCGGTGGCTGCCAGTGACGGCTGTAGGATTGGTTGATTGAATACTCATTAGTATCGACCGGGATCTTGATGTCCGGCATGGTCAGCAGGAAGTCTCCGGTACTCGGGTCGAGCGTAAAGCCGTTAACACCGCGGCCGGTAGTCAGCACCAGCATGGTCGATGTGCCATAAAGGCAATAGCCCGCGCACACCTGTTTGGCGCCGGACTGCAGGAAATGTTCGTCTTTGACGTCTTCAACACCCTCAGGCAGTTCGAGAATCGAAAAAATTGTTCCGACCGACACATTAATATCGATATTTGACGAACCATCCAGCGGGTCAAAAGTGATCAGGTAGCGCCCGCGCGGGAAAACCGCGGGAATCTGCCGGCAGTGATCCATTTCTTCAGAGGCCATTCCTGCCAGATATCCACACCACTCTGTCGACTCTATAAATAGGTCATTTGACAGGATATCGAGCTTTTTCTGTGTCTCGCCCTGCACATTTTCAGAGCCCGCCGAGCCCATTGCCTCGTTGGCAAGCTCACCATTGCCTGTCAGATGTGCAATTTTTTTGCAGGCCGACAGCACTTCGAGAAGCAATCCGGTCAGCTTGCCGCTGGCAAACGGATGCTCACGCTGCTCTTCAGAGATAAATTTGTAAAATGACGTACGTTGCGACATAACAGTTCCCGGGTCTGAAAGTGTAATCTGACAGAAAAGCAGACAGCAACAGCCAAAGTTTGCCGCCCCTTGCAACTACAATGCTAGATTTCGACCATCTCGAAATCCTCACGGCCCACACCACAATCGGGACACACCCAGTCGGCCGGCACATCCGCCCAGTATGTGCCTGGCGCAATGCCGTGATCAGGCGCTCCGAGCTCCTCATCAAAGATCCAGCCACACACGACACACATGTATTTCCTGTACGTCATTTCTGATCTCTCTTTAATTAGAACGTGACTTGCGCAGCAACGGATGACCGATGCTGCAGACCGGAGGCTCAATCCACACCGCGACCCGGTCTGACCGCACGACATTTTCGCGAGTGCCTCTTGCACCAACACCCGCTATTATGTGCTGCAGACAACGGGCGCTGAATTAGTGTCCATCCATCTACCGGTCGCATTATAATTTCACCTATGACAGATAGCGTGTCCACCACGGCAATCGCCGCCCGGCACACCACCTGATCACGTTACCGAAAATTCATCACCTTTACACAGGGGGCCTTGTGGCCAGCTCAGAGAAACTATTTAATCAGGCTCAACGTCATATACCCGGTGGCGTGAATTCACCGGTACGCGCGTTCAAAAGCGTCGGCGGTACGCCGTTGTTTGTCAGTCGTGCCGAGGGTGCGTATCTGTACGACGCTGAAGATCAGCGCTACATCGATTACATCGGATCGTGGGGTCCCATGGTTGCCGGTCACTCGCACCCGCAAGTGCTGGACGCTGTTATCGACGCGGCTCGTTCAGGCTTGAGCTACGGCGCGCCGACTGAAATCGAAACCCGCATGGCCGCACGGGTCTGTGAGCTGGTACCGTCAATGGATATGGTGCGCATGGTCAGCTCCGGCACCGAAGCCACCATGAGTGCAATCCGGCTGGCACGCGGCTTCACCAACCGCGACAAGATCATCAAGTTTGAAGGGTGCTATCACGGCCACTCCGACTGCCTGCTGGTGAATGCCGGATCAGGCGCGCTGACACTCGGCATCCCGAGCTCACCGGGGGTGCCCGCGTCAGTCGTCGAACACACACTTACCCTGCCCTTTAATGATGCTGATGCGGTAAAACAGATGTTTGCCAGTATCGGTGAGCAAATCGCCTGCATTATTGTCGAGCCGGTTGCCGGCAACATGAATTGCATTCCCCCGGAACCGGGCTTTCTGGAGACGTTGCGCCGCTGTTGCGACGAGCACGGCAGTGTACTGATCTTTGACGAGGTCATGACCGGCTTTCGAGTCGCCCTTGGTGGCGCGCAGGAAGTCTATGGCGTCACCCCTGACATGACCACGCTGGGTAAAATCATCGGTGGTGGCATGCCGGTCGGCGCGTTCGGCGGGCGCAAAGAGATCATGCATCATCTCGCACCACTCGGCGCGGTCTATCAGGCAGGCACATTGTCCGGCAATCCGGTGGCGATGGCCGCGGGTCTGGCCACACTCGATATCATCAGTGCGGACGGATTTCACGAGTCACTGACCGCCAAGGCAAAAAAGCTTCTGGATGGTTTGACGGCGGCCGCCACTGAAGCCGGTATTTCCGTGTGCACCAATCAAGTCGGGGGCATGTTTGGATTGTTTTTCACTGAACAGTCGCGCATCAGTCGCTTTGATCAGGTAATGGCCTGCGATGCCGAGCGCTTCAAGGCCTTTTTTCATCATATGCTGAACAGCAAAATTTATCTTGCGCCGTCGGCATTCGAGGCCGGCTTTATCTCGAATGCACACACTGACGAAGACATCGATGCAACAATCGCTGCTGCCGCAAGTGCTTTTGCACAGCTCTAGCGGACATCGGGTGATGTTGCCGGAATAAGGCAATGCATTATCTATTCGCAGCTGCCAGATAAATTAACTATCGACTTTACAGCGGAACAACACAATGGCAACAGGTACTCACGAGTACAACGATGATGCACGCAATGCGGGCATTCTGATTAACATCAATGGCGAGCTGTTCCCGCGTGACGAAGCAAAAGTGTCGGTGTTCGACAGTTGCTTTGTGCTGGGCGATGGCGTCTGGGAGGGTCTTCGACTGCATGAAGGCAAACTGGTGTTTCTACAGCAACATCTCGATCGACTCTGGGAGGGCTCAAAAGCACTGGATTTTGACCCCGGCATTAGCCAGGCAGAACTGACACAGCGCCTGCACGATACACTCACCGCCAACAATATGCACAGTGATGTGCATATCCGCCTGATGGTTTCACGAGGCGTCAAGGCAACCCCCTATCAAGATCCGAGAGTCACGATCACAGCACCGACCATCGTGATTATTGCCGAATATAAATCACCGAAACCGGAAACACTAAGTAAAGGTGTCGAGTTATTCACTGTCCATGTTCGACGCGGCGGTCCCGACGTTCAGGATCCGCAAATCAATAGTCACTCAAAACTCAACTGCATCATCGCCTGCATACAGGCAACCAAAGCCGGTGCCGACGAAGCGCTGATGCTCGACACACAGGGGTTTGTTGCGACGTGTAACTCGACGCACTTTTTTATTATTAAAAACGGTGCCGTCTGGACTTCTAACGGAAACTACTGCCTGCATGGCATCACCCGTGGCAATGTGATCGATCTGTGCAAAGACAACGGTATACCCGTGCACGAACGAACCTTCAGCCTGACCGAAACCTACAGCGCAGATGAGGCGTTTGTCACCGGAACATTTGCCGGTATAGCGCCGGTCACGCAGATTGATGGCCGACAGATAGGCACCGGCAAGCGCGGCACCCTGACGCAAAAACTGCAGAGCCTGTATCTGCAATTACTTGATTCCGAAGCTGGTGTTACCCGCGTATAGGCTTATGACTACAGCAACTCATCCAGCATTGACCCGGATTGCCATGTGGTCGGGCCCGCGCAATATTTCTACCGCGCTGATGCGAGCCTGGGAAAACCGTCCGGATACCTTTGTCAGCGACGAGCCGTTTTACGCCTGCTACCTGACGCAAACCAATATCGACCACCCGGGGCGGGAAGAAATTATCCGCAGCCAGCCCAGCGACTGGCGCGAAGTGGTTCAGCAATGCACCCACCTCACAGAGGCGGACAACACGGTGCACTACCAGAAGCACATGACACAACATATGCTGCCTGAAATCGACATTGACTGGCTGACCGCGACCGTGAATATATTTCTGATCCGCTCACCAGAGGCCGTTGCCAGCTCCTACGCCAAGGCACGACCCGACCTGACCGCATCTGATCTGGGCTTCGAGCAACAGCATCGTCTGTATCAGCATGTCGTCAATCACATCGACAGCAACCCGCTGGTGATAAACTCAGACGACGTTCGCAACCACCCCGAAAAATCCCTGACAGCCATGTGCCGCAAAGCCAATATCGAGTTCGACCCCGCCATGCTGCAATGGCCAAAGGGACGCCGGCTATCAGACGGTGTCTGGGCACCGCACTGGTATAAAAATGTAGAGCAATCGACTGGCTTTCAGCCCACTACGCCAGGCCACATAGAACTAGACGATACACAACGCAAAATCGCCGACCTGTGCCAGCCGTATTACGATCAAATGCTCGGCCAGGCGCTGGTTTTTTAACTCCGCACTATAGAGTTATCCAGCCCCGGTTTGTTGTTGCCGTTGCCACTGACAGAACGCTTAACAAGCGCTGCGGTCCTGCACCTGTGGATGAATTTTAAACAGCCACACCAGCAAATATGCAAACATGTAATTATCAGTAACTTAACGGGTGTGTTACCTTCACCATTCATAAAAATAAAACGGAGTTACGATGAAAGCAAAACTAGTCAGCATCTTCGCAGCGCTTACCATAGCAATGTCGCTCACCAACGTTTCAATAGCACAGGAAGCTTCCAGAGATTTCAAAACCGCGCTTGAAGAGTGTTTTTGGGGATTGATTCTTACGCGTGAAGACCAGCGCGGCCTGTCACTCGGCCTCAACGTTGTCTCAGGCGCACTCGGTTCTTACGCATACACCTCGGCTACCGCATCAGCGGATACGTTCTGCAGCGAAAAAACTGCCAGTACAGCTTCGTTCATCAATGATGCCTACCCATCACTGGTTGAAGACACTGCACGCGGCAACGGCACACACCTGCTGGCCGTTCTGGAACTTGCCGGATGCGACAGCAAAGGCCAGGCAGCTGTTATTCCAATGCTCCGCGCTGACCTCTCTTCAGCCATGCGTGCACCCGGATACGAGTCAAGCGCCTATATCCAAAAAGTACATAACATGTACCAGTCAGTAAACACGCTGTCCGCACAAGTGTGCAACGTCGGCTAAAGCAAATCTTAAGGTTTGACCGAACCTGCTGATGGTTGCATCAGCAGGTTTTTTTTTGCCCGACATAAATCATTTTTTCAACCACTCACCCGCCTGCATCCGGTAGCCCACTCTATGAATACAACCCGGTGCGTTGCCATACAATCTGCAACAGTTTGCGGCGAGGCAACAACAAGAGTTCTCAGGTGCATCAGTCTGCTGTTACTGTGGCCGCTGGCTTGTGCTCTGCCGTCAATAGCGTCAGCCACTAACTATGCTCAACTGGCGAGCAACCCGGTATGGCTGACCCTGCTGCACTACGAATCGACACGCTTTCCCGCTGGTTATAAAAGTGCCGTTACCTCGGCGGATTTTTTTCTAGCTGACGATGGTGCCACCTCGCCGCTCAGTGAGTTGAGGGCCACAGTTCAGGCGCTGTCGAACCCGCTCACCGCCCTGGACAACTCCAACAACAGCGCCGCTGCCAATGCCCATGCACAGTGCCGTTTCCCGGCGCGCCACAAGTGGCTGGCAACACAGATAAAGCCGCTGTCCGTAATACCGCAGATTAATTGCACTGACTATCTGGCCTGGGCAGAACTCGACGCTGTTAAATCCCTTAGCATGGTGTTTGCCGCGGGTCACATGAAAAGCCCGGCATCCTACTTCGGACACAATTTTCTAAAGTTCAATCGCAAGTCCGATAGCGCCAGCAACCACCTGTTGGATCAAACCATAAATTTTGGTGCAGAGGTGCCCGACAATGAAAGCGGCATCACCTATTTTTATCACGGTGTCTTCGGTGGTTACTCAGCCCTCTTTGAACGGCAGCAATTTTTCCGCCACATGAATAAATACGGCGAAGAAGATTTACGTGATGTGTGGGAGTACGAACTTCAACTAACGCCAGAGCAAGTAGAGTTGATCGTTGCGCATACCTGGGAGCTGCAAAACCGAAAATTCACTTATTACTTTTTCCGCGAAAACTGCGCGTATCAGATTGCGCTGTTGCTAAAACTTACAACACCGGACCGACTGGTGCCAAAGCATATGCCCTGGACCATGCCGTATAATGTTTTCGATAAACTTATGCTTGCCGGGAAAGACAGCGGCGGACTGGTTCGCGAAATTAAATATCATCCATCGCGGCGAAGCCGATTTCACCAGCGCTATTTTTCACTCTCATCAACGCAGCGAGGTATTGCTGTTGAACTCATCAATGGCGAGCTCTCGCCGGATGCCCCACGGTTTAGACAACTGGACGCAGACCTGCAGCTGCAGGTGATTGACACGTTGATCGACTACTATGAATTCAGACAGCGCATTGACACCTCTGATGAGAAAGCCAAAGCAGAAAAAAACGCATTACTGCTGAAGCGGTTTGACTATCCGCCCGCGGCCGCCAGCAGCATCGAAGCCCGTATTCCGTACGCGCCGCACGAATCTCAAAAACCGGGCTATTTAAATATCGCCCGGGTCCATAGCAGCAAACTGGGGTTCAGCACCCGGTTAAAAATACGACCCGCCTACTTTGATTTCCTGAGCCTGGATATCGGCCGCAGCTCCGCAGGCAGCTTCACGGTACTGGACACCACAGTGCAGGTCAGCAATGAAACCGCCTATCTGCAGAAGCTCGATGTATTTAACATCACCAACCTGTCCGCCTCGGTTACCGGTCTGCCGGGTGATTCCTCATTATCGTGGCACTTTAGATTTGCCTTTGATCAAACCAACAATGCCTGCAGCAAGTGCCGCAAACCGATGCTCGACCTGACGGTCGGTCGAGCACTGAAACTAGGCGACAGACTCACCGCGTTTGCTCTGGCCGGTGGCCGGGTACAAAAAAGCTATCAGCGCGATAACACGTTTGCCGTACAGCTACGCGCAGGGCTCACCGGGCAACTAACCGATTTACTGCGCCTCAATGCCTCAATCGAACGCCACGAGGATACCGGCGCTAACGGCCTTGATCGCAATCGCACACGGCTTGAGCTGCGCCTTGGGCAGCATAAATCGTGGGATATAAGGGCGAGTTACATCCGCGACATCGCCGAACAGATAAGCCTGTCAGCAGGCTACTACTGGTAAACTGTGGCACCATTAGCTCAGACAAACAACCCAACCTTCCAGGGGAATGACACATGGCAAATGAAGTAACCACCGAGATTCGCGAGCGCGTGATGATCATCAGACTGAACCGCCCGGACGCGATGAATGCCGTCAATCAGGCACTGTCTGATCAACTGGCCGCCGCACTGGACCAACTCGATAGCGACACCTCGGTCTCAGTGGGTGTACTCACCGGCGAAGGTCGTGGGTTTTGCGCCGGCATGGATCTCAAAGAGTTTGTCAGCAAAGGTCTGCCAACGGGTGCAGATCGCGGTTTCGGCGGTATCGTTGAGCGTGGTCCCAAAAAACCACTGATCGCCGCGGTCGAAGGATTTGCTCTGGCAGGCGGCCTTGAGCTGGCCCTCTCCACCGATCTGATCGTCGCCGCCAAGGGCGCTAAATTCGGTATTCCCGAAGTCGGCGTCGGCCTGTTTGCAGCCGCCGGTGCACTGTTGCGCCTGCCACGCGTACTGCCCTACGGCCGGGCCATGAAAATGGCGTTAACCGCAGAACCGATGCTCGCAGAAGAAGCCCATCAATTCGGTCTAGTGGCAGAACTCAGTGAAAAAGGTGGAGCGCTCGAAGCCGCCATCGATCTGGCCAACCGTATTGCCAGAAACGCACCTCTGGGCCTGATCGCTTCCAAAGAACTGATCCGCGAAATGCAAGGGCGCACCGAAGCGGAATTCTGGGAATTTCAAGCGGCTCAGGTCGACACCGTATTCAACAGTGCTGACGGCAAAGAAGGGGCAACCGCATTTGCAGAAAAGCGCGCACCAAACTGGACGGGCAGTTAGCCGGGCTTAATCACCGGACGCCCCGGTGATTCCGCTGTGATGCTATCGGTGGATTTTCCACGGCATCAGAGCGATTCGCCTAACGGTCGGGGCTAGCCCTCCCCCCCGATCGGGAGCGTTGTCTATCTACAGACGCGGCAAGCCACCGGCTCGCTTCTAGTCAATAACATCAGCCAACTGCAGCAAGCGCTTTGCCTGCTCAAGAGAAACCTGAAAATCCGCAGAACGGCGATCAGCAATTGTCCGCACGGCGTCAGCAGCATTCAGCTGGCTTGCATCGAAGCGAGCGCAGTGACAATTGTAGTAGCGATGCCCTGCTAAAGCGCTGATCGCCTGATAGCAGGGTGACAGGTGCTCACCATAAAATTCGATGACGGTGGTGCCCGGCGCGCAATACACCAGATTGGCAAGCCCCGCGCCGTGCACCGCAACAACCACACTGGCAGTGCTAAACAATTCTGCCTGCTGATCAACACTGTAGCGCTCGGGCAATACAATCTCAAAACCGTATTTTTCCAGTATGGCTTCAAGTTGCCCCTGATTCCCCAGCGTGCGCCCATCGGCAGTAGCGGTGCTGCGACTGATAAAAAGCTTTCGGCCTTCGCGGGTCGGTTCATTGATGGTCGTGAGCTGATTCTTCACTGACTGTCGCAGGTAGCGAGGCAGCCAGGCGCTCATCGTCAAGCCCATTTTATTCTGCAGCCACGGCACCAGTAGTTGATCCGCGGTGATATAGGGGGTGTCTGTTTCTGTTTCAAAAATCTGTGATTCAGCAATGCCAAAACGTGCCAGCAATTGCACCGCAAAACTCTGACGGGCAAACGGCACGACGAATATATCATCGGCTTGCAAGCGGATGCCGGCTGCCTCAAGTACCGCCAGCCTGGGGATGATATCGAGCGTCCAGTGGTAATAATTGTGCGCGCCCCTGGCCCCCAGAACAATCGCTCGACGACCCAGCCACGTTGGCTCACATGGCAGCACTAGCGCCTGCAGCACCTGCGTACAGCCGACTGAGTGCTCAACAATTTCAGCGCCACCGGCGTTAAGTACCTGCGTGTTGTGGGCATCGTGCCAAACGACACCATTGGCTACCTGATCAACGAAACTACCTTCACTCACTATGACTCGATCAGCGTCGGCACGCCGTTGATCATCACCGTCGCCGTCAACTTGACCGGATAATGTAAGTGCTGCCGGCATCAGGTTTCGCTCTGCTGCGTGTGCCGGTAATCGTTGATAACCATCGCTCGCCACTGCCACGGGTTGTGAGTGGGTCGCCAGCGTCTCAATCAGGCGCTGCGGCAATTGCCCGCGATAACACTCAGAAGCCTCTTGCTGATGACCCTTGGCATCAAGTATCCGGCCGAGTAACTGATAGGCCAGAAAGCAACTCGGGCGGTGAGCAATGGCTTCCAGTGCAGATTGCTGTGCCTCGGTCAGCCGCATTTCAGCCAGCGCCGATTCAGCCTGCTTACAGGCGCGACGGGCCGCAGGTAAATCAATGCTGAAAGTACGTTCAGTGTCTGCACGCTCTGCGAGCGAAGGTCGGGTTGTCACAGAGATGCCGCCATTTGATTTGAAGTGGGATTAGCCGGGGCGAACCTACCTTGCCACAACAGAGTCTCTGCCGCGCAGCCTGGTGGGTGGTCTGCTAAAGTATAGTCTGCCACTCGCACTCTGCCTCTAGCCTGGACAATTCCCCCGAAGGTTTCCTATCCGCCGAGCCCGCAAATATCGCACTGCTGTCACACCACGTCGCCTGGCAACACTTGGCAGCCTTTTTCTGGTGGTCGTCACCCTGATCGTGTCCTACCACGAAACCTTTTTCGTACCGGTTTTTATCGGCCTGCTCACCAGTCTCAAGGCGATGTCAAAATCGCTGACACCCAAGCTGCTGCTGCTGTTTGCGAAGAACTCACTCATCCTTAAACTGCGCCAGACCCTGATGCGCGGTTCCACCCAGTTACTGGTGTTATCACATCGCCCATGGCGGCAAAGACTCCGAGCGCTGAAAGTGCAGGCAATTGGCCTGCTCAGTCAGATGATTGAACGCTACCTGCGCTGCGCACTGTGGCTGCGAACCACCATCGCGCTGATTGTCCTGGCGCTTACCGCCAGTAGCTCCTACGTGTTTATCGCACTATTGATTATTCCCGATGCATTATTGCAATGGGTGCGCACGCAATTTATCAATACGCTGAACAAGCTCGGTATCACGCATCTTCTCAACACAGTCTGGCGTTTTATTGTGCCCCCGCCGCTGCAACGCAAATGGTCTGTCTATCGCAAATGGACGCTCGGCCGACAGCAGGTGCGGGCGACTCGCCGCATGCACAAACATCTGGCCGAAGTACCTGCCGGGTTCCGCAGCAGTTATTCGTCCAGCGACCAGCACAACGACTGATGACCGGCAACCCCATGAACCATTCAGTGTGCGGTTTTTTCAGCGGTCCGCTCCACTGAGCGACCCGGTCAGAATGAAGGGCACAATTTACCGCCACAGATCATGTCAATTTTTTGAGACCGACAGCACTCGGGTGATGGACTCAACGCTTCCGGCAGGACACCATCCAACACCCTGTTGCGAAGGTGCTATCCGCACTTGAACATCAACCTTGCCATCGTTTTGGTCACCACCTTTGTGGTGTTCAGTTCATTCTATGCACCACAGCCGCTGCTGCCGTTTTTCAGTCAGCATTTTTCAGTGTCAGCAACAACGACGGCCTGGCTGGTCACCGCTCCCTTCCTGGTACTTTGCGCCGCCCCGCTGTTCTATGGTGCGCTGCTGCAGCGCATTAGCGCAAAAATCCTCCTGTTGATGGCAGTCACCGTGTTAAGCGTCCTGCAACTGACGTTCGCCGCCTCGGAAACGTTTACCCATTTGTTATTTGTCCGCACGCTGCAGGCACTGGTGTACCCGGCCATTTTCACCGCCGCCGTGACCTACTGCAGCCAGGCCGGTGACCGACGCGAGGTCTCTTCCCGGGTTGCCCTGTACATTGCGATCACTATTGTCGGCGGTCTAGGCGGGCGATTGATCAGCGGCCTGGTCAGCAGTTGGTTCCACTGGACCGTCGTGTTCCAGCTAATAGCGGGCGCATTACTGTTGTGCGCCTTATTATTACTGCGGATCAAGCCCGATTCACCCACCGCCAGTGACAACAACAGCACTAATCACAATAAGCTGAGCACGGTACTTAAAAACCGCACTTTCCAGTCCGGCTACCTGCTTATATTCAGTACCTTCTTTGCATTTTCTGCAACGCTCACAGCATTGCCTTTCCGGCTGGTTGATCTGACCCCCGATGTCACACCGTTGCAGATATCACTGGTGTACTCCGGCTACAGTATCGGGGTTATCATCGCCACCCATACTACTGGACTGGCCAGTTTTTTCGGTGGCCGGGTGCGTGCAATGACAGTGGCCCTGACGGTATTTCTGATCGGCCTGGCAACACTGGCGATCAGTGATTACCCCGGCTCGATTGCCGCCTGCTTTCTGACTGCAGGCGGGATGTTCCTGATTCACGCAACACTTTCAGGCTTTCTGACCAGCCTGCAGCCGGATCAGGCCAGCCTGATCAACGGCGTGTATATTTCTATCTACTACATTGCCGGCGCTAGCGGCTCTATACTTCCCCTGTGGATATACAACAATGCCGGCTGGAATAGTTTTTTATTGTTTATCTCCAGTATTGCCGCCCTCGGCTATCTGAGCCTGAGCCGCCTGATACGGGAATCAAACCGCTATCCGGGCAACGCCACTAAACCTTAAGGAGCCACATGAGTAACGTCATCCCGATTCTGCTGTTACTGACCCTGTGCAGCGCCTGCAGTCAGCACCGCGATATCAAGGCATTCACCACCGATGGCTGCAGCGCTTTTCCCGACGGCACGTTTAACCATAAGACCCTTTGGCTGGCGTGTTGCAGCGCACACGATGTCGCCTATTGGCAGGGTGGCACTTATCAACAGCGCCTGGACGCCGATCAGCAACTACGCGCCTGTGTTGCGCAGGTCGGGGAAGAAGAAATTGCACAGTTAATGTTGGCCGGGGTGCGCGTAGGTGGCACACCGTACCTGCCAACACCGTTTCGGTGGGGCTATGGCTGGCCCTATCCGCGCGGCTACAAAGAGCTCAGCGAGCAGGAGTTGCAGCAGGTCGAGGCCGGCCACCCCGATCATTGAGACACCCTTAGCAAAACGATGCACAGGACCTGCATTCAGCGGTTAACGGAATCCGCCTGCAAGTTGTCTACATGATCAATAAGCTGCGGAAAAAAAGCATCAAACAGCCGGCTCAGCTGTGCTTCGTTTGCCCACAACTTCGGCGCTGCTGTAGACAACGGCTGCATGCTTTTGCGCCGCTGCGATATTCGATCAAGGGTAAGATCGATGTGCGCTTTGTCGATATTGCGCTGCAGAATCTGCTCTGACTCAAGGTAGGGCGCAAAGCGCTTGAGATTATCGGGCAATACATCGCGGTAGACCTGCAACGCATCGCTGACCTGCACGGCATAGTCAACCAGCGGCATTTCACAATAGTCTGACCAGCGTATGGCAAGAAAGTGATCGTAGGCAACATCGGTCACAATGCCGGCAAAGCGCCGGTGCGGATCGGTAAACAGATCACGCGCCTGGCGGTTTAGCGGATGCTTATCAGTGTAGGAATCAATCGCACGATGCAGGCGGATACCGTGCTGTATAGCATCGGGAAACTGCGTCAGACTGGAACCGCGAACAAAGTCACCACAGAGTTGTCCGACCATAGCGGCTGGATCGCCCTTCGCAAAGAAGACATGTGCCAGAAAGTTCACGTGTGTGTCATAGTTCGGTTGAGGATAATCGCGTCGCTCCCGCCAGTTTGCCAGGGCACATTTCCAAACGTGCAATAGGCGCACAGTATTGCAGGTAAAGGGGTTAATAAAATCATGAATGCTACCCAAATTGATCGCTACAGTCGCCACACCAATCTGTCAGAGATCGGTGTCGAAGGCCAGCAGCGGCTTTTGCAAAGCACCGCCCTGATCGTCGGCCTCGGCGGACTCGGCAGTCCGGTGGCCATGTATCTGGCAGCTGCCGGTGTCGGCAAGCTGATATTCGCCGATTTCGATGTTGTCGAACTCTCCAATCTACAACGCCAGGTCGCGCATAGCACCGACCGTATCGGACAGCTGAAATCACACTCAGCAAAGCAAACCTGCCTGGCACTGAACCCCGATATTGAGATCGAAACCATCGACTCCGTGCTGGATGCAGAATCCCTCGAGGAAATTGTCCCGACGTGCAGCATCGTGCTTGAGGGCAGTGACAATTTCCCGACCCGGTTTGCCGTCAACGAAGCCTGCGTAAAGCACCGCGTGCCGCTGGTGTCCGGGGCGGCCATCCGCTTCGATGGTCAGGTATCGGTGTTTGCCGGCCACAAAGACGACGCCCCTTGTTACCGCTGTCTCTATACCGGCGGCACTGATGCCGCCGAGACCTGCGCCCAAACCGGCGTGCTGTCACCGATTGTCGGCATGATCGGCACAGTGCAGGCCACCGAGGCGATCAAAGTACTGGCCGGCTTTGGCCGGACGTTGGAAGGCCGGCTCCTGTTGCTTGACGGTCTATCCATGGAATGGCGAGAAATTCTGCTACGCAAAAACGCCGATTGCCCGGTGTGCGGCAGCCGGTAGTCCGGCCCTGCAGCACCCGTTATTGTTAAAGCCGGTTAATTGCTACCACCGGAGGCAGCTGACCGGGTCATAGTCAGCGCCCGCCAACCAGCCGCTGTCATACGTTATTGCGCGCGGCGCACTAATGCAATGTGCCAGTATCCGGATTAGGGGAATCGCTGCGGAAAATCGCCTCGACGTCAATACTGTCAAACACATTCTTCGAGTTGCAGAATTCACAGGTAATCTCAATCTGCCCCTCCTGTTGCAATATATCCTTAGCCTCTGTGTAGCCAAGCCCTTCGATCAGCGCCGAGGTACGCTCACGCGAGCAGCCACAGGCAAAGCTCAACGGCTCTGCATCAAATAGTCTCACTTCGTCTTCACTGAATACACGCGGCAACAGTTGCTGGACTTCGGCAGATAAAAGCTCCTCACTGCTGACCGTGCCTGCCATCAGTGCCACACGCCGCCAATCGTCATCGCGGTCGCGCGGCTCACCACTGGCGTCACTTTCCGGCAACTGCTGCAGCAGCATACCGGCCGCCTGATCGCCATCGCAGTGCAGCCACAACTGCGTCGGCAACTGCTCTGAATTTTCGAAATAACGACCGAGCGCATCCTGCAGGAGATCGCCGTCTGCTTCAACCACGCCCTGATACACTTCGCCGCGCTTACCGCTTTCAATCTGAATGGTCAGGGTGGCATCACCAAAGATTGCCTGCAGCGGTTGCTCCGGTGGCTCACTGAGCCACTGCGCCAGGCCACGCTGGCCGCCATCGGCGCGCGCTTGCACTACCAGCAACTTGACCGGTCCGCTGCCACGGGCCTGCAGCGTCAGACGTCCGTCAAATTTTATCGTTGACGCCAGCAACGGCACCGCTACCATCGCGTGACCGAGAATCCGCTGTACGGTGTGCGGATACTGTGCACGGCGCAGCACTTCTTTCCAGGTTTCATCCAGATGTACAATGACACCCCGAATATTCGCTTTTTCCAACAGAAATCGGTATCTGCTATCTTTGTCAGTCATTAGACTATTTTACTATCCATCTGAGTGAGGCGGTTGGCCGGTGCTGATTCTCCACCGCAATGCTGATCGAATTACCAGCCGCAGGACAGAGTAAATCAACCCTCTGGCAGAACCGCCTTATGTCGGCGGCTGATGGTCTTGCAATGGCGCGTTGCAGACGCCAGATCAGATCAACCATTCGCCGGATTACTTGAGAAATTACAGTTGCGAATCCTACATCATACGCTAGTCATCGTGTGCTGCTTTGCAGCTGCCGTTTTTTTGGCATGGAAGCTCATGCAGCCATTCAACTATGGTTATTCGTTCTGGTATCAGCAGCTCGATATCGGTTCGCACATTACAAAATTTGCGCCGCAGAACCGCCAGGGCAAGAGTGGTTTTGAAAATACCCCGATTGAAACCCACAAGCAGTTGTTTGCCGCCATTGGCATTGCGGTCAACAACCATGGCGCAGGCCTCAGGGAACTCAGCTACCGGGCCGGACCGGAGCAACCGCAACAGCTACTGCTGACCAATGACGAAGCCGTTCATCTTGAGGATGTGGCGCGTGTAATCGATTTCATGATGCCCGTTGGCTGGGCCTCGCTGGTGCTGCTGATTGTTCTGATCGGGCTTGCCCGTCTGACCCGATGGCCACTGCCCGGACTGGCTAAATCATTGATCACACTCCTTATCATCGCATTGATTATTATCGTGGCAATCTCTGTCATCGGACCGCACGAGGTGTTCAAAGCATTCCATGTACTGGTATTTCCCGATGATCATCCGTGGTTTTTCTACTATCAGGATTCACTGATGACCACATTGATGAAAGCACCCGATATATTTTTTGCCATTGGTGCCGCCTGGGCTGTTGTTGCAGCCATCATCTATTTGCTGCTGGCAAGCCTGCTGAAGTTGATCGATCCGCACCGACCTGCCCCCTGAAAACATCGCTGATGTGCCTGCGTTTCACAATCAGTCACAGCCCGATTGAAAAGCGTGGCGCAGTTTTTGAACACTATCCGCTTCAGAAGAACGTGGATAGCGATTTCAAAATGAAACCCTGGGTTGAAACACACTCGACAATGCCCGAACAACAGCCTGACGAGCTCAAGCTGACTCTGGCCGATCTAAGACCGGTTCAAGGCCTGTCGGAACAGTACGATGATGCAATTTTTGCACTGTGCAACATCGATCACTGCCCGCAGATCACTCCGTCTATGCCGGTTGAACAACGGTTCTGCCACCAACTGCGTCGTGCGGTTGATGCAGACACTGTCTATCTGTGTGATCGACACTCCCTGAGAGTACTGGCTACCACCTCTTCCACCACCGGCGTCGACGCCGACACAAGATCTCTGCACACCGCACTTACCCGTATGGTGAGCGACCTGGAGAACTGCAACTCGGCAATACAATTACCGGATATTCGGGTGTTCCCCGATCAGAACAAGCTCTCTTTCGCTGTCATTCCCGTTGGCATAGAGGCAGATAAAATCGCCATCGTGGTTGATGCCGATCAGTCCATCCGCGACTTCAATCAGTACTACGCCGATGCCGTCAGTGAGCTGTACAGTTGCCACTGCAGTGCTGCCTACAAGCGCGACCCATACGTTACCGGCACGGAAATCAGCCCGCCGACGACCAGGCAAATACAAACCTCTGTCTTCGACGGTCTCAATCGACGCTACTGGAACACCAGCGAACGCATCAACGAGCGCCGCTTCGAAATTTTCATCGAGGATCTGCGCCGTGTATCCGTGCAGTTCGAGAAGATACTGGAACTTAACAGCAGCGGCCAGACAGCCGTCTGGGGCTGGGAAGTTGTAGCCTCCCACACCGACACGGACCAGTTTCCGAAAGAACTGTTTGTGGTTGCTGAAGAGTGGGGTGAAGAGTTTCGCACAGCGATTGATCTGCACACCTTGAAAGAGGCCGCCTATCGATACAAGAACGTCTGTGAAGCAGAGAATCTGATTCATTTCAGCGATACCAAACCACTATGCATCAGTGTGTATCCTCAGACACTGCAGCAAGGCGACTACGTCGCCACCATCCGTGACCTGACCGAAAAAGCCGTCACTCACGGTGCACGACTGGTGTTCGAGATTTCCGAAAAAATATCACTGGCCAGCGACAACGTGGTGGAAAGCCTGCCCGAACTGAATGGCTTCGCCGATCAGCTGCAGGACCTTCGCAATGAGTTCGGGATACGTATCGCGCTCGATGCGTTCGGCGCCGGCAACTCCTCACTGTCACGATTTATATCACTGGAGCCGGATATCCTGAAAATAGACCGCGCTGTACTGTCTGGCAGTGGCAACAAACTGCTGGAGCTGCTGAAGCGATTCTCGGCATTGTCCGGCCGACGCGATCCTCTGGAAATTATACTCGAAGGCGATGAAGTTCAGGAATCCGACAACGTGACAAGCAACGCCGAAAAATCAACCGTGCGTCAGCGCTTTCATTCTTGTCTGGATGAAAACACCGCTATTGCCTAACCTTTGTAACGAGTGACATTTGCGGCGACGGCCGCGGTGTCCGCCGACAACAAACAGACAATTCCGGGCCTGAGATACAACCGCACCGTGCGCTTGTTGGTTAATACAGCTCTGGTGATAGCTATCCCTGCAACCACCTAAATCTGCCTGGCATCACAGAGATGGCCTGATACCCGACGTAATCAATACCGCCTGAGTTTGCTCCGCTAGCGAGCCACCCATGGGAACAAACGCTGCAGCGAAGTCGCCTCTAATGCCCGCAGTGTCTGCATATTCTTTTCAGGAATCGCAAGGGTATCGCCGGCGTCAACCACCTTGCTTACAGAATCCACTCTGAGTAATTGCACAATCGGAAAAGGTGCACGATTGGTGTAGTTTGAGGGATCGTCCACCGCTTCACCGGCAAACTGATAGTCCGGATGGAACGTCACGACCTGCAGTTGATCGTCCAGATCAGTTGCCACCAGGCGATGCTCTACGTCATCTATAAAATCATTAAAGTCGAGAAAATCTGACAAACCACTTTGCAACACCAGCAACACGGTTTCATCGGTGCCGTCGAGCAATAGCTTTGCCTGCTCATCAATACCCGGCAACATCTGCTCAACACTTTTAATCAGTGCTATGGCAACCGCACCACTGCGATACGGTTGCTGTGCATAGGGACAAAGCGATAGACCAAGCACGCACTGTGTAATCCACTGGTGTACTTGCCTGATAGTACTTTCATCGGACGATGTAGACAATTGCGGGTGTCCCGTTAGATAACTAATACCGATAGCCAGCGCGATGTCAGTTGCGCCTATGCGTTT